>JASHPF010000059.1 GCA_030038295.1 Streptosporangiaceae bacterium
GCGAGCTGGAGAACTACCGCGCCCGGGTCGCCGCCGAGCGGGCCTCCCAGGAAGCCGACACCGACCAGGACGCCGACGCGATCCGGCTCGGCGCGCCCGACATCGTCCCCGTCATGCACGGCGACATCGTCACCGCCTGACCCCCGCGCCCCCCGCCAGCCCGGGCTGGCCCGCGTCAAGGGGCGCGCGGATGCGGACCATGTCCCACCAGGGGCGTGGCTGGCGCGGTCGCGACCCTGAGGGCGCGCAACGGGTTGTCACGGGGCGGTACTGGCCGCCGACAGCACGGCTTTGATCTGGCCGGCGATGTCCGGGCCGCCGGGGAGCAGCGCTTCGAAGATGGCGCCGCCGATCGTGAATGCCCACGCCCCGGCTGCCGCGATATCCCGGATCTGCTCGAGCGAGGCTATCGAGCCCGCCACGATCACGGGCCCCGACGCCGCCGCCACCACGGCCCGGACGAGCGCGACCGGGTCTGCCGAGACGTGCCGGTAGGCGAGCAGATCGAGTCCGTCAATGCCCGGCGTCTCGGTGAGCCTGCGCGCATGCTCGGCAATCTCGTGGATCTCGCCCGTCAGGATGCTGGGGTGATTCACCACGGTGCCGGGGAACGGGCAGTAGCGGGTGCCGGTTCCGGCCAGGATCTCCCGGCCCCGGTCCGGATGAGTGCCGCCCAGCACCCAGTCCACGCCGATGGTGCCTGCCGCGGAGATGCTTCTGATCTCGTCGTCCTCGCTGGTCGAGACCACCTCAAGCATGACTTCGAGACCGTCATCGTGCGCGGCCCTGGTGATCGAGGCGAGCTCGTCGACAGGCGCCCCGATGTCCTTGAAGCCCACGTACCGTAGCCCGGTACCACGTACCTGCTCGTAGACCTGCCGCGCGTCGGCGACCGTGGCGTCGTAGTGAGTAAGCATGAAGACGAATTCAGGCACGTTCCAGATTCCTCGCTTCCCCGGTGGTAGCGGTCTGGTGTCGGACTTGCCGGCCGGGCAGCAGCTCGGGCAGCGTCTGAATCACGTAGTCGGGCAGTGCACCGGCCCGGGCGGTGGCGAGGTCGGCCGGGCTGGTGGCGCCGGTCAGCACCAGAATGCCGGCCATTCCGGCGCTCCTGGCCATCACGATGTCCGTGCCGAGCCGGTCCCCGACCATGGCCGCGCGGGCTGGCGCCGCCCGCAAGCGGTCGAGGATCGCGGCGGCCATGTGCGCGCTGGGCTTCCCGACGACTGCCTCGGCGACCGCGCCGGTGCACGCCTCCACGGCCGCCAGCATGGCGGCGCAGTCGGGCAAGCCGCCGTCCGGAGTGGGACAGTAAGGGTCGGGATTGGTCGCTACCAGCCGGGCGCCGCACAGCCGGACCGCCCGGTAGGCGGCAAGCAGCTTGGCGTAGTCGAAGGTCCGGTCGAACGACACGACGACCACGTCGGCAGCAGTCGGCTCCAGCGTGAGCGCGAATCCGGCAGCGGCCAGGGTCTCCAGCAGCAGGGTCTCGCCGAGCACCAGCAACCGGGCCTGCGGGCTGGCCGACCTGAGGTACGACACCAGCGCGTCGGTTGCGGTCACGACATCGGCCGCCGTCGCGGGAGCGCCAAATCCGCGCAGCTTTGCTGCGTAGTCGTCGGCGGTGTGCAGCGGGTTGTTGGTGACGAACACGATCGCGCGACCGGCCTCGCGGATCCGCCTGATCGTGTCGATCGCGCCGGGCAGCGGCGCGTCGCCAAGAAAGACCGTGCCATCGAGATCGAAGGCGTAGCCGTCATACATCTCCGGCGGCGGCCCGCGCCGCTCCGCCGTCACGGCCCGCCCCCTGCGATCCCCGCCGCCGCCAGGACGGCAGCAACGTCGGCCGGCTGCCATACCCCGAGCAGGACGGCCAGATCGACGATCGTGAAGCGATCGCGCATCAGATGACAGTTCGCCAGTGCCCACCTCGTCATCCCCGCGTCAACGGGCGGATCCAGCTCACCCGGCCGGGCCGGCGCTCCGCTCCGGCGGAGTGCGGCGCGCAGCACATCCGGTTGCTCGAGCAGCCGGGCTGCGTCATCCAGCTGCGCGGGATCGAGCTGGTCGACCTGGCCATGCCGCTCCCGCCACCTGGCCAGCTTGCGCTGGTAGTCGCGCCAGCACTCGCCGGCCATCGCGCCGGACGGATCGAGGGAGCTGAACGCCGCCAGCACCGCGGGCCGCATCTGGTCATCTGACGGGCAGCGGAGGACCCGCGCGCCGCCCCGTACCCGCTGCCGGACGTGCCGCCACACCAGCGCGGCCAGGACCGCGGCCACGCCGACCTGGGCACCGTGGTAGGCACTCGGCCGGTCCTCGCGGGCGGCGGCCATCTCAAGCAGATGGCTGACCGTGTGCTCGGCTCCGGACGCCGGCGCGGTGGTTCCGGCCAGTCCCATACCGACGCCGCTGAGCGTGAGGACCTTCGCGGTGAGCTCGATCGCGCCGGGATCGCGGTCCCGCAGCAAGGGCGCGGCCCGCAGCAACGCCGGCCCGTGGTCCCGCACCATGGCAACGACGTCCCCGGCGTACCGATCGTCCATGTCAAGGAGGTGGGCGATCCGCCAGTCCGCCGGCGCGGTGAACATCGCGAGGAGATCTCCGACGCCGGCCAGGTTAAGCGGCAGCGGAGCGCCGGCCAGCAGCTGAGTGTCCGCGATGAGCCCGTCCGGCCAGCGCGTCGGGGTCGTCCGCTTGACCCCGTCGACGAGCAGCACCGACTGATCGTCTGCGTAGCCGTTGACGCTCAGCGCGGTCTGCACGATCACGTGCGCGGCAGTCCCCAGCCGGGCCGAGACCGCCTTGCCGATGTCGGCGACGGTTCCCGATCCCACCGTGACGAGGCTGGATGCGCCCGCCGCGGCGGCGGCTGCGGCCGCCACCGTGCGCTCGTCCGCGTGCACGCCGCCGGGGCCCGACAGCACCGTGACGCCGCGGACGTCGCCGGTCCCGGACAGCAGCGAGGTAACGAGCGCGGTGGCTTCCGCGCCGAGGCGCTTCTTCGGCACCCCGTCGGTCAGCACGGCGACGCGGCCGACCGGGTCAGCGGAGCTGACGGCGCTTACCATGTCGGGCAGTCGCAGCAGCGCGTCGGCCCCGATCTCTACCGCTCGCAGGCCGACCGGGCGGCCAGAGCTCGCGAAGCGCTGGAGATCGAACGCTGCGCTCGGGACGGCAGCCATCAGGTGATCGCTTCGACCGCGTCGAACAGCCGACGGTAGCGGTGGTATCCCTCGTCATAGCACGCGGATCTGTCCGGTTCCGGCTCGTACCGGTCTTCCCCGAGCACCGCCATCTCCCGGGCAGCCGCGCCAGCATCGGGATACCAGCCCGCTGCCACGGCAGCCAGCATGGCGCCGCCCAGCGCGGTGGGCTCGGGCCCGAGTACCGGACGGACCGGCAGGCCGCAGACGTCCGCCTTGGTCTGCAGCCAGAGCGCGCTGCGCGCGCCGCCACCGACGACGCGGATCTCCGATCCGGGCAGGCCCATCGCGCGCAGCCGCGTGGTGATATCGCGCAGCGCGTAGACGCAGCCCTCGACGACCGCACGGCTGAGATGACCACGGTCGTGGCTCACAGACAGGCCGTGGAAGGTCCCGCGCATGCGGTCGTTCCAGCGAGGTGCCGTCGCTCCGGAGAGCGCGGGCAGGAAGGTCACCCCGTCGGCCCCGGCCGGGGCGGCCGCCGCCCACGACAGGATCTCAGCCTGCCCGGTGCCGAGCAGGTTCGCCAGCCACAGGATGCTGCCGCCGGAAACGAAGCCGGGGTTCTCGACGAAGATCGCCCCGTCCAGCGCGTGGGCGTGGGTCTCCAGCAGCCGCTCGGCGTCCAGAATCAGCTCCGGCGCTACCGTGCCGACCGGCTCGGCGGTACCCGTCACGTCCGCGATGAGGCCAGGCCCGACCACGCCGGCGCCGAGGGCCGCACCGTGATCGTCACCGGTGCCCACGACAGCCAGGCAGGACGTGCTGAGCCCGAGCTCGGCCGCCGCTTCGGCGAGCAGCGGCCCGGCGACCTCGTGCGCGGCGGCAATCGGCGCGAGCAGCGCCGGGTCGAGGTCGGCCGCTGCCAGCAGCGGCTCGGACCAGCGTCGCCCGGCCAGGTCGTAGACCAGGCTCGAGGAAGCGTTCGCGTGGTCTTGCAGCGGCCGTCCGGTCAGCCAGCCGAGCAGGTAGGCGGCCGGGGGCAGCAGCAGCGCCGACTCGCGGAAGACATCAGGCTCCTCGTCACGCAGCCACATCATCTTGGGCGCGGTGTGCGACGCATCGGCCACGAGTCCGGTGGTCTGAAAAACGGCGTCCGCACCGAGCGCGCGCACCAGGCGGTCTGCCTGCCTGACGGCTCGCTTGTCCAGCCAGATGATCGCGGGCCGCAGCGGCCGCAGCTTGCGGTCCACCGCCACGACGCCGTCCACCTGACACGCCAGGCCCAGGTGCGTCACGTCGGACGGCGCTATCGCCGAGGACGCGAGCAGGTTCCGGACTACCGCACGGATCCCGGCGTGCCACTCGGCCGGGTCTTGCTCGGCCCAGCCACTAGCCGGGTGCGTCATGCCGCACGGATGGGCGGCGGTCGCCCGCGGCCTGGCATCCGGACCGCACAGCACACCTTTGACACTCTGCGACCCGACGTCGATCCCGATGAGGTGTGAGCCGTGCACCGGGCTCAGTCCCGTCCCTGCACAGGCATATCCCGGTCATACATGACACAGCAGCCCGCCGTCGACCACCAGCGTCTGGCCGGTGATGTACGAGGCATCCGCGGAGGCCAGGAATGCCACCGCGGCAGCGATCTCCTCCGGCTCGCCTTGGCGGCGCATCGGCACGGTGCGATCGATGAGCGCTGTGATGTCCTCAGTCGTCATCTGGTCGTGCTCGAACTGCGGATCGTTGAAGCCGGTGTCGACCCAGCCGGGGCACACGCAGTTCACCCTGATGCCGGCCGCCGCCAGGTCGATCGCCAGCGACCTCGTCATGTTCACCACCGCCGCCTTGGACGCGGTGTACGCGGTGAGGGCTGGCTCGCCAAACAGTCCGCTGATCGAGCCTGTGGTGACGATCGCGCCGCCCGTGGACATGACCGGCACGGCTGCCCGGATCACCAGGTACATCCCGGTGACATTGACGGCGATGATGCGTGACCACTCGTCGAGGTCGGTTTCCAGCACCGTTCCGGCGCGCAGGCGCCCGGCGTTCGCATGCAGCACATCAATCCCGCCGAAGTCGGCGGCGACCCGCTGAATCACGGCCGGTACCCCGGCCGGATCCGTTACGTCACAGTGGTAGTAGCGGCCAGGCTGACCGGCCCTGCTGCACTCAGCGGCAACCCCTTCCCCGTCGGCGTCGCGCACATCGATGACCGCCACCCGCGCGCCCTCGCCGGCGAACCGCAACGCGGTCGCACGGCCGATGCCGTGCGCGCTGCCGGTGACCGCCACCACCTTGTCCTGGAACCTGTTCACTGTCCCCCTCGGGGCGGCAGGGCAGATCATTGTTTGACTTCCAGTCGTCAGACCAACATACTCTGAAATGCCGTCAGACGCACCGGAAGGCGCCGTCACGTGAGCAGCTCCGCATTCCTGGACGCGCTATCAGACGTGAAGAGCGGCCGCGTCTCGCTCACCGAGTCCTGCGCGGACGCGATCGCCACGGCGATCAGCACCGGGGCCTACTCGCCCGGAGCGCAGCTACCCGCTGAAGCACAGATGGCCAGCAACCTCGGCGTCTCGCGCGCCACGCTCAGGGACGCGCTGCGGCAGTTGCAAGACCGCGGCCTGATCATCCGACGGCACGGCCGTGGCACCTTCGTCGCCAAGCGTCCGATCCGCAAGGACCTCAACCGCAACTTCGGCATCACGGCCATGATTCGCTCCGGCGGATACCGGCCGGGGACCCGCGGGCTCGAGGTTCGCGCCGAGGAAGCTGATCGGGAGCTGGCGCAGAGCCTTGGGCTGGCGCCGGGCGATCGGGTGACAGTCGTGGAGCGGATTCGCCTCGCCGATGACCGGCCAGTGGTGTGGTCGAGGGACGCCGTGCCGCGCCGGTATCTGGACGTTGCCGACGCCGAGGCGATGTCGGGCGACGAAGCCTCGCTCTACGGACTGCTGCACAAGCTGCATCAGGTGACGGTCTACCGCGGCGTGGCTGAGCTCAGCCCGAAGTCCGCCACCGCGTACCTGGCCGACCGGCTGGAGGTCAGGCGCGGTGCCCCGCTGCTGTACATCAAGCAGGTGGACTTTGACGGCAGCGGGACGCCCGTTCTGCATTCGGTTGAGTACCACGTATCTGACTGGATCTCCTTCACGCTCGAACGAGTCGGGCCAGGCGCCGCGGTGGAGCCGTGACCCACGACCGCACAGCCCGCAGCTACCGCTGCGGCGGATACCTCTGCAGCAGATAAGAGAGGGAGTGGTTCCGTTGGCCGCAAGCGCGGTGACCGCACCAACTGTCGGCCTCAGGCAGAACGCGGTCAGCTTGTGGGGTGACTTCGTCGTCTCGATCGCGAACGTCGCGCCGTCCAGCAGCGTCGCCTACACGTTAGCCCTGCTCGTCGCCTTCGCTGGGCACGTCTCCCCGCTCGCAGTGCTGGTGACTGGCATCGCCATGTTCTTGTGCGCGATGGGTTACGCGAGTCTGAACCGTTGGCGGGCACACGCCGGCGCACCGTATGTCTGGGTGAGCGAGGCGATCTCACCGACAGTCGGGGCCGGGACCGGGTTCCTCAACATCTTCGTCTCGACGTTCGCCAACGTCGGCAACATCACGCTGGCGGGAGCGTACCTGCTGTTCGTGCTGTTCCCGACGCGTACGTTCTCCAGCCCGGTCACCTGGGTCGTGGCCGCGGCCGTCATGGGACTTCTGGTCTGGCTCTCGATCCGCGGCATCAGGCCGTCGGTCTACGTGCAGACGGGCCTGATCGTCGTCGAGTACTCGGCGATGATCTCGTTCGTCGTACTCGCGCTGATCCACGAATCGTCCGGAGCCGGCGGCGCCACGCTCCCCTCCCTGTCGGACTTCACGATCTCGCACGCGGTTGCGG
This sequence comes from Streptosporangiaceae bacterium, assembly GCA_030038295.1. Classification (GTDB taxonomy): domain Bacteria; phylum Actinomycetota; class Actinomycetes; order Streptosporangiales; family Streptosporangiaceae; genus JAJYUU01. Next base: position 7,042 of record JASHPF010000059.1, read on the forward strand.
GCGTCGGCGGATTCAAGGGCCTAGCCGAGGCGGCGGTGCCGTGCGGTTTCCTCTATCTCGGCTGGGAAGCGACCGCGGTGCTCGGGGAGGAGTCGACGCAGCGGAACGTCAACCCCGGCCGTGCAATGCTCCTCGGGACAGGGTTCCTGACGGTCTGGTACACGTTCCTCATCGTGGTCTTCGAAGGCGTCTCCAGCCAGACCCAGGTGCTGGCGCACGGCGCCGACGTCCTCGCGTACGCCGGCCCGCTGCTCGTCCCTGGTTTCTTCGGGCGGGCGCTCCCGCTGGCGGTGCTCATCGCCGTGATCGGCACCTGCCAGATCCAGATGCTCGAGCCGAGCAGGATCCTGTTCGCGTTCGCCAGGGACCGGATCATTCCGCGGGTGTTCGGCTTCATCAACAGGGCCCACTACACGCCGTGGGCAGGCCTGCTGATACTCGCCGCGATCCCGCCAATCCTGCTCATCCCCTACCTGGCCAGCACGTCAGCGAACCACGCGATTGGCGACATCATCAGCGCGGACGGCATGTTCGGCTTGTTCATGTACTTCGTGATCGCCGTCAGCAGCGTCTGGTTCTACCGGGCGTACCTGCGCCGGAGCATCGTCACGTTCCTCGCCCTCGGCATCCTCCCGCTGCTCGGCGGCCTGTTCATGGGCGTGATCTTCTTCTACGGGCTGACGACGCAGGCCGCCGTGGTGGCCTGGGTGTCGGTGGTCGGCGTCGCGCTGGCGTTCGGTATCGGCGCGCTCGTCGTGTGGCGGGCCGCACCCACGGGGCCGTTCTTCACCGAGATCGAGGAGCGTCGGCGGGAAGACCGGATGGCCGCGTCGGACGCCGGAACTGACCTCACGGAGGAGAATTCCTAGGCGGGCCGGCCAGCGTTCGCAGACGGCGGCATGAACCCGAGGCGGACCGTGCCGACGCTCGGTCGCCCGGCCCCCGCTCGCCCGGCCCGTGGTCACGTGCCCGCTGGCTACCCGGCGCCTGGCTACACCGACGTCAGGGGCAACCGGGGCACGGCCGGTGACTCCGCTATCGCGAGTACGCGGCTGGGTCCGGCGGAGCGGTCGGCGTCGCTTGATGCGCTGGCGGCGAGTGAGCTGCAGGTGCTGGTGATCGGCGGGGGTGTGGTGGGTGCGGGGGTGGCGCTTGATGCGGCGACGCGGGGCTTGTCGGTGGGTCTGGTGGAGGCGAGGGATTTCGCGTCGGGGACGTCGTCGCGGTCGAGCAAGCTGATCCATGGCGGGCTGCGGTACCTGGAGCAGCTGAATGTGAGCCTGGTGCGGGAGGCGCTGAGCGAGCGGTCGCTGCTGCTGCAGCGGCTGGCGCCGCATCTGGTTCAGCCGGTGTCGTTCCTGTTCCCGTTCACTCATCATCTGTGGGAGCGCGCGTATGTCGGCGCCGGCCTCACTGTGTATGACTCGCTGGGGTTCTCGCTGGGGCACACCAGGGGGCTGCCCGGCCACCGGCAGCTGACCAGGAGCGGCGCGCTCAGGCTGGCGCCGGCCCTGAAGCGGTCCGCGCTGACGGGGGCGCTGGTGTACTGGGATGCCCAGGTGGATGACGCGCGGTACGTGACGACGCTGGTCCGCACCGCGGCCGGCTACGGGGCGCGCGTCGCGTCGCGGACTCAGGTCACCGGGTTCTTGCGGGAGGGCGAGCGGGTGACCGGGGTGCGGGCGACCGACCTGGAGACGGGGAACGGGCTGGAGATCAGGGCGCAGCAGGTCGTCAACGCGACCGGGGTGTGGACGGATGAGATCCAGGCGATGGTCGGCGGCCGGGGCACCATCAACGTCCGCGCGTCCAAGGGCATCCACCTGGTCGTGCCGCGGGACCGGATCCAGTCCTCCACCGGCATCATCCAGCGCACGCCGGTCAGCGTGCTGTTCGTCATCCCGTGGGGCCGGCACTGGATCATCGGCACCACCGACACCGACTGGGCTCTCGACAAGGCGCACCCGGCGGCCAGCCGCGCCGACATCTCCTACCTGCTCGGCCAGGTCAACAAGATCCTTGCCGTGCCGCTGACCAGTGACGACGTGGAGGGCGTCTACGCGGGGCTGCGGCCGCTGCTGGCCGGCGAGTCGGACATCACGTCAAAGCTGTCACGCGAGCACACGGTGGCGCACCCGGTTCCGGGCCTGGTGATGATCGCCGGCGGCAAGTACACGACCTACCGGATCATGGCCAGGGACGCGGTCGACGCGGTGGCGCACGGGCTGGACGGCAAGGTCGCGCCGTCGTGCACCGACAGCATCCCGCTGGCCGGCGCGGACGGCTTCGTCGCGCTGTGGAACTCGCGGTATGCGCTGGCGCGCTCGTCCGGCCTGCACGTGGCCCGGATCGAGCACCTGCTGCGCCGGTACGGCTCGCTGATCGGCGAGGTGCTCGACCTGATCGCCGCCGACCCCTCGCTCGGCAGGCCGCTCGCCGGCGCCGACGACTACCTGCGCGCCGAGGTCGTGCACGCCGCCTCGCACGAGGGCGCGCGGCACCTGGACGACGTGCTGGCACGCCGCACGCACGCCTCCATCGAGACCTGGGACCGCGGCCTGTCGGCGGCCGAGGAGGCGGCGAACCTCATGGCCGGCCCGATGAAGTGGAAATCCCGGCAGGTCGACCGCGAGCTGGAGAACTACCGCGCCCGGGTCGCCGCCGAGCGGGCCTCCCAGGAAGCCGACACCGACCAGGACGCCGACGCGATCCGGCTCGGCGCGCCCGACATCGTCCCCGTCATGCACGGCGACATCGTCACCGCCTGACCCCCGCGCCCCCCGCCAGCCCGGGCTCACTCCCGCGCCCCGATCCGACCGCGCCAGCCTCCTCCCTGCCGCCGCATGGCCGCCCGCCATCGCACCCCTGAGGCGGGCGTGGGGGCGGGAGCCAGGCGTTCAGCTCCACGGCGGATCCAGGAACCAGCCCAGAAATGGCATTTCTCGATACGAGTGTCGATTCTTGCTGACGAACGTGGCGTATGCGATCTTGAGCGCTATGACGCACCTCGTGCTTGCCCTCGGCCACCCGACCGGCGCCGCCTCGTCACCGGGCACCCCCACCTACTGGTTCGCCATCGGGATCCTCGTCGGGATGGCGACGGTGTGGTTTACCCCGGGCTGGATCAAGACCCTGGTTATCATCTTTGACCTCGTCGCGCTGGGCTGGTCGGCCGTGATCCTGCACTACAGCGGCACGGGAGCAGGGCGCTGGCTGTGGATCGCCGCAATCTTCCTGGTGATCGGGATGGCTATCGGGGTAATCAACGGTCTTCGCCACCTAGGCGAGTCGGAATTCCGCGGCCGACGGACCGCCATCCGCAAGATCGGCGGCTGGCTCTAGGCCACGGCGGCCCGGCCTGGCTAGGCCCGGGCCGCGACCGAACTAGACTGCGCGCATGCCCAGACCTCGCGTCCTGTCCGGAATCCAGCCGACGGCCGACTCCTTCCATATCGGCAACTACCTCGGCGCGCTACGGCAGTGGGTGGCGCTGCAGGACACGCACGACACCGTGTACTGCGTCGTGGACCTGCACGCGATCACCGTGCCCCAGAATCCGGCCGAGCTACGCCGCCGCACCAGGGTCGCCGCCGCCCAGCTATTCGCGGCCGGGCTGGACCCGGACCGGTCGATCGTCTTCGTGCAGAGCCACGTGCCCGACCACACCGAGCTGGAGTGGGTGCTGGCCTGCCAGACCGGGTTCGGCGAGGCGAACCGGATGACGCAGTTCAAGGACAAGTCGGCCAAGGGCGGCACCGAGTCCGCGAGCGTCGGGCTGTTCACCTACCCGATCCTGCAGGCGGCCGACATCCTCATCTACGACGCCGACCAGGTGCCGGTGGGCGAGGACCAGCGCCAGCATCTCGAGCTAACCAGGGATCTGGCCCAGCGCTTCAACCACAGGTACGGCCAGACCTTCGTCGTGCCCGGCCCCTACATCCTGCCCGACGTCGCCAAGATCACCGACCTGCAGGATCCGTCGATCAAGATGAGCAAGTCGTCCTCGTCGCCCCAGGGCATCATCGACGTCCTGGAGGAGCCCGGCTCCATCCGCCGCAAGATCATGCGGGCGGTCACCGACACCGACGGTGAAGTGCGCGCGGACGAGGCGGCCAAGCCCGGCGTTACCAACCTGCTGCGCATCTACTCCGCGCTGGCCGGCGAGCCGATCGCCAGCCTCGAGCGGCGCTACGCGGGGGGCGGCTACGGAGTGCTCAAGAAGGACCTGGCCGAGGTTGTCGTCGAGGCGTTCGCGCCCATCAGGGAGCGGACCGAGAAGCTGCTGGCGGACGAGGCAGATCTGGATCAGATGCTCGCCGACGGCGCGGCCAGGGCGCGCCGGCTGGCCGGTGCGACGATGGCCAGGGTGCGAGACAGGATTGGCTTCCTGCCGATCCGCTAACGGCGCAGCGGGCCGCCGATCCGGTTGACGCTGGCGGCGCTGAACACGATCATCGCTCCGATCCAGACGGCCATTGTCCGGGCGTTTTCTGTCGATGCGTAGGCGTCCATTTCCGGGTAGCTCGAAGGCCAGGCAGGCATATAACCCCCTCGCCTGTGCAGGGAGTGATCAAGACGGGCTGGGATGCTCGCGTCCGGCGAAGCAAGGGCGCGGTCGGCGGACTCCTGCTGGTGCTGCTGGGCTCTGGTGCACCGTCGGCGGCACCAGAGCGGCAGTCACGAATCGGGACGGTCCCCGTCGGCCGCTGGCCGGCTGCGCCGGCCTGCCGCGGCACGCCGGCGGGTGACCACCAGGCTGCCGAGTCCGAGCACCGCCACCGCCAGGCCGCCGATCGCCAGCGCGTAGCTCCCGCCCGGACCAGGCTCCGGAGTCGTCAGCGCCGCGGCGGCCGCGGCGCTGCCAGGCCCGCGACGACGGGCCTGCGGGTGCCGGGCCTCGCTGGCCAGCGGCGGGACCAGGGTGCCGACGGGCCTGACCTTGCCGTTCATGGCGAACCCCCAGTTGAGCAGCTGCTCGGCTGAAGTGATCTCCTGCAGCGAGGTGCAGTGCAGCACCGTCACGATGAGGGTGACCCCGTTCCGCCTGGCCAGGCCTATGTAGGTGGCCTCGGAGCTGACGGTCCACCCGATCTTGCCGCCGATCCCGCCGGGATACTGAGTCAGCAGGTAGTTCTGGTTGACCAGGGTCTCCCAGTCGTTCGGCTTGAGCTCCAGACTGCTCGTGAGCGTCTCGTCGTAGCGCATGAACGCCGGCATGCCGAGGGCCTGCCGGGCGATCAGCGCCTCGTCGTAGGCCGAGACAACCTGGCCCGCCGCGGGCAGCCCGTTGGGCAGCTTGGCCTCGACGTCGTAGGCCTGGAGGTGGCGCGCCTCGGCGTTGATGAGGGCCATGCCCTTGGCGAACGACCCGGTGGCCTGCGTCAGGGCCACCGCCGCGTCGTTGGCCGAGATCATGAGCAGCGCCCGGAACAGGTCGGCGACCTTGTAGCGCTGGCCGGTGATCAGGTAGGCGCTGGTCGGCTGCTGCGAGGTGGCCAGCGGGGTCGCCACGATCTCGGCGTTCGGGTTGAGCAGGGGGATGAGCGTGACGGCGGTGAGCACCTTGAGCGTGCTGGCCGGGCCGTACTCGCCATGCGGGTCCTTGGCCGCGAGTACCTGACCGGTGCCGGCGTTCGCGATCACCCACGCCGCCGCGGGCACGTTCGGGAGCGGCGCCGCCCCATCGGCCGGCTCGTTCACCACGGTGCCGGTGCTCGCCATCAACGGACCGCCGACGATGCTCGCCGCGTAGCTCCCTAGCTCCGGCGCGGACCGCATCGGCCGGGCCACCGTCACTGCCCGGCGAGCGCGGACGCCGTGCGCCGCCTGGTGTGCCGGCCTCGGCTTGCCGAACGTGACGGCGCTCTCCGCGGAAGTGCTCGCCGCAAGGCCCGGCAGCACGGCGGCGGCCAGCGCGACGAGCGCCGTCACGCCCAGGGCGCCACGCCTCACACCGCACCTCGATTCGTTCCGCCGGAAATGTCGCACTGGCCGGGTGGTGGCTGGAGCCTATCCGCGGCCGTCCTTCGCCACAGCCCGGCCAGTGCCACGTTCCCTCCGCGAAACGGCCTGCCACCTGCGGTTTTCCGGCGTATCCGGCGCGAGCTAACGAGCAGAAGAAGATTTTGCCAAGCCTTGCCCTGAGCCGAGGCCGATCGTGGCGCGGCCCGCCACCCGGTCCGGCCCGGCCCGGCCCGGCCGTGCCAGCCGGCGGGCGGCTGCGGCGGGTACACAGCCCGTTCCCTTCTCCTCGGGTGGTGCAGCTCACACGCGCCGTCGCGGCGCGATCACCGTAGGCTTGACGCATGAGCGGCACGTCGGAGTCGGGCGCGCCCATCCACGGTGTCTATGAACCCGCGGATGTGCGGGACCTCGACCCGGAGACGGCGCTCGGTGAGCCCGGCTCGTTCCCGTTCACCAGGGGCATCCACCCGACGATGTACGTGACGCGGCCGTGGACGATGCGGCAGTACGCCGGGTTCTCCACCGCGGCGGAATCCAATCGCAGGTACCACCAGCTGATCGAGGCGGGCACGACCGGGTTGTCGGTAGCCTTCGACCTGCCGACGCAGATGGGCTATGACTCCGACGCTCCGCAGGCGTGCGGCGAGGTGGGCAAGGTCGGGGTCGCGATCGACTCGCTCGACGACATGCGGGAGCTGTTCGAGGGAATCCGGCTGGACCAGGTGTCGACGTCCATGACGATCAACGCGCCGGCCGCCGTCTTGCTGCTGCTCTATCAGCTGGTCGCCGAGGAACAGGGCGTTAGCCCGGCGGCGATTTCCGGGACCATTCAGAATGACATCCTCAAGGAGTACATCGCGCGCGGGACTTACATTTATCCGCCGCAGCCGTCACTGCGACTGGTCGCCGATACCTTCGCCTACTGCCGGACCGAGATTCCGCGCTGGAACACCATCTCGATCTCCGGCTACCACATGGCCGAGGCCGGGGCCACCCCCGTCCAGGAGATCGCGTTCACGCTGGCGAATGCGCGGGAATACGTGCGCACCGCCATCGAATCCGGCCT
>JASHPF010000389.1 GCA_030038295.1 Streptosporangiaceae bacterium
CAATCGTCAACTTCGGATTGACCAACCTCTAGCAGGCATACTTGAGGAGATGGGCCCACCGGCACTGAGCCACTCGCGGCGGATGCTGATCCTGGCGATCTGCTGCACGAGCCTGTTCATCGTGGGCCTGGACACGACGATCGTGAACGTGGCGCTGCCGTCCATCGGCCGCGAGTTGCACGCCGGGGTTTCCGGACTGCAGTGGGTCATCGATGCCTATGTCCTCGTGCTGGCGAGCCTGCTCATGCTGTCGGGCTCGACCGCCGACCGGATAGGCCGCCGCCGGACGTTCCAGGCCGGTCTCGCGGTGTTCTCCCTCGGCTCGCTGCTCTGCAGCCTCGCGCCGGGCCTGGGCTGGCTCGTCGCGTTCCGCATGCTGCAGGCCGTCGGCGGTTCGATGCTGAACCCGGTGGCGATGTCGATCATCACGAACGTGTTCATCGAGCCCAGGGAGCGCGCCAGGGCGATCGGCGTGTGGGGCGGCGTCTTCGGGCTGAGCATGGCGCTCGGGCCGATCGCCGGCGGCCTCCTCGTCCAGGGGGTCGGCTGGCGGGGCATCTTCTGGGTGAACGTCCCCGTCGGCATCGCCGCGATCGTGCTGACCGCGCTGTACGTGCCGGAGTCCAGGGCGCCGCGGCCGCGACGGCTTGACCCGGTCGGGCAGCTGCTGGTGATCGTGCTGCTCGCCGGGCTGGTCTACGCGCTGATCGAGGGCCCAGCGTCAGGCTGGGCGTCGGCAAAGATCATCGGCTGCTTCGCGCTCGCCGCCGCCGCGCTGTGCGCCCTGGTGTGGTACGAGCCGCGGCGCCACGAGCCGCTGATCGACCTCCGGTTCTTCCGCAGCGCTCCGTTCACCGGCGCGGTGGCGATCGCCATCTGCGCGTTCGCCACCCTGGGCGGCTTCCTTCTGGTCAACACGCTGTACCTGCAGGACGTCCGCGGCTACTCACCCCTGCTCGCCGGGGCGTACACCCTGCCGATGGCGGCGATGACCGCGATCGCGGCGCCGATTTCCGGCCGGATCGTCGGATCGAGAGGGACGCGACCGTCGCTCGTTATCGCGGGGCTCGGGATCACGGCCGCCGGGTTCCTGCTCACGCACCTGGAGAACGGCACGTCGACCGGCTTGCTCGTGCTGACCTACCTGATCTTCGGGATCGGCTTCGGCATGGTCAACGCGCCGATCACCAACAGCACCGTATCGGGCATGCCGCGCTCGCAGGCAGGCGTGGCCGCCGGCGTGGCGTCGACGAGCAGGCAGATCGGCTCCTCGCTCGGCGTGGCGATCATCGGCTCGGCGACGATCTCCGCACTGCACGGGCCGTTCCGGCAAGACTTCGCCGTAGCGAGCCACGTCGGCTGGTGGATCATGACCGGCTGCGGCATCGCGGTGCTCGGGCTCGGCCTGCTCGTCAGCGGGCAGTGGGCGCACCGGACGGTGCGGCGGACGGCCGCGCTGCTGCCACCGGAAGGCTCCGAACACGCCGAGTCGGACCGGGCTGACCTCCAGGCCGCGCGCTCGGACTGAGCCGGCCTGCGCCGCCAGAATGAATCCCGGCCGCGCGGCGTTGTGCCACCCATGCAGACTTGGGAAGCCATCACCGCACGCCGCAACGTCAGGTCGTTCACCGACCAGCCAGTCAGCAGCGAGGACCTCCACCGCATCCTGGAAGCGGGCCGGCGGTCGCCGTCGTCCCGCAACCTGCAGCCGTGGGACTTTGTGGTTGTCACCGATCGCGCGCAGTTGCAGGAATTGTCGACGGTCTGGGTCGGTGCCGGTCACGTGGCCGGCGCGGCGACCGCGATCGCCCTGGTGATCGGGCCCGCGGAAGAGCCCGGTCACCGGGACGAGTTCGATCTCGGCCAGGCAACCATGGCCATGATGGTGACCGCCGCCGACGCCGGGATCGGCAGCGCGCACTCTGCGGTCGGCGATCAGGATCTGGCCCGGCGATTGCTCGGCCTGCCCGCGGACCGGACCTGCGCGTACCTGATCTCGCTCGGCTACCCTGCCGACCGCCCGCTGGCGCCGATCAGCAGGCCGAACCGCCGCCCGTTCGACGAGGTCGTGCACTGGGGCCACTGGTAGACCCGGACAGATAAGGGAACGCCGGCAGCGGGTAGCCGGCGGCCGTCCGCACGGCCGCCGGCCACCCGGTGCCGTCCCCCGTGTCCGGCGGGTGGAGTCTGGACCGGTCGCTGTCGTCGCCGGCTGCGCTCAGCTGCGCCGGCCACGCGCCCTGGTCGTCCGGGTCAGGCTGGTCGTCCCCGGTACCGTGCCCGAGCCCAGGGACCGGGTCGCCCGCCGGACGGCCGGTGGGTGCCTGGATGGCTGGCAACCGGGCAGGTTAACCGTGACTATCCGACCAAACCGGGTGGTAGATCCGGATACCGTAGGCGCAGTCGATCCCTGCCGGGCCGGTCGCGCGGGCCGTCGGCGGGGAATGGCAGGGTGAGCAGGCGATCAGGACCGAGCCATGGCCGCGGCCGTCGCCGGGTTGGCAGCGGCGTGCCCGATCCGCCGGCCGAGGAGGTAACAGGGTGACAAGGGGACGGCCGGCGACCAGGCCCGGGCGCCGTCGGAGCTGGCGCAGCCACGCCGGCCACGGCGCCGCGGCCGGCGTTGCCCTCGCCGCGCTCGTGCTCGTCGTGGCCTGCAGTTCACCGAGCGGCCGGCCGTCCAGGTCCCCCTCCGCCAGCCGGCCGGCGACCGCGCCGCCGAGCACGCCGGCCAGCCAGCAGACTTCGCCCAGCGCCGCCGCGCAGGCTGCCGAGGCGGTCCAGGGTCCCGCGGCGGTGCCGACCGCTGCCCAGCTCAGCGCGCTGGCGAGCGAGGGTGGCACCATCGCGAGCATGTCGCCAGCGCAGCTGGCGGGCCAGCGCGTCATCTACAGCTATAACGGCCTGTCCGCGCCGCCGAGCCTGCTCGCCGCGATCTCGAGCGGGGAGGTGGGCGGGGTCATTTTCTTCAGCTTCAACATTTCCAGCCCGGCCCAGCTCAGCAGCGTGGTCGCGCAGCTCAATGCGGCCAACGACAGCCCGACGAACCCGGCGCGCAACTACCCGCTGCTGCTGATGACGGACCAGGAAGGCGGGCTGGTTCGCCGGCTGCCGTGGGCCGGGCCCACCCTCTCGGAGGCGCAGATTGGCGCCTCGGCCGATCCCGCGGCGGCGGCCGCCACTGCGGGATCGCAGGCGGCGGCGGGCCTGAGCGCGGTCGGCCTCAACGTGGACCTGGCCCCCGTGCTGGACGTCTACCGGCAGCCGGGCGACTTCGATGACCAGTACCAGCGGTCCTACAGCATGAACCCGGCCGTCGTGGCCGCGGCCGGCGCGGCGTTCGTCCGTGCCCTTCAGGCAGGCGGCGTCGCGGCGACCGTGAAGCACTTCCCCGGCCTGGGCGCGGCCGCCGCATCGCAGGACACCGACAACGAGCCGGTCCAGATCGACCTGCCGGCTAGCACGATCCGGGCCGTCGACGAGGCGCCTTATCCGGCGGCCATCCAGGCCGGCGTGCAGCTGGCGATGGTGTCCTGGGCGAACTACCCCGCGCTGGACCCGCGGCTCCCGGCCGGCCTGTCACCGACGATCATTCAGGGCGAGCTGGAGCAGCGGCTGGGTTTCGACGGGGTGACCATCACCGACGCGCTCGGCGCTGGTGCGCTGACCGCCTACGGGTCGCTGGAAAACCGGACGATGCTCGCTGCCCGGGCCGGCATGGACGCGCTGCTGTGCACCGCCACCATGCCGCTGCCGGGCGCGCAGTGCCTCGCCGGCCTGCAGGACGGGTACCTCGACGGCGCGCTTCCTCCGACCGCGTTCAAGGCGCAGCTGGCCCAGATCCTGCTGCTACGCGCCAGCCTGGGCTAGCGGCGCCAGTCACGGCCGCTCCCCCGACGGGCGGTGCTGGGTGACTCGTTGCCAGCGGTGCAGTCAGTAACGAGGCACTCGTGGGGCAGCTGTCACCCGGCGGGCGGTTCGGCTGGCGCGTAGCGGGTCAGGAAGAAGCCGCGGACCGGCCAGCCCACGGCGATGGTGTGGTCGAATCCGGCGGCGGGCGCTGCGGTGCTGAACCGGATCGCGATGGAGTCGTCCGGGCCGGAGTTCGGATCGTAGACGCGCAGCGTGACGTCGGCACCCTGCTGGCGGTATCCGTACGCGAGGACCTGGTGGTTATGGCCGAGCAGCAGCGGGCTGGCGGAGTCGACGGTGACGACACCGAGCGTCGCCGGCTGGCCGCGGTCGAGCAGCGCCCTGACGGCTGGCCACTGCCGCGAGATGGTGCGGACCGCCAGCTCGCCGTCGGGTGCGAGCATGCCCAGGTAGTAGCGCAGCACCCCGGCCGGTGGCTGCCACGACTGCACCAGCCGACGCACGATGTAGCCGAACAGCGGCGTCCCCGGCGCGGGCTGGTCGGCGGGTGGCTGGCGGCCGGCCCGCCAGTAGTCCAGCGCGGCGAAGACCATGCCGCCGCAGAGGCCGCGAGCCGCGTTGCCGATGCCGACGCGACCGACGGGTGTGCGGACGACGACCGCGGGCACCGACGGCCACGAATTGGCGAAAGCGAAGCCGTGCCGGGACGGAGTGAAGCTCGCCGACGCTTGCTGCGCTGTCCCGGCGGGCGGCTGACGCGCCCCATTCCTGCGGACCGCGGTGCGGGCCCGTACTCGCTGCCTCATGACGCCATTGTGAGCCCGCGACGCCGCGCTGTGCCGGTCCCGACAGCCTGACTGTGTGCCGCTACGGCGCGGCGTCACCCGCCCCAGCGGCTTCCGCGCGGGCGGCTCGCGGCCAGATTGTCGATGCGGGAGACCTCCTCGGCCGTGAGCCGGAAGCCGAAGAGGTCAAAGTTGGCGGCGATCCGGTCCGGATTTGCGGACTTGGGGATCACCGTGACGTCGTGCTCGAGGTGCCAGCGAAGCACGACCTGTGCGGCGGTGACGCCGTGTGCCGCGGCTATCTTCGCCAGGACCGGGTCGCCCAGGCGGGTGTTCTTCAGTCCGCTGTAGCCCTCAACCGCGATACCGCGCTCGGCGTGCCCGGCGAGCACGTTCGCGTCGTAGCGGACCGGGCCCCAGTCGATCTGATTGACCGCTGGTGCCTGACCCGTCGACCTCGTCAGCTCGTCGATCTCAGGCAGGCTGAAGTTGCTGACACCCACATCCCTGACGTAGCCCTCGGCCTTGATGGCGAGGAGCTCGTTCCACAGCTGGTGGCGGTCCGCGCGGCGCGGCGGCGGCCAGTGCACGAGCCAGAGGTTCAGGTAGTCGGTGCCGAGGGCGCGCAGCGACCGCCGGAGGACGACGCGCTCCCGGCCCACGTCTGACGGCCGGACCTTGGTGGTCAGGAAGACGTCGGAGCGGTCCACCCCGCTGTCGGCCAGCGCCTGGCCGATTTCACCCTCATTGCCGTACATCGTGGCCGTGTCGATGTGCCGGTAGCCGACCGCCAGGGCCTCGCGCACCGCGAGCCTGGCCTGGTCGCCGCGCAGCCGCCAGGTGCCGAATCCGACCTCCGGCATCCGGCCGCCGGGCAGCGTGACCGCCGGGACGTGAGCTGGCAAGGTCATACCTCCATTATCAGCACGCCTCAAACGTCCGGCTGGCCCCATCCGCCGGGGCAGCCCGCTGCGGAATCCGTAGTTGCAATCGGTTGGAGGAAACGGAATGAGTTATCTAGATCACGGAACGTGACGGAACGCGGCCGCGTCCTACCCCTGACGCCACGCTCCCGGGCCGCCAGGCCCAGCGTCGGCACTGATTCCGTATCCCGCTCTGCACGGAGGCCTCATGATGGACCTGACCGCGACCGACGTCCGCTGCGCGCTGTTTGCATCGGCGCTCCAGCAAGCGGATCGGCCGTCGGCGGACACGGTGGCCGCCGCGGTGAGCGCGACCCTTGCCGACCTCGGCCTGACCGGATGTCTCGGCCGGATGGCGCAGGAATTCGGCGACCACCCCGAGGCGGCGTCCGCGCGGATGCGCTGGGCCGGCGAGGTGACCAGCGGGCTGCGAGTGGACGTACCGACTAGCCAGGCATGACGGATACAAGGTCTTTTTCCGCCGATCGCGTCAGCAGACCTGGATCCCGGATTTCGCCGTGAGCTCGGCAAACAGATCGATGAGGCGCACCGTCACGGGACCGGGACGACCCGCGCCGATCGGCCGCCCGTCGACCGCGAGCACCGGCGTCAGGCCGCCCATGGTCCCGGTGACAAAGGCCTCGTCGGCCGCGTAGACCTCGGTGAGGCTGTAGTCGCCGACCAGGCAGGGCACGCCTGCTTCCGCCGCGAGGTCCAGCACCGCCTGCCGGGTGATGCCTTCCGGGCAGGCGGCCGTGGTCGGGGTGCCGAGCGATCCGCCGCTGACGAGGAAGATGTGGGTGGCGTTGGTTTCTGCCACGAAGCCCCGCTGATCCAGCATGATGGCGTCGTCCGCCCCGGCCACGTTCGCCTCGATCTTGGCCAGAATCGAGGTCAGCAGGTTGTTGTGGTGGATCTTCGGGTCCAGGCTGTCCGGGCCGGTGCGACGCACGCTGGCGGTGATAAGGCGGATCCCGGCGGCGTCGTAGACCGGCGGCTTGTGCTCGGGCAGCACGATCAGCGTCGGCCCGGACTGGTTGAGCCGCGGGTCCATGCCGCTGGTGATCTTCACGCCACGGGTGAGCGTGAGCCTGATGTGCACGTTGTCGGTCATGGCGTTGGCGGCGAGGGTACGCCGGATCTCGGCGATGATCTCCTCGTCGGACGGGACCTGCGAGAACGCCAGTGCGCGGGCCGACCGGCGGAGCCTGGCCAGGTGCTGGTCGAGCCGGAAGATCCGGCCGCGGTACAGCCGCAGCCCCTCCCAGACGGCGTCGCCGCCCTGCACGACCGAGTCGAACGGGCTGACGCCGGCCTCGTCGCGGTGCGTGAGCCTCCCCCCGACGTTCACGATCAGGTTCCGGTTGCGCTCGTCGAACGTCTGCAGCACCGCCGCGCTCCTCGTCAGCCTTGCCCGGCCAGCCGGGCCAGGCCGTCCACGAAAATATCGATCAGCAGCTCGAACCGCTCGTCCGGGTCGGCGTAGGAGAACTCCTTCGCCAGCGCCACGAGATTCGGGAACCGCTGCGGCGAGAGCGCGGCGAGATAGCCGCTGGCCAGGGCCGCCGCGTCGGCCGTGGCCAGCAGGCTTGCGGTGCCGGCCGGGCGCGCCTCGGCCGCGGCCGGAGTGCCGCCTCCGGCCGGGCCGACGACTCCGGTCTCGTCGAGCGTGAACCCGTTGACGGTCGAGATCAGCAGGTGACTGCCCTGCACCGCGAGCCGGGGCGGCAGGCCGCCGGCCCGGAGCACGGCCAGGGTCCGCTCGGAGTAGCGCAGCGCGTTCGGACCCATCGGGATCCGCCCGATGGACAGCTGGACCACATACGGGTGCCGGAGGCTGACCGCGCGCTGGGCCCGGGCGATGTCCTTGACCTGCTCCCGCCACCGCGGTGGGTCCGGGTCGGGGATCGTCACCTCGCCGACGACCTCGTCGAAGACGAGGTCGAGCAGGCCGTCCTTGCTGCCGACGTGCCAGTACAGCGACGCGGCGCCGGTGCCGAGCTGATCGGCGATGCGGCGCATGGACAGGGCGCCGAGCCCCTCCGCGTCCAGCAGCCGCATGGCGGTGGCCACGATTGCTTCGCGGCTGATCGGGTCGCGGCGCCGCCGGGCCGTGCGAGTGGGCGTCCGCTGCCACGGCGAGGGCGGGACCTGGGCCTGGTCGTCAGGTTCGGTGGTCATCGGTTGTGGTCGATTCTCGGCGTGCTTTCGCCGAGGCCTGTGCTCTCGGCGGCCCTCCAGGCGAACAGCGTACCGCTCTGGAACGCCGGTTGACTGGAACGATGGGTGGTGATAGAACAGTGTTCGAATAGAACGCTGTTCGAGAGGACGGGACGATGACCACGCAGGCGGGGGCCGGGAGTCAGAGCGTTCAGGCCGCGGGTCCCGCGCCGGACGGCGAATCGCGGCGCTGGCTAGCCGCCGCGGTGCTGATCACCGGCGCGCTCATGGATCTCATCGACGTCACCATCGTCAACGTGGCGCTGCCGACGATCCGGCGGAGCCTGAGTACGAGCGCCACCGAGCTGGAGTGGGTGGTGTCGGGGTACCTGCTGGCGTTCGCGGCCATCCTGATCATCGCCGGAAGCCTCGGGGACAGGTTCGGCCGTAACCGGCTGTTCCTGCTCGGCGTCGCCGTCTTCGGCGCCGCCAGCCTGGCCGCGGGCCTCTCGGCGACGGCCGCGGAGCTGATCACGGCACGGGTAATTCAGGGCGCCGGGGCCGCGGTTATGGCGCCGCAGGTGCTAGCCACCTTTCGGGTCATCTTCTCCGGCCGCGAGCGCGGCAAGGCCTTCGCGCTGTACGGGGCCATGGCGGGCTTCGCCTCGGCGATCGGGCTCGTTCTCGGCGGCGTGCTCACCGACGCCAACCTGTTCGGCTGGAGCTGGCGAGCCGTCTTCTTCGTCAACGTGCCGATCGCGCTGGTCACGCTGGTGGCCGGGATCCGGCTCGTGCCGCCCACCAGTGATCCTGCGGCGGGCAGGCCCGATCTCCCGGCCGCGGCGGTGCTGGCGGCCGCGCTGGTGGCCATCGTCTACCCACTGCTCGAGGGCCGAGAGCTCGGCTGGCCGACCTGGACCTGGCCGCTGATGGCGGTCGGCGTGGCGGCGGTCGTGCTGCTGGCGGTGCGGGAGGCGCGTGATCGTGCGCGCGCGGCGCCGGGCTCGGGCCCCAGGTCCGTCCGGGCTGGTGTACCGCACACGCCGGCGGCCGGGAGGCCCACCGCGCCGCTGCTGCGGCCGCGGCTATTCCGGATCCCGGCGTTCGCCGCCGGGCTCGGCGTCCTGGTGGCGTTCGCGGCCGGCATGCAGGGTTTCTTCCTCATGCTCGCGCTCTGGCTGCAGGCCGGAGAGCGCTTCTCGCCGCTGAAGGCAGGCCTGACGGCGCTGGCGTTCAGCGCGGGCAGCTTCGCGCTGGCGCCGGTCGCCGTGCCGATGGCGCTGCGGTACGGGCGTCGCGTGCCCATGCTCGGCGGCATCATGATGGCGGTCGGGACCGGGGGCGTCATGGCTGCCGTCGGCGACGTCGGCGTGGGCGGCAGCCCCTGGCCCGTGGCGCCGGGCCTGGCGCTGGCGGGAGGCGGGCTGTCCCTGCTCGTCATCCCGCTGGCCAACGTGGTGCTCGCCGCGGTGCCGATCGACGCAGCCGGGGGTGCGTCCGGTCTGTTCAGCACCGCGCAGCAGCTTGGCGGCGCGATCGGGGTGGCGCTGCTCGGCACGATCTTCTTCGGCTGGGTCACCAGCGGGCACTCGTTCGCGGCGGCGATGACCCGCGGCGCGCCGTACGCGATCGGCGCGTTCGCGCTGTGCGCGGCGCTGTCGCTGCTGCTGCCGCGGGTCGCGGTCACCGAAGAGGCGCTGCTGGGCGTCGGCGAGCGCACCGAACCGCCGAGCGCGACCCGCGCCGAGGGCTGACCCGGGCGCCATCGGGCGCGATGGTGACCGCCACGCCCTGTTGGGGCTGGCCTGTGGCACGCGCCCCATCGGCGCGGGTTGGGGCGGGCTCAGGCGCGACGGGTTGAGGGGCGCAGCCGGTGGGCCGCCAGTTCCGCGTAGTACGGCTGGCACTGCGCCGCGAGCGGTTCCAGCTCGGCCGGCAGATCCGCTCGGGTCGGCTCGCGGTACGGGCCGAAGCCGGTCGACCGCCACACGCTGTCGTACCAGTAGGGCGCCCAGACCCCGTCGGTTGGCCGTGGCCCAGCGGGCCAGGAGAGCATGGCCGGGTCGAAGCCGACGCCGAGCGCGTCGCACAGCGCCTCGAGCGCGGCCCTCGGGTCGCGCAGGATGTCAGCCGCGTCGATTACCGGGCCACCGAACGCGGCGAAGATCTCCGCCTGCTGTGCCAGGCCGAGGTCGGCGAGCACCGGCGTGGCGCGCACCCTCGCGTAGGACGCCAGCAGTCGGCGCGGGTCGCGGATCAGGTAGGCGTGCGTGAGCCCGGCGAGTGCGGCGCGGTCGACATCCGGCAGCAGGTGATGCGTCATGTGCTTCTGGTAGTACACCGCCGTGCCGGCGGGCAGCGGGCAGCCGGTCAGGCCCTGGAGCACCGACTGCCACTCGGTCGGCATGCTGGCGATGATCTCGTCGCGGCCTGGATGGTCCACGTCGGTGTGGGCGAGGTAGTAGGCGTACAGCGGCTCGTCCACGACGACGGTGTCGGCCCTGTTCCCGAACGACCGCATCAGCGCGGTCGACACGGTCCGCGGCCCGGACCACATGGCGATCCGGACTACTTCGCCGGCCGAGTGGCGCTCGC
>JASHPF010000390.1 GCA_030038295.1 Streptosporangiaceae bacterium
GTCGGCTGCACAAGGACCGCAGGCCAGCGGCGCGGAGCCCGATCCAGGCGCGCGCGCGGCGGCGGCCGTGGCGGCAGCCGAATCGGCCGCTGCCAGCGCCGCCAGCGCCGTCGAGTCAGCCGACCGCGAGCTGTCCGGCATTGCCGAGCAGCGCCAGTTCCTGCGACGCCGGATCAGCCACCTGCAGGGCGAGCTCGCCCAGGCGCGGGACGAGGACGCCCGGCTGGCCGCGGACGCGCAGCGGTCGGAGCAGGCCCGCGACCAGGCCGCTCGCGAGCGAGAAGTAGCGGAGCGGCGGCTCGAACGGGCCCGGCGCGAGCAGGCCCGGCTGGCTGGCCCGGGCCGGGGCTGAGGCGCGATCAGCCGGCCGCCTCGCCGATGTCGATCATCCACGGAATGCCGAACTTGTCGATGCACATGCCGAATTCATCGCCCCAGGCCTGCTTCTCCATCGGCATGGTGGTGGTCCCGCCGGACGACAGCTTGGTCCAGTAGCTGTGCAGCGCGGCCGAGTCGGTGTCGTCGCCGCTGATGCTCACCGACGAGCCCCTCATCGGCTGGAATGCCATCGTGCTGGGGACGTCGGCACCCATGATCACGTAGCCGGAGTCCGTCCGCAGCATGGCGTGCATCACCCGGTCTGCGTCCGGCCCGTCGGCGCCGAGCTCGCCAAACGTGGTCAGGTTGAGCTCGCCCCCAAAGACGGCCGCGTAGAACTCCATGGCCTCGCGGGCGTTCCCGTTGAAGTTCAGGTACGGATTGAGTCGAGATGTCACCGGCATCTCCCTACGAGAGGCAGCGCTTCTGTTACCGAGCGTAGCCCTTGTCCGCTCGCCGGTCGTCCAGCTGGCGGTGCGCGGCGGCGAGTACGCGGGTGACCTGCCGGCCGAACGCGACGTCGCACGGGTGTGCCGGATCGCCGGACCGGGCGTTCGCGGCGAGCTCGGCGAGCGCGACCCGCAGCGCGGCGACCGGATCTGCCGCCAGCCCGGGCAGCGCCGAGAGGCCGGCCTCGCCCCACACCTCGAGGCGGAAGCTCACCGCGGCCTGCGGCGCGCCGAGTGTCAGGGTGGCCGTGCTCGTCGCCCCGCTCTCGTGGTGCAAGACGAGGTAGCTCAGGTCGCCACGGCCCGCATCAGCGGTGACGTACCTCACCGGCCCGAGTACGGCCCACAGCAACCCGACCGCGTGCGGTCCCACGTCCCACAGGCCGCCGTACTCGCGCCGCCACGGCGTGTCAAACGGACTTCCGGCGGCGAACGCCGACCCGAGCCAGACCGCGGAGCCGCCCGCCCAGCCACCGGCCCGCATGACGTCGGCGAGCCAGCTTCTCGTGGCTGGCTGGAAGCGCGACGTGAAGAAGACCACCGACGCGACCCCGGCCGCGGCGACCGCCGCCGCGAGCGCGCCGGCCGCCGCGTCGGTGACCGCGACCGGCTTTTCCAGCAGCAGGTGCCGGCCGGCGTTCGCCGCCCGGACTCCGAGTTCGGCCTGCACCGTAGGCGGGAGCGCGAACGAGACCGCGTCGACGGCGGCGAGGAACGCGTCGAAGTCGCGGTGGGCCGTCGCGCCGAACTCGGCCGCGAGCGCACCGGCCGCGGCCGGGTTGCGGCCCCACACCGCGGCGAGCTCGACGTCCGGCGTGCTGGCCAGTGCGGGCGCGTGCACGACGCTGGCCCAGTAACCGGTGCCCGCCAGGCCGAACCGGATGGGCGCCGCGGCGCTAGCCGCGGGACCGACGGGCACAGCCGATGTCATTCGCACCTGCTCCTAGCTGCCTTCGACGGGCTGTCACTGGTCCGCGAGCACGCGGTCGAGCGGACGGGGAATCAGGTCCAGATCGAGCGCCGCGGCCAGCAGGCTGGCGTACTGGCCCTTGCGGCCTGACCGGGTGCCCAGGAACCGGCGCAGCTGCCCGGCGGTGCTGCGCCGTCGCTGTGCGGGCTGCCGCTGGAAGATGCGGAACGACCGCAGCTCGCCCTGCGCCTCGATGGTCTGCTCGACCGCGGCGAGGCCGGCCGCGCGGATGAGCTCGTCCTCCAGGTCAACGGTGCACACATGGAACCCCAGCGCCGCCAGCTCCGCGCGGCATGTGGCGGAGCCGACCCCGCTGCGCTCCAGCGCGGCCCGGACGTAGGCTTCCTCGCCCGCGTCACACAACCCGGCGAGCCTCGCGTTGAGCCCGGCCGGGCCAAGCAGAGCCAGGAAGCGACCGATGTTGGTGGCACCTCCCATGGCCACCACCTGGATGCCGTCGGCGGCGAGAGCCTGGCCGCGCCGTCTGGCCAGGACTTCCAGCGCCGCCTTGTCGCTGCCGCCTTCGACCAGAATGACCTTCTGCGCCTTGCTGATGACGGCCAGGTCGACGCTCACCCCAGCAACATCCATGACGTCACCGGGCCCGTCCGCCCGGCTGACCGCGGTCCGCATCGTCGGAGTCTGCCGGGCCGGGCACCGAAGTGCCAGTGGGTTTACGCATCGGGCCGAGTGGCTCCAGCCGCGGTGCGGCGCGGTCTTGCAACGCCGCCGCGATGTCGGTGGGCAACGGCACGGTCGAGCCCTGAAATCCGCGGAATGGCCGGAACGAGGCGAGCCCGGCAGTTGCCATCAACTCCACTCTGAGCAGCGGCGGGTCGATGCGGTAGTCAAACCTGATGTCCGTCCGCCAGCGTGCGGCGGCCGAGCCGTTGTCGTGCCACTCGGGGTCGGAGTAGGTGGGGGCAGTGATCGTTGCCAGATAGTAGATGCCGGGGTCTTTTCGCCCGACTATCTGGAGCCAGACGCGATCCCCGGCTGCGGTCCGGTCCCGGTACCGGGGAGTCCGCCAGGAGTGCAGCCGCGACGCGGCCAGCGCGGCATCTAGCTCGTAGCGCGTGCGGTTGCCCTGGAAGATCCAGTCGGTCATGGTCACATCCTCGCCCGGCTGATGGCGTCAGGCGGCGATCGGTCACCACTCAGCTTGCGGGCAGCTCATTCAGCTCACGGACAGGCGGATCTCATGTTTCCCCCATGCTCGCGCCGGTACATTCCAGCATCTGGGGCGCGGAAACGGTGTCGGCACGTGTGCCTTGTCACTAAGGAGAAAGCCGTTGCCCAGCATTCTTTGTCACCTGATGCACCTCCAGCGGCGCCGCCCCGGACGGGTCCTCATGGCGGGCGCGACGGTGCCGGCCCTGGTGCTGGTGGTAACCGCCTGCGGCACCACGACTGGCTCGCCCGCCGCGGCCGGCTCGGCGAGCCCTGGCAGCGCGAGCGCCTACTTCACCTGCCTGCGCGAGCACGGCGTGACCGGGTTCGGCGGCGGTCCGGGCAGTTCGAGCACGAGCGCCCCCGACAGCAGCACGGTTAACAGCGCCCGTGCGGCCTGCGCGTCGCTCCGTCCGTCCGGCGGGTTCGGCGGGTTCGGCGGCTCGGGCGCGGTCAGCGCGGCCTTCCAGAAGTTCGAAAGCTGCCTGTCCGCGCACGGCGTGACGCTGCCCTCGCCCTCCGCCGGCGGCTTCCGGAGCCTGTTCAGTGCGTTGCAGTCCGGCAGCCAGGCGGATCAGGCGGCATTCAGCGCCTGCAAGTCCGACCTGCCGTTCAATCCCGGCGGCTAGCGGCGCCCATCGCGGCCCGCAGGGCCACCATCACGAGGCCGTCGTTGCGTGCCCCGGGTGTTCGCGTCAGGCCTCCTGGCTCAGGTTCGCGAGTAGCTCGGCGGCGGACAGGCGCACCTCGTCGCCGACCGCATCGTCGCGCGCGATGGCTGCGAAGGCCGCGCCAGCCGCGCGCGGGTTCTGTACGGCTAGCCGCTCGGCCGTGTCTAGGCGATCCTCGTCGGTGTCGTGGTGCATCGGGGCTGGCTTTCTGTGCTCGATCAGTTCGATCTCCGGGTGGCACTCCCAGTGTTGCGGCGGCAGCCGCCGCTCGCCCATCCGGGATGGCCCCGATTCAACCCCGACAGCCCCCGCACGGGGGCTGTCGGCGTCCGCGCCGGTACCGGCGGACTGGCTATCCTCGGACCATGCGCGCCGAAGAGGAAGCCGTCGAGGCCGACGCGGCGGTCCAGGCCGCGGGGAGCGCGGCCCGTGGCGCCGCCCCGGCGTTCCGCGACGCGAGCGACGACGCGCTGGACGACGCGCTGCGGCTCATCGCGCGGCGGCTCGCCGACCAGGCGTCGGCCGTGCTCGACGCCAACGCCGACGACGTGCGGGCGGCGCGCGCGGACGGCCTGCCCGACGCGTTCGTCGACCGGCTCGCTCTGGATGCCGACCGGATAGCGGCGATGGCCCGCCAGCTCGACGCGCTCGCGGCGATCGCGTCGCCACCGTCGAAGACTGTGGTGCGTGACCTGCCCGGCGGCCTCGTGCTGCAGGAGTGGCGCCGGCCGGTGGGCGTCATCGGCGCGAACTTCGAGGCTCGCCCTAATGTCGTGGTGGACATCGCCTCGCAGCTGATCAAGTCGCGCAACGCCGGGGTGCTGCGCACCGGGTCGAGCGCGATCAGGTCTGCCGCGATCCTCGTCGACGCGGTCGTCGGCCCGGCCCTCTCGGCCGCCGGCCTGGATCCGGCGGCCGTGCAGCTCGTGCGCGTTCCCGGTCGGGAGGCGGCGGCCGCGCTGGTCCGCCACCCGCGGCTGATCCCGCTGGTGATCCTCCGCGGCAGCGGTGACAGCACAAGGGCGCTGGCGCGGGAGGCGGCGCTCCACGGTGTGCGCACGCTGGCGCACGCCGATGGCGGCGCGGTGATCTACATCGACGGGTCGGCCGACATCGGGCTGGCGCTGCAGATCATCGAGCGGAGCCTGGACCGGCTCGGCGTGTGCAACCGGCTGAACCTGCTGTTGGTCCAGCGGGGGTGCTGGGACGAGGTCGTCCCGCAGGTGACCGCGCTCACCGACAAGCTGCGCATCGCGGTGTCGCTGCCGCCGCACCGGCACCCCCTCGGACAGGAGTGGGCGCTCGCCGAGGGGGCGGTGGCGACGATCACGATCGCGCCCGCCCAGGGCCCGGTCGAGGCCGCGGAGATCGCCAACCGGGAGACCTCTGGGCTGGCCGCCGCGATCATCGCCGCTGACGAGGCGGCTGCACGTCGGTTCCTCGACATCTATTCCGGAACGGGATCGTTCTGGAACTCCTCGCCTCGTCTGCTCGACGGGTTCGCGCTCCTCTCACTCCCGGAGACCGGCATCAACGTCGACGTGGTGCCGGGGCCGCGCGGTCCGGTCACGTTCCGCGATCTGTACCTGCGGCAGTACGTGGTGGTCCCCAGGGCTCACCAGGGGACCGCAGGCGGCTACTCCGGATAGACGACCAGCGATTCGCGGTGGACCGCGTGGATGCTGCGGACGACGCGCCGCGCCGCCACGTCGGTCGGTACCTGCCCGTGCAGAAAACCGCGGTCGAGGAGGAACGCGGCGCACAGCTGCGGCTGCGCCAGCAGCAGCGAGTCAGCCAGCTCGCTGACTCGCTCCGGTGACAGGGCGGCGAGCTGTGCGTACGCCTCCTGGCTCGCCCGGGACGTCCCCGCCGCGAGTTCTCGGCAGTCCTTATAGCTGTCGGCGTCGAGCAGTGGCGCGGGCACGCCGACCGCGTCCGCGCCGGCGGCCGTCGGCGACTCGGCGGCGGCCGGGCCGACCGCCGCCGGTCCCGCGTATCTGAGCCGCAGCAGGATCGAGATCACGCAACCGACCTCCTGCGGTGACAGCGCGCGCAGCAGCCGCAGGATGGCCGATGGCAGCGCCACCGAGCCGCGACCGAGCAGCCGTTCCGGATGCCGGACGTCGAGCAGTTCGACCACCGAGCCGGCCGCAAAGTCCCCGTCGACGCGCTTGACCCCGGACAGGAACAGCGTGCTGCCGGTACGCAGGCTTTCCTCCGCGGCCCTGTTGACGTACAGCGAGCCGGCCGAGTAGGCCATGCCGCCGATCCAGCGGCGGCCTGGCTCCAGTCGCGTCCGCGCGGCGCGGACGACGGTGCCCATCCGCGCCCGTGGGTTGAGGCTACGGCCGACCACGTCCGGTTCGCGGGCTGACCCGATGATGCACTCCACGCCGCAGCAGGCCGCCCTGGCCGCCGCGCTCAGCTTCGACCCCATGCCGCCGCGGCCGGTGCCGGCGCCCGTCACCCGCACCGCGCGCGCCTGCGCCGGGGTCAGCCGGTTGATCCGCTCACTGAGGCTCGAGTCGCGATAGGCAGCCCGGACGTCGGTGAGGAACAACAGCCGCGACGCCTCGGCGGCGACCGCGACGGCGACCGCGACCTGGTCGTTGTCGAGCGCCGATACCGGGTCTGTCGCGTCGTTGCCGTTGACGATCGGCAGCAGGCCGCGGCCGGCCGCCTGCCGCAACAGTCGGCCGAGGTCGCCCATCGCGCGCGGCGACTCCAGGTCACTGCGCGACACCAGGATCTGGCACACCTCGACGCCGACCGCGGCCGCGAGCTGGCGGTACAACGCCATGAGCGCGGGCTGGCCCACGGCGGATGGCAGCGCCGTGTCCGCCGCCGGTGGCCCGGCGGGCGGCGCCTCGAACCGCCGCAGGGTCGCGGCCAGCCGCTCGTAGTCGGCCGCGTCCACTGCCGACCGCACCGAGCCGACCAGCGCCTGCAGCGCCTGGCCGGCGCCCGCCGTCGGGCCCTCGAAGGCCAGCAGCCGGCGGCCGAGGCGGGCCGCGCCGGAGGTGACGAGGATGATCTCGTGACCGGCGCGCTGTGCCACCGCGATCTGGCTGACCAGCCCGGCGATCACGTCGAGCGCGAGCCCGTCACGGCTGGCGATGGAGCTGGAGCCGAGCTTGATTACCTGTCTGGTCACGGCTTACCCGAAGCGGTACGTGCGCGGAAACGGCCGCGCAAATGATCATCCACGACGCTATCACGCGCCGTGGGCGGGTCAGGTGTCGCGCGGGTGCGGCTGGTTCTGGCCTGCACCACGCGCTGCGTGCGGCGGCGCCGCCGACGTCAGGGGTGAGCCCGGACGCTGCGCCGTAGCGCGAGCGCGCTGCCGCCCGCGACGGCGCCGACCGCCATCAGCGCGATCCCGCCGGCTGCGAGGCCGGCGCCAACTCCAGACGCCGGGGTCGCCGCGGCGGCTCGCTCGCTGGCCGCGGCGGCGGCGGCCGCGGCGGCCGCCTGCCTCGACTCCACCCGGAGCGTGACCACGGCCGACGTGCCGTCGGAACACTCGATACGCGGTCGGTAGCGGCCAGGCCTGACGCTGGGCGGCAGCTGGACGGAGACGACGAAATCGCCGTCCATCGCCGCCGCGTCCATGGAAATCAGCGCCGGGAGGCCGAGCGGCTGGCCGAGCAGCATCGCCGCGGCGGTGTTCAGGCTGGCGCAGGACACGGTGAAGGTGACCCACCGGCCGGGAGCCGCCGTGGCCGGCCGGACCGAGGCGGCCGTCACGCCCGCCGGGGTCGGCGCCTTCGCCGGGGCCGCATCCGCCGGCCTCAGCCCGGCCTGGCTGAGGATCGCGACGGCGAGCCCCGCCGATGCCGTGAGCTGACGGCCGAGCCGGCCCGAGGCGCACCGCGGCAGCACGCGCATGGACGTTTCTGTCCTCCCCCCGCACCGCCGGGGGCGGGATACCCGGCGCGGGGCCGCACAAACGAGCGCCGGCCCCTCGAACGCGCCGCCGCAGGTTCGGCTCGGACGGCTCTCCAGCATGACGCTCGACGTCCGCGGCTCGACCGGCCTCGGGTGTGGGACGATGGCGACGTCGAGAGGCGCTGCGACGGCCCAGTCCGCCACGCTCGACACCCGCCGTACCGGTAAGGGCGCCTTCATGGTGATGGAGGCGGTCATGACGGTGGTGGGTCGCGTCGTTGCGCTCTGGCGGTACCCGGTGAAGTCCATGGCAGCCGAGGAACTGCACGCTGCCGACGTTTCCTGGCACGGCCTCGCGGGCGATCGCCGGTGGGCGTTCATCCGCGACGGGCAGGTACGCAGCGGGTTTCCTTGGCTCACGATCCGGGAACAGCCCGAGCTGGCCCATTACCGGCCCCGTTTTGCCGAACCGGACCGGCCTAACGCCTCACTGACGCTGGTACGAACGCCCTCCGGCGACGAGCTCGACGTGGCCGACCCCGCGCTCGCGACCGAGCTCGGGCCGGGCGTGCGCGTCATCAAGCAGGACCGCGGAGTCTTCGACACGATGCCCCTGTCACTGCTGAGTACGCAGGCCCTGGGCGGCCTCGGCCGGCTGGTCGGCGCCGACCTGGCGGCTGCGCGGTTCCGGCCCAACCTCCTGGTGGATGCCTGCGGGCGCGACTTCCCCGAGGACGCGTGGGTCGGCCGGGTGCTGCGCCTCGGCGGGCTGCGGATGCGGGTGGACCAGCGCGACAAGCGGTGCGTGATGGTCACCATAGACCCGGTGACGCTGCGCCGGGACCCGGTGATCCTGCGCGCCATAGCGCGGGAGCGCGACGCCCGGCTCGGGGTCTACGGCTCCACCGTGGAACCGGGCCGGGTCACGGTGGGCGACCCGGTCGAAGTCGAACCCGAGCCGGGTTAAAGGGCGATAGGGGGCAGATCCCTGATCTGCGCTTCCCATCCGGTAA
>JASHPF010000391.1 GCA_030038295.1 Streptosporangiaceae bacterium
GCCGTCCCCGGCCGGGATGACGATCTCGCCGTCGACCACGCAGCGCTCCGGCAGGTTCGCCAGCAGCGCGTCGACGACCTCGGGAAAGTACCGGGTCATCGGCCGCTCGTTGCGGCTGCCGATCTCCACCTCGGCGCCGTCCCTGAAGACGACCGAGCGGAAGCCGTCCCACTTCGGCTCATAACTCAGCGCGCCGGACGGGATGTCCTTGACCGACTTGGCCAGCATGGGAGCGACAGGGGGCTGCACCGGGAGGTCCATCGCCCCATCATGGCCGACGCGGCCAGGCCGGGCTCAGCCGAGCGGCCGAAACGGCGGCGCCCGGGGTGTTCATGGCCGCGCCAGCGGTCGGTCAGAGCAGCCTCAGAGCGTGGTCGCCGACCCTGGGATGACGGCCGGCCAGGGGGTCGGCCCCAACCCAGCGGAGGTGGCTCAGCATGGCCTGGCTCTGGATCAGCGTCCCGATTGCCGCGGTGTTCTTCCTCGGCTACACCGTGATCCCGCTCTGGCTCGTGTTCCGGCGGCCCGATGTCGGTCCGGCCGACCTGGCCCGGTCCGCGGCCGGTCCAGCCGACCCGGCCCGGCCCGCGGCGGGTCCGGCCGACCCGGCCCGGCCTGTCGCCGGGCCGGCTCGCCCCGCGACTCCGTCAATCCGGCCCGCCAGTGCGCCCCGTCCGGCGCCGCACGGGCAGCAGCTCGAGACCGCCCGGCGGTAGCCGGAGCGGCCCCGGCTCGATGCGGCCGCCGGGTGCGTGCGGACGAGCGTGCTGGTATGAAGGCATCAGGGTCTGCTCAAACCTGGCGAGAGGAAGCCGTCCATGAAGGTGCCGCTCACTATCGGGGACTACCTCAGCCGCGGCGCGGAGGTATACGGGCACCGGCCGGCCGTCTTCGATGAGCCGGCCGTCGGCGGGTCGCTGGGCACTCTGAGCTACGCGGAGCTGGAGAGCCGGGCCAGAGGCATGGCGCTCGCGCTGGACGCGATGGGCGTCGGTCAGGGTGAGCGGGTGGCGATCGTGAGCCCCAACGCCGCCAAGTTCGTCATCTCCTACTTTGGCGTCAGCGCCTACGGCCGGGTTCTCGTGCCGGTGAATTACCGGCTCAACGCCGATGAGATCGGGTACATCGTGGCTCACTCCGGCACGTCTGTCCTGCTCGTCGACCCCGAGTCGGCGGACAGCCTGCGCGGCATCAGCCCGAAGTACAAGATCATCCTGGATGGCATCGCCGACGCGGAGCTGTTCGCGCCGGCGCCGGACGGCGCCCAGCCGACCGAGTGGGTGGCCGACGAGGACGAGACGGCGAGCATCAACTACACCAGCGGAACCACCGCGCGGCCGAAGGGCGTGCAGCTCACGCACCGGAACCTATGGCTCAACGCGGCGATCTTCGGCTGGCACACGACCGTCACCGACCGCGACGTGTTCATGCATACGCTGCCGATGTTCCACTGCAACGGCTGGGGCATGCCGTACGCCGTCACCGGGATGGGCGTGCCACAGGTAGTGGTCCGCAAGATCGACGGTGAGGAGATCCTGCGTCGCATCGAGGCGCACGGAGTCACGCTGCTCTGCGGGGCGCCGGCCGTGGTCGCCGCGATTCTGGCCGCCGCCGCGGACCGGCGATCGGCTGGACGGGCCGTACCGGGTGCCGGCACCGTGCGGATGGTGGTCGCCGGCGCACCGCCGCCATCGAAGACCATCGAGCGCGTCGAAACGGAGCTCGGCTGGGAGTTCATCCAGATCTACGGGCTCACCGAGACGGCGCCGCTGCTGACCATCAACCGGGCGGTGCCCGAGTGGGACGAGATGCCGGCGGCCGAGCGGGCCAGGCTCCAGTCGCGTGCGGGCGTGGGGGCGATCGGGGTGCAGATCCGTACCGACGAGGAGGGCGAGGTGCTGGCCAGGTCCAATCACGTCTTCGCCGGCTACTGGGAGCAGCCGGAGGAGTCGGCCAAGGCGCTCGCGGGCGGCTGGTTCCACACCGGCGACGGCGGCCACGTCGACGCCGAGAACTACCTGGTGATATCGGACCGGAAGAAGGACGTCATCATCAGTGGCGGCGAGAACGTGAGCTCCATCGAGGTCGAGGACTGCCTGTATCAGCACCCCGCCGTGGCCGAGGCGGCGGTGATCGGGGTGCCGGACGACAAGTGGGGCGAGACGGTCAAGGCGCTGGTCGTGCTGCGCACGGCGGATGGTGCCACCGAGGCGGAGCTCATCGAGCACTGCCGCGCCCGCCTGGCGCATTTCAAGTGTCCGACGTCGGTCGAGGTACGGGACTCGCTGGCGCGCACCGCGACCGGGAAGCTGCAGAAGTTCAAACTGCGCGAGCCGTACTGGGCCGGGCGCGGGCGCAACATCAACTAGCTAGGGTCCGCTCCGGAAGGGCGCGGACTCGGCTCGACTCGGGGGCGAGCTGCTTCGGCCACCCCAGGTCCTACGGGACCCGCGATCGGCGCATTGCGGGCCGTCACGGCGCCGGTTCTGACCCGCCGGGTGTCCTCATCGCTGGTCAGCGGTCTCTGCCTGCCGCAGGTTCTGCTGGGATGTGGCTGCTGGCTCCGACCGGGTAACTAGCTAGCCAGTGGCACCCGACCAGAAAGGCCAGCAGATGGCGAGTTCGGCCAGTCCTGAAGCGGCGGGCGGCGGCGCGGCGCCTACGGTGACCACCATCGAGCGGCGCGGCATCGAGCACGTACCTCAGGGCGAGCGCTGGGGCACGGCAAGCAGCTTGTTCTGGATGTGGGCGGGCGCCGTTTGGAATGTGGAATTCGTGGTCTACGGTGCGCTTGCGGTCGTGGTGTTCGGTTTGTCATTCGCGCAGGCCGTCCTCATCATTCTGGTCGGCAACCTGACGTACTTTCTGACCGGGCTCGCGAGCCTGCAGGGCCCGCAGGCGGGCACGACGACGTTCGCCATCAGTCGGGCGCCGTTCGGGCCGAACGGCAACCGGATGCCGTCGCTCTTCAACTGGGTGACCCAGGTCGGATTCGAGATCGAAGGCATCGCGCTGATCGTGTTCGCGGCGATCCTGCTCTCGACCAGGGCGGGCTTTACCGTCGGCACGCCAGCGAAGGTGATCTTCATCATCCTTGCGGTCGCCATCCAGGCGGTGCTGCCCTTGCTTGGCCACGCGGCGGTGCTTCGGGTGCTGCGCTGGCTCGCCCTCCCGTTCATCGTGCTGTTCGCGGTGATGGCCGGGCTCACGGCGGGCAAGGTCAATCTGCACGTACCCGTGCACGGGGCGAGCTGGGGCGCGCTGACCATCTTTCTGGCCCTCGTGATCTCGGCTGGCGGCCTCGGCTGGACGGAGAACGCCAACGATTACTCGCGGTACCTGCCGCGGGGCACGGACAAGCGGCGGATCGTCGTCGCGGTGATGCTGGGCGGCGCGATCCCGTCCGCGCTGCTGGAGATCCTCGGTGCGGCCATCGCCACGGGCGTGCCGAGCGCGACGACGCCCAACGGCCTGGTGGCCGGATTCCCCGGCTGGTTCGTCTGGCCGTACCTCGTCTTCGCGATCTTCCAGCTATTCGCGATCAACACGCTGGACCTGTACTCCTCGGGCGTGACGCTGCAGAGCATCTTCCCCAGGCTGCATCGGGTGGGCTGCGTCGCCATTGACACCGTGATCTGCGGGGGGATAGCCGGCTACGCCGTCTTCTCCTCCCATTTCTTCACGCTGCTGACCGAGTTCCTGCTGTTCATCATCGTGTGGCTCGGACCGTGGTGCGGCATCTACCTGGTCGACAGCTGGCTACGCCGGGATCGCTACGATCACGACGACCTGCTGAACGAGACCGGCGGCCGGTACTACCGCAACGGCGGCTTCTACTGGCCAGGCATCGTGGCGCAGGTAATCGGGATGGTGTGCGCGGCAATCTGGCTCAATGCGTACTCCCCGTACGTTGGCCCGCTGGCGAGCCGCGTCGGCGGCACGATCGGATCGGACTTCAGCGTGTTCATCGGCCTGTTCGTCGGCGCGCTGGTCTACTTCGTGCTGGCCCGGCGGACCGTCAGGGCCGAAGGCGACGCAACCCCGACGCCCGCCGCGACGTAGCCCGGGGCCAGACCGGGACGTGCTGCGCGTAAGGCAGCGGCACCGGGCTGGGCTAAGGTCACTAACCGTGACAGCGCCCCGGGTGGCGATCGGCCCGGACCACAGTCAGTTCGCCGCGGACGCGGTGCGTGCCGCCGGCGGCGTTCCGGTGGCCATCGACTCGGCCGCCGACGCGCTGGTCTGGCTCGCGCCGCAGGATACGGCGGGGCTGCGGGCCGCGGTTGGCGCCACGGCGGCGCGCTGGGTCCAGCTGTCTTCCGCCGGTATCGAGGCGACGGCGGCGGCCGGCCTGCTGGACGATCGCCGCGTCTGGACGTCGGCCAAGGACGCGTACGCCGAACAGGTCGCCGAGCTCGCCCTCGCGCTGGCGCTGGCCGGTCTGCGCGAGCTCCCCACGTACCTGGCGGCCCGATCCTGGGGCGAGCTGGGTGGCGACTCGCTGTTCGACGAGCCGGTGACGATCCTCGGCGGTGGCCGGATCACGGCGAGCCTGCTGCAGCTGCTCGCGCCGTTCCGGGTCAGGGCAACGGTTGTGCGGCGCGGCCAGCAACCGGTGCCGGGCGCGGCGCGGACTGTCCCGGCGAGCGGGCTGGCGGACGCGCTGCCGGATGCCAAGGTTGTCTTCCTGGCGCTCGCGCTCACTCCGGACACCGAGCGGATCATCGGCGCGGAGCAGCTTGCGGCGATGCGCCCGGACGGCTGGCTTGTCAACGTCGCGCGCGGCCGGCACGTGGACACCGGCGCGCTGGTGGCCGCGCTCGCGACCGGGATCATCGGCGGGGCCGCACTCGACGTCACCGACCCGGAGCCGCTGCCGGACGAGCATCCGCTGTGGGCGCAGCAGCGCTGCATCATCACGCCGCACACTGCTACCCCACCCGAGCTGGCCGATCGCGCGCTCGCGCGACTGATCCGCGACAACGCGGCCAGGTTCGCCGCCGGCCAGCCGCTGCTGAGCGTCGTGGATCCGGTGGCTGGCTACTAGTCCGGCCGGCAGCTGCTCAAGCGCGTACCTCTGGTCGCGACGGACCCGAGGCGTTTCTCGCGGGCCGTGCAGCCCTCCGGCGGCGGAGGGCGGCGCCGGTTGCGCGCTAGGCTGCTAGCTTGCTAGCATCAGGCGGTGGGCGACGAGGACCTGAAGCAGTTCAACGTGTATCTGCCGGTGGGGCTGATCAAACGGGTCAAGCACCGCGCCATCGAGCGTGAGCTGTCGCTGTCGGCGCTGGTCGCCGACGCGCTGCGGGCCTACCTCGACGACGCCCGCGCGCAGCAGTCGTAGCCGACGCGGATGGAGAGGCAACGCAGATGACGACCGACGGCATCGCGGCAGTGTTCGTGGCGACCCACAACTGGGGCAAGACCGCGAGGTTCTTCCAGGACCTCGGCTTCGAGCTGGACTTCGCGACCGACCATCAGTCTGGCCAGTTCCGCAACGGCACGGGTCCTTACGTCTTCGTCGCCGAGGTGCCCGCGGATCGTGAGCCGGGGATTCAGCTCGTGCTCCGTGTACCTGACGCGGACGCGTTCCGTCCCGGGCCCGGCGTCGAGGTGGTCGCCGGGTTCGCGGATACCCACTACGGGACCCGGGAGATGTCCGTCCGTGATCCCGACGGACGGGACTGGGTGGTGCAGGCGCCGGCCAGGAGCTGACCGCGACGGGATGGCATCACGATGACCGACGAGCGAACCGCGGGGCCAGACGGCACCGCGGTACGGGTCGCGCTCTGGCGGGCGCTGCACGTCGAGGTCGATCCGCCGCCGCATGTGCTGGTCGACGAGATCGGGCTGCAGCTGGCCGATCCCGACCCTGCCTGGCGGCAGCGTGGTGATATGGACCCGCGAGCTACCAGTCGGTACCGGGCGGGCATCGTGGCCAGGGCGCGCTTCGTCGAGGACCTGGTGGCCGCGCGGGCCGGCCTCGGCCTGGGGCAGTACGTCATCCTCGGCGCAGGCCTGGATACGTTCGCCCAGCGGAGGCCGGACATCGCCGCCCGGCTTCGCGTGTTTGAGGTCGACCGGCCCGGCCCGCAGGCCTGGAAGCGGCAGCGCCTGACCGAGCTCGGCTACGGCGTGCCCGACTGGCTGCGACTCGTACCGGCTGACTTTGAGTCAAGCGCAGGCTGGTGGGAGCGGCTGACGGCGGCCGGGTTCGACCCGGCCGAGCCCGCGGTCGTGGCCTCGACCGGGGTCAGCATGTATCTCACGAGGGACGCGAACGCGGCCACGCTGCGCCAGCTCGCGGCCCTCGCCCGGGGCTCGACCCTGGTGCTGACGTTCCAGCTGCCGACCGAGCTGCTTGAACCGGCAGAACGACCCGGCCGGGAGGCCACCGAGCGGGGCGCGCGGGCAGCCGGGGCGCCGTTCATCAGCTTCTTCGCGCCGGCCGACGTGCTTGCGATGGCCAGGGCCGCCGGGTTCACGGCGGCCAGTCACGTGTCCGCGCGCATGCTCGCCCGGCGGTATTTCGCCGGACGGCTGGACGGCCTTCGGCCATCCAGCGGCGAAGAACTGCTGGTCGCCACCACCTGACCGGGCCGCGCCCATGGCATGGAACGAGGGGCGAAGGACCGCTCGGCAGGCTACAAACGCGCCGACCGTCTCGCCAGGTACGCCGCGCCGCGTGGCGAAATCCGGTAGCCGACGTCCAGGCTGATGGTCAGGCCGAGTGCCTTGAGCCGCCGCACGTGCAGCTTGTAGTCGGGGCGGTCCCAGTCAAGCTGCGGGGCCAGCAGCGCCGACGACACCGCCGGCTGGCCGGCGATCTGCTCAAGCACCGCGGTGGTCCACGGGCCGCGCTTGCTCGCCGCGTCCATCCGGGCCAGCCGCTTGCTGATGGCCCGCACGTCCTCGTCCGACAGGTCCGCGTTGCTGGCCAGCTGATCGCGCGGGTCAGGCCCGCCAACCGGTCGGAACCGGATGCAGTACAGCGGCAGGGTCGGGTCACCGCGGAGGTCGGCGACCGCCTCCTCGACATCGGCGAACCCCGCGGCCCTGGCCAGGGCGGGCGTGATGTCGGCCGGGGAGATCGTCGCCACCGACTCGGCCGCCACCAGGCCGGCGCCCGTGCGGTACCGATGGCCCGCCACGACCTGGACGCGCCGCCAGCGCCGGAACGCGACGGTGATGCTGCCGTCGCGGAGTCCCTGGCGCAGCCGCGGCTCGAATTGCACGCTGTGACTGTACTGCGATGGCGGGCGCCGCCCGGCGCCGCGCGGGCCCCCGCACCTGCCTCGCAGCCCGCGCGCACCGTCGGCTCCGCCGCCGACAACGGTCGGTGGCCGCTGCCCGCGCGGTCGAGGCCGAGACACCGGAACGGGCGGTGAATGTGCGCGACACTAGTCCCATGAACGGCAGCGCGGCAGCGGCTCCCGATCGCGCGGTGATCAGCGAACACCGGTTGCGCGCGCCGTCGCCGGCGCTGCGTGGCCTGGTGGACTGGTACGCCGGCTACCGGGATGCGGGGGTCCCGCCCGGCTACCACCGCGGGCTGCCGTCGCCAGGCCTCACGGTCATCTTCACGCTGGACGACAAGCTGACGATCGCCGAGCATCCGGATCCGGCCCAGCCCGCAGGCAGTTTCGACACCCTCGTGGGCGGGCTGCACACGAGGCCGGCCCTGATCACCCACGAAGGCCGTCAGTCTGGCATCCAGCTCGGGCTGAGCCCGCTGGGCAGCCGCGTACTGCTCGGCATGCCCGCCGCCGAACTCGCGGGCATCGACGTGCCAGGGCACGAGGTGCTCGGCCGCTTTGCCACCGAGGTTCAGGACCGGCTGCGCGGCGCGGTTACCTGGGATGAGCGGTTCGCGACGCTGGACCAGGCCCTGCTGGCGAGGATGCGGCTGGCTGACGAGCGCGCGAGGATCAGCGCCGAGGTTTCGCGTGCCTGGCAGCGGCTGCTGCAGTCCGGCGGGACGACGTCGGTCGCCGACCTAGCCACCGAGACCGGCTGGAGCGACCGGCACCTGCGAGCACGGTTCCGGGCCGAGACCGGGCTCGCGCCCAAGGCGGCGGCGCGCGTGATCAGGTTCGACCGGGCCAGGCACATCCTGCAGCGGCGGGCGGTCGCCGGCCAGGCGCTGCGGCTCGCCGACCTGGCCGCCTCGTGCGGATACTTCGACCAGGCACACCTGGACCGGGAATTCGGCCTGCTCGCTGGCTGCGGGCCGACCACGTGGGTCGCTGCGGAGTTCCGAAACCTCCAAGTCAGCACGGATCAGCCGCTGCGAGCGTGACGACATGAGTGACACGACACCCGCACCGCAAGTGTGGCCGACACTGCGCGCGCGCGATGCCCGCGCGCTCATCAGGTTCCTGGTCGACGCCTTCGGCTTCGAGGAGACCGTGGTCTACGGCCAAGGCGACACCGTCCACCACGCGGAGCTGTCCTGGCCGCGGGGCGGCGGCATCATGCTCGGCTCGGCGCGTGGCCTCGGCCCGGACGAGTGGCCGCTGCCGCCGCCCGGCAGCTTCAGTGCCTACGTGGTCACCGACGAACCTGACGCCATCTTCGCCCGGTCAGCCACGGCAGGCGCCGCGGTAATCACCGCACCGCACGACACTGATTACGGCTCACGGGAGTTCGCCGTCCGCGATCCCGAGGGCAACCACTGGTCGTTTGGCACCTATCGGGGCGCGCCACGCGGTGGCAGCAGCGGGTGAGCCCCGTGACGGCTGCCCGCATGCTGCCAGGCGACGGCCGCTCGCGCCATCCGGCACACTAGGCGGATGCCTGAACCGGAGCGTGACCCCCGAGATCCGCGCGGCCTGCGTGCCGACGCCCCGTTGCTCGCGGCCTGGCTGGACGCCACCAGCAAGGCCAGCGCCGGCGCCTTGCTGCCGATGTGCGTGCCGGGACACAAGCAGCGCCAGGATCTGGTCGGGACTGTGATCGCCGGAGACGCGCCGTTCTACGGCGGCCTCGACACGATCAAGCACGCGGACAGCCTGCGGGTCGCCGCCGAGCGCAGGGCCGCGGCCCTGTGGGGCGCGGACTGGTGCCGGTTCTCGGTCGCCGGATCGACGCACGGCAACCAGGCGCTCGCGCTGGCCGTCGGCCAGCCGGGCCGGGAGGTCATCATCAACCGGACGCTGCACCGGTCGCTGCTCCTCGGCCTCGTGCTCGCCGGGCTGCGGCCGGTGTGGGTCCGGCCGCAGATCGACGCCGCCTCAGGGCTACCCGCTGGCGTCGCTGTCAGCACCGTGCGGGCCGCGCTGGCCGCGCACCCGGACGCCTGCGCGGTGTTTCTCGGCGACCCGACGTACGTCGGCACGATCAGCGACCTGGCCGGCCACGCGGCGGTCGCGCACGAGGCGGGGGTCCCGCTCATCGTGGACGCCGCGTGGGCGGCGCACCTGGGCTTCCACCCCGACCTGCCGCCGCACGCTATCGCGGCGGGAGCCGACGCGATGGTGACCAGCGCGCACAAGGCGCTGCCCGCTTACAGCCAGGCCGCGCTCGTGCTCGCCAGCACGCAGCGGCTGGACGAGGCCCACCTGGACCGCGCGTTTGAGGCCACCCACACGACCAGCCCCGCCGGGTCGATCATGGCCAGCATCGACGCGGCCAGGGCTCTGCTCGCCGCAGATGGTGAGTGGCTGTGCGGCCGGCTGATCCGGGCCGTCGGCGCGGCCCGCGAGCGGCTCCGGGCGGTGCCCGGCGTCGACGTGCTGGCGGGGCCGGGCGTCGAGCCGACCAAGCTGGTGGTGCTGCTGGCGGGGTCGGGCGCGCACGGGAATCGGGTTGAGGCCGACATCATCGCGGCGGGCATGGCGGTTGAGATGGCGGATCGGGACACCATCGTGCCGATCCCGGCGATAGCCGACGACGAGGGTCAGGTCGCTGCCTTCACCGAGGTGCTCATCGCGGCGATCGAGCGGCACCGGGGAGAACCGCGCCGGCCGGCGGCGGCATCGTCCTGGACCGTGGAGCCCGAGATGGTGCTGGCGCCGCGGGAGGCGTTCTTTGCCCCGAAGGAGACGGTGCCGGCGGCCACGGCCGTCGGGCGGGTCAGCGCCGAGCTGATCGCGCCCTACCCGCCAGGCGTGCCGGTGCTCGCCCCCGGCGAGCTGATCACGGCCGCGGCCGTGGCGGCGTTGCGGGAGGTCGCCGCCGACGGCGGCCGGATCGCCTACGCAGCCGATCCGAGCCTGCAGACCTTCCAGGTGCTCGCCCGGCGCTAGGCCGCCGTCGATCAGCAGCCGTGGCGGCGGACCGGGGCTCACGGCGACCGGGCGGTCTCGCGACGCGCTCGTCCGGGGGGCTCCCTGACCGGCACCTTTTCACGCTAATCCGGGCGTCGGTCCCAAAAGGATGAAACAGGACCAGGTTGCGCTCGTTACCGCTCGCCCAGAGCGGTGGCCCAGCCGGGACCCCCAGGTCACTGTGTTGCCCCCGTGCTCCGTGGGGATACCGAGCCTTCTGGGGTATATCCGCAGCTCCTGGGTATGCCCATCGTCGGGGGTTGGCCACAACCGGGGGGTGGTCTGGATGTCGGGGTCATCGACCGCGCTCATCGTGATGCCCATCGTCATCGCGGTGGCGCTCGCCACCTGGATCTGCGCAGTCTTCTACGCTAACGCGCACCCCACCAGGGGCCGCCACAGCACCGACCTGCGCACCGAGGTTCGCGGCGGCAGCTTCCAGGCGGTCGAGGGCGGACGACAGCTCATGCCGATCCCGGAGCACCGGCCCGCCGTGCCCGGACAGCGGCCCGCCGCGGCCGCGGAGACCTACCGGGTGCCCGCGGGGGGCGCCACCGCGACCGCCACGGCCGCCTCGGCCGACGACGTGTCCGCCGAGGAGGACACCCGGCCGATGACGATGCGTCCGCCGCGCTGACGCCAGGGTCACGCTTGGCGCCATCCCGAGATCCCGCGCAGCCGGGCGCGCACCGGGAGATGATCCGAGCCGCTCCAGGGCAGCACCGCACCCTGCCAGGGCTCGACGCCCCGGCTCGCCAGGACGTGGTCAAGCTGCACCACCGGCTGCTCGGCAGGGAAGGTTGCACCCCGCACGAGCGCAGTAAGCCCGCCATACTGGCGGGCGAATAGGCCCGGCATATTGAGGTCACCGGCGATGACCGTCGGGACGGGATCGGCGCGCAGCCATCGCCACAGTCGCCACAGCTGCACGGGGCTCGTCGCCGCGAAGGTCAGGTGCGTGTTGACGATGCGCAGCACGCCTCCGGCACGGGACCGCAGCGCCACCACCAGCGCCGCCCTGGGAATGGGGTCGCCCGGGCCTTGGCCGAGTCTGACGGCCTGAGAGCCGGTGACCGGCAGCGCCGTCAGGACCGAGATGCACAGCCGTCCCGGGCCGCCGTCGGCCGACAGACCGAGCCCCGTCCGGCTTGACAGCCGGCACAGCTCCGCCCTGTGCACGGTGAGACCGAGGGCGCTCGCGGCGGCAGCGACCCGGTCGCGGCCGGGCTTGGCAGGGACCCAGTCTTCCTGCAGGCAGATCACGGAGGCGTCGAGCAGCCCGATGGCGGCTGCCACGTCGTACGGCTCGCCGCGTACGTCCGCACCGCAGTGCAGGTTGAGGCTAGCCACGGTGAGCTGGTCGATGCTGCCAGCCTATCCAGTGGCGGCGCGACACCAGAGCGTCGGCAGGCCGCTGCCCCCAGCCTGTGCACATACTTGTGGAAACTCGGTGGATAAGAGTCGTCCTCGGGGGATAACGACCGATTCTTTGTGGAGAAAGAAAGAATCTTGAAAACCTTGCCAGAAACCACTTGCGCGGGGGCCGGGAGAGGCAGTAGAAATTCTGTCACCACCTAAACGGCGGGCCACCCGGAGAGGCAACTCACCGGGGGTGCGAAGTCCGGGCGACCGGTCATAGCACCGGCAAGCAGGTTAGGAGGACGGCTTAACCGAAGTCGGTACCGGCTGAGCAATCGGCAGGTCAGCGCCAAGGTTGGGCCACGTGAGGCCCCTACATCTCATACATGTGGGGGCCTCACGGCTGTCTAGGGCCGTCGCGCCCTGACTCAGGGCGGACGGGTAGCGGGGTCGCCGACCGTGCGTGCTCATCCATGCCGAATCGTTAAGGTCTTGGCCGAATTGTCGGTGGGCCAGGCAAGAATCTTGAAATGCTTTTCCAGAACCGGTTGCGCGGGTCGGTCTGTTCGCAGTAGAAATTCACTCACGGTCACGATGGATTCCGCCCCGGAGCAATCCGCGGACGGCATAGCCGGGTAACCGCGACTTGCCACCGGATTCTGTTGTGCCCCCAGGTCGCGCCGCGCGGCGTCGCCGAGCAATCGGCGGCTAGGCGAGGTGCGACAGGCCGGGCCCCTCCAACTCATACTTGGAGGGGCCCGGTTCCGTTTCCGGCGCCGATGCGGACGCTTGAGCACTCCCGATCCGGGCGCGAAGTGCGCGAGAGAGCGTGGCGACGATTCCGTACCTACCTGAGCGGGATGGTGTCCGGTGACCGACGACCCGGCCGGAGCGGTGGGCTACCCAGCCGGGCGTGCGCGGCTCGCGGGCAAGGTGGCCGTCGTGACCGGGGGAGGGTCGCGCGCCGAGGGATACGGCACGGGCCGCGCGGCTGCGGTCCTGTTTGCCAGAAACGGTGCCCGAGTGCTGGTGGTCGACCGGGATCGGGCCGCCGCCGAGCAGACAGTCGCCCTCATCGAAGACGACGGCGGCATCGCGGAGGCCCACGTGGCCGACATCACCGTTGCGGACAGCTGCCAGGAGATGGCCGAGCACGCCGTGCGTACGTGGGGCCGGCTCGACATACTCGACAACAACGTCGGGGTGGAGGGCGCCGGGACCATACTCGAGGCCGACTGGCAGCAGTGGGATGAAGTCATGACCGTCAACGTCAAGACCATCGCCCTCGCCAGCGCCGCCGCGCTGCCGTACCTGTCTCGCGACGGCGGGGCCATCGTCAACATTTCCTCGATCTCGGCGTTCCGGCCCCGCGGGCTGACGCCGTACAGCACCGCCAAGGGCGCGGTCATCGCGCTGACCAGGGCGATGGCCGTGGATCACGCCGGCAGCCGCGTCCGCGTCAACTGCATCGCACCGGGTCCCATCTACACCCCGATGGTGTATGCCGCAGGCATGAGCCCCGAGGTGCGGGAACGGCGTCGGAGGGCTTCACCGCTCGGCATCGAGGGCACCGCGTGGGACGTCGCCCACGCGGCGGTCTTCCTCTGCTCTGACGAAGCCCGGTACATAACCGGCGTCGTCCTTCCGGTCGATGGCGGCGTCTCGTTGCGCAGTCCGGAGCGATGACCATGGGTCGTCTGGACGGCAAGGTGGCCGTTGTCGTCGGAGCTGGCCAGACACCTGGCCAGACAGTCGGCAACGGCCGCGCCACCGCGGTGCTATTCGGTCGCGAGGGTGCGCACGTGGTTGCCGTGGACCGTTACCTCGACGCCGCCGAGGCCACGGTGCTGGCCGTGAGCGAGGAGGGTGGCACCGCGCTGGCGCTGGCAGGCGACATCACCGTGGAACAGGACATCGAGGGGTTCGTTGCGGAGACCGTTGGCCGATTGGGTCGCATCGACATTCTGCACAACAACGTAGGCGTCAGCCTCGCCGCTGGCGACGGTCCTGTCGCCGAGATCACCGGCGAGGCGTTCGACCAGGTGATTGCCACCAACCTGCGCGGCATGGTGCTGACGTGCAAGCACGTGCTCAAGGTCATGCAGGCGCAGCGGGCCGGGGTGATCGTCAATATCTCATCCGTCGCGGCGGTGCTCGACTACCCGAACATTGCCTATAAGACGTCCAAGGCGGGCGTCATCGCGCTCACGGAGAACCTCGCCGTCACCTTTGCGCGGTACGGCATCAGGGTCAACTGCATCCTGCCCGGCCTCATGAATACTCCGATGGCGATCGAGCCACGGGTGGGCAGGGACGGGATGAGCCGGGAACAGGTGATCGCGCTACGGGACTCGCAGGTCCCGCTCGGCAAGATGGGGACGGCCTGGGATGTCGCGGAAGCCGCGCTCTTCCTCGCCTCTCCGCAGGCCGGGTTCATCACCGGGGTGGCGCTGCCTGTCGACGGCGGCCAGCGCCTCAAGAACGGCTAGTCCGTGTCGCGGCTGGCGAGCGGGCCGCGCCGCCGGTCGTACAGTTTCACAGTGCCCGCGACAGACGATCCCGGCAGCGGCGACGCGCAGGCGCGCACGGCGCGGCTCCTGCGGCTGCAGGCGGCTGCCTGCCGGGAGCTCGGTAGCGTGCTCTACGGTGACCTGCTCCTGCACACCGCGGATGATCTGGAGTCGGGCGGCCCGACGGCGCGGGTGCTGGCTGGCTACCTCGACGACCGGCTCGCCAGCGGCCTCGCGCTTCGGCTGCTCGGCGGGGTGCACGCGCAGGCGCTGTCCGGCGGTGCGCCGGCGCTGGCGGCGTTCTACCCGAGCACGGGCGGTACGCCGGAACAGGCATCGGGCAGCCCGCGGACGTGGGCGGCATTCCGGCAGGCACTGGCCGAGCACCCGGCGGACGTCCGGTCGTGGCTTGGCCACCCGCCGCAGACGAACGAGGTGGGAAGGGCGGCAGCGCTGCTCGGGGGGCTCCGCCATATCGCGGCGGAGGCGAGCCTGCCAATCCGCCTCGTGGAGGTCGGTGCCAGCGCCGGGCTGAACCTGCGGGCGGACTGGTTTTGCGTGCCAGGGCCCGCAGGCAGCTACGGCGATCCGCGGTCGCCCGTCGTGCTGGCCGATGGCTGGCAAGGGGTCGCGCCGCCGGACAGCCGGATCGAGGTCGTCGAGCGCGTCGGCGGGGACATCGCGCCCGTCGACCCACTCACCGAGGACGGCAGCCTGCGGCTCACGGCCTATGTCTGGCCGGATCAGCTGGACCGGCTGCAGCGTCTGCGCGGCGCGCTGCGGGTAGCCGCGCAGGTCCCAGCCGAGCTGCGCACGGAGCCGGCGTCCGCGACGCTCGCGCGGACGACGCTGCGGAACGGTACCTGGACGGTGCTGTGGCACTCCATCTTCCGGCAGTACCTCAATGAGGCGGAGCGGGCCGAGCTCGCGATCGGTGTGGCCGAGCTCGGTGCCGCCGCCACGCCCCAGGCACGGTTCGCCTACCTGTACTTCGAGCAGTCACGCGCGGGTGGCTGCCGGGTGACGCTGACAACCTGGCCCGGCGAACACCGCCGCGTCCTCGGGTCGGCGCCCGCACACGGCCTGCCGGTGCACTGGCGAGCGACCGATTAAGCCGGCGGTGTCCGCGCGCTATCCCTCGTCCGTGCGTGCGCTCAGAGGCCGGTCGAGCTGGGCGGTCAGCCGCGCGGGTGGTCGTCGGTATCTGGCCAGACGCGGATGTGATCGGGCTCGGCATCGAGCCGGACCCGCTCCCGGATCTGCAGCCCGTCGAGCATGTCGCGCGGCAGCTGGACCCGGCCAGCCCGGTCCACCAGCGCGTACTCGACCGCGCGCGGTGGTGTGCCAGTCGCGTCTGCGTCGCGGTCGCGCAGGGTCTCGCTGCTGGTGCGGCCGTCCCTGATGGCGACGGTGCGGCGCACCTGGCCGGACAGCATCGGGTCATGCGTCACCACCAAGATGGTGACGCCGAGCTCGGTGTTCGCGGTTCGCAGGGCGTCGAAGACGGTGCGGGCCGTCTCGCTGTCGAGCTCGCCGGTCGGTTCGTCGGCGAGCAGCACGGCTGGCTCGTTGGCGAGCGCGATCGCGATAGCGACCCGCTGCTGTTCTCCGCCGGACATCTTCGCCGGGGTCCGGTCCGCACAGGGGGCCACTCCGAACAGGTCGAGCAGCTCGCCGGCCCGTCGTCCGCGGGCCTGCCTCGGCACCGCACTGAACTGCATCGGCATCAGGACGTTCTGCCACGCGGTCAGGTAGGGCAGCAGGTTGCGCTCGCTCTGCTGCCACACGAATCCCACGGCCTTGCGCCGGTACTGCGTCCGTTCTCGCGCGGTCAGCGCGGCCAGATCGTGGCCGGCTACCCGGACCGAGCCCGCGGTCGGCACGTCCAGCGCGGCCAGGATGTTCATCAGCGTGGACTTGCCGCTGCCCGAGGCCCCCACGATCGCCGTCAGCTCGCCCTTGGCGACGAACAGGTCGAGCCCCTGCAGCGCCTGGACCTCGATGCCGTCGGTGGCGAAGATGCGCACCAACCGGTCGCACATGATCATCGCATCGGTGTCATAAGGAACGCCGGCCGCGGCTACTTCCCGGCCAAGCTCGGCGATACCGCTCGCGGCCTCCGGCGCTGCCTCAGGCGGCTGACCGGTCACAACCTCCTCCTCCCTGCGGGTCACTGACTGACCCGCAACGCCTCGCTGACCGCGTGCCGCCGGGCAGCGGCTCGCTGTCCGAGCATCGTCACCGCCGCGAGCACGACGAGCCCGGCGACCGTCAGCAGCGGCGCCAGGATGCCCGACTGTAGCTGCGCCGCCTGTGCGCTGGCGGTCAGCCCCGACAGGTTGAGCACCGGGTTGAGCAGGGCGGCGAGCGCCGCTGTGGCGATCGTGCCGCCGACGGCCGCGGCCAGCACGAACGGGCTCAGCTCCAGCGCGCTGACGCGCTGTACCTGGGATCCGGATAGCCCCATGCTGACGAGGCGCGCGTCGGTGAGTTCTCTGCTGCGGGCATCCAGGATCAGCGAGATCAGCACGATCAGCGCACAGAACAGCGCCCCCGCCGCGGCGCCGGCCGTGTAGACCTGCACGGTCGCGCGCGGCAGCGGCGCGGCGCGCAGCGCGGCGAGCTCGGCCGACTGCACGGTGACCGTAGCACCGGGCGCGGTCCGGGCCAGGGCGGCGCTGAACTCCCCCTGGCTGATCCCGTGCCCCTCGAGCAAGACCAGGGTGGGCGGCGGGACGGGTCCCGCCGCCCACAGCGGCAGGACCACGAACGGCATCCCGGCCGGGGCCGCCGGGGTGCTGGCGAGCTGTCCCGCGACCGTGACCCGGAAGGTCCGCGTGCCGATCGTCAGCACACCGCCGGACCTGCGCAGCGCCGCTGCCGCTGCCGGACTCACCAGCACGGGCGGCGGACCGGTATCGGTCCTGGCCAGCGCGCTAGCGGGGAACGCCGGGTTCGGTGTATCGGCCAGCACCGCCGCGTACTGACGCGGGCTGACCACCACCACGCTCAGGGAACCACCGTTCATGCCGTACTCGCCGATCTGAGCCTGCTCCTCGATGACAGGCGCGATCGCCCGCACGGCCGGTTCAGCGGCAAGAGCGTGCTGTGCGGCCGGGGGCAGCGCGACGGTGCCGGTCGGCGAGCCAACGGCAGCGTCGGCACCGGTCAGCTGCCACGCCCCGGCGGTCTCGCCCTGATCGATGCTTCGAACCACGGCACCGCCGAACGCCACCACGGCGAGCGCGAGGACGAGCGCAAACACCGGCAGCAGCGCACGGCGCCCCGCCTGCGCCGCGCGCGCGAGGGCGAGGAAGGCGACCAGACCGCGCCCGGACGCAGCGAGGTGACGAAATACGTGCAACAGCGCTGGGCAGAGCCGGATTACCACGATCGCAACGGGCACCGCGATCAGCACGGGCGCCGCACTGGTGAGCACGTTGACGTGCCCCGCCGTAGGCAGCCCTTGCTCCTCGAGCAGGACCAGGCCAGCGACCGCGCACGCAGTCAGCGTCAGCTCGGCGATCACCCGGCGAGTGGCGCGCAGCCGCGGCCCGCCATGGACGACCGGGCGCACACTCCGCCGGTCCGCGCCGCGCCGCGCCGCGAGCAGCGCGGGCGCAGCGAGCGCACACCCGGTGGTCAGCGCGGCGAGCCACCAGGCCAGGGCGGTTCCTCCCGTCGGTGTAAGCGCCACGGCTAGCCCGACCGCGATCGCCGCGGCGGGCAGGACGACGAGCGCCTCGCCGCGGAGCACGAGCCAGCCGAGCTGGCTGCCGGTAGCGCCGCGGGCCGCCATCGTGGCGAGCTCCGCACGACGCCGGTCCGCGATGAGCCGGGTGCCCATGAGCAGGGCCACCAAGCCGACCACGACGAGGCTGATGAACAGCAGCGACGAAAGGGCGAGGACTGTTGCCTGGCCGGCCACGAACGTCGTCAGTGTTGGCGTGAGTCCGGAGCTGATGATGAAATTGGCGCCGACGCTACCCAGGCTCGTCAGCCGGGACGCGCCCTGACTGGCGACCCCGGTGAGCGTGCTCAACAGAGTCGCTGCCTGCGGGGCCGTGACATTCCGGACCTCAAGGGAGTAGACCCAGCTCAGCTCCGACGCCTGCTCGTCGACCGCCGCCGCCGCAGCCAGCTCTCTCGGCCCGACGAAGGCCCCGCCGAGCCAATAGCTGGTCTGGTTGACGCTGATCAGGACGGGCGTCGCCGCGCTAGCAAGCTGCGGCCAGAACGCAGAGCCGGTATCGACCGGGGTGATGATGCCCGTAACCGCGAGCACTTCGCCAGGCCCGACGCTGAGCCGGGAACCGACGTGCAGCGCAAACAGCCGTGCGCTCGCCGGGGTGAGCGCGACCTGGAATATCGTCGTCCCAGCCTGCCTGGTGTCGCCGACAGGCCAGCGACCTGCGGTCAGCCGCGCATAGCGCATCAGTTCGTCACTCCAGTCGAGTTGCAGCTGCAGCTCGGAGGTGCCGATGGTCGAGCCCGGTCCGGCTCCGGTCAGGCTGAGCGTGCCCGAGCTCAACTCGGTCCAGGCCGTCGCCGGCCGCACCGGGACGCCCTGGCCGGTCAGGAATCGCGCCAGCTGCTGCCTGGTGGCGGCGAGCCGCTGGCCCAGGCGGCTGCCGGTGAAACCGGCGTAGTCGCCGTAGTCGATGTCTGCTGTCACAGTGGCGGCGCCGACGGGCAGGTCTAGCAGCGTCTCTCGCAGCGCGTCCGTTTGCAGGCTCTCGCTGACCCGGGGAAGGA
This sequence comes from Streptosporangiaceae bacterium, assembly GCA_030038295.1. Lineage (GTDB taxonomy): Bacteria > Actinomycetota > Actinomycetes > Streptosporangiales > Streptosporangiaceae > JAJYUU01. The sequence goes on from JASHPF010000391.1 coordinate 18,890, forward strand.
TGGCGGCGACAAACACGGTGACTAGGACGAGGAGTCCGAGGGCAACGCTGGCGCCTGTGCCGCTCCCAGTCAGCATCCGCCAGCCCGGCGTCGGCCTGCCGTGCTGGGTTGTGCCGGGCGAGCTCGTCATGATGTCCCCGTCATGCGCAGCTCGGCGGCCGGGTCGGGTCTGCTGAGCACCGTCACGGCTGCTGCTACCACCGGGATGACGGCAATCACGGCCGCCAGCGCGAGCGCCCGGCCGAGCGGCAGATAGACAAGCGCGGGCGGCGTCGGCCGGTTCGCGGCCGTGGTCAGGGTGACCGCCGGTATCAGCAGTCGGGCAATCGCGGCGCCAGCCAGCAGGCCGACCACCGCCGCCGGGGTGGCCAGCATGACCTGCTCCAGGCACAGCTCGCGCGCGCGCGCCTGCCGGGAGACGCCGAGGGCCGCCAGCAGCGCGTTGCTCGCCCGCCGCTCTTTCAGGCTCGCGGCGACACTGACGGCGAACCCGAGCGTCGCCAGGATCGCCACCGCGACGGCGATGGCGAGCGCAATCTGCTGCGGGGCTGCGCCGATCGGGTTGTCCAGCATCCGGGCCGTGACCTGGCTCAGGCTGGCCAGCCCGGCCCCGGCCCGCACTCCTGTGGGCGGCCCGCCGGTCGACGTGGCCAGCCACCAGCTGGTCACCGCGAGCGGCGGGGCCGAGACGGCCGCGAGCAACCCCTGCACTGCCTGCTGGTCAATGATCAGCGCGCTGCCGGCGCCGACAGTGGGAAATGAAGACACCTCAGCCACCACGTGCACGGCCAGGTTGTACGAGCCGACGGCCACCACCACATCGCTGCCGACGCCGATGCCGTTCGCGCTGGCGAATGAGGCGGTCGCGATGCCGGGGATGGCGCGCTGGCCGGGTCGTGCTGCCAGCGCGACGTCGCCTGCAACCGGCACCGGGGGCAGTCCCGGCAGCGGCACGAGCTGCCCGTCGCCCGGCGAGACGATCGCCGTCAGGCCGCCGCCGCCTGACGGCATCCAGCTGCCGATGGCCGGCTCGACACCGCTGGCCTTGTCGTTGCTCGCCAGCGTGTCGGATGCCGCGGCGCGCGACCAGGCGCGGATCGCGCCGCCAGGCGCGAACCGCGGCATCCGACCGGCCGGGACGGCCGACGCGGCGAATCCACTGATGGTGAGCCCGAGGTGCCGGGCGGGGACGCTGGCCGCTGCCGAACCGGTCGGCACCGGAGGAAGCTGGTAGGTCAGCGTCACGCCGACGAGGCGGAGCGGGTAGCTGACCCGGTCGGTGGCCGGGACATCGGCGATGAGCAGGTGACTGCTGCCGTCGGCTGGCAGCGCGCCGGCCGGCAGCGCATACACGACCCCGTCCTCGGCCTGCACGGACATGCTCGCCGCCAGCAGGCCGAGCCCCCAGCTCGCCGGGGCGCGGCCAAGGCTGGCCTGCAGTCCGAGCCGGATCGCGCGGCCGGGCACCAGCAGGCCGTCCGGCTGGGTCGGCGGCGTGATGAGGCGCCACAGCCTGCTAGTCGGCAGCGGTGCCTGATCCGGCCTGAGCTGCACCACTTGGGCGGCGCTCCTGGCGTCCAGCGCGATCACCTGGCCGGGCAGGCCGCCATTGAAGGCGGTGACGGGCATCGCTCCGCGAACGTTCCGTGCTGCCAAGGCGGCGAGCACGACGCTGCCGCTGGCCGGCGGCACATCGACGCGCGCGTCGGCGCCGACGATCGCGGCAGCCTGCGCTCGAATCGACTCGCGCCAGCTCTGCTCCTCCGCCAGCGCAAGCGTGCTGGCGCCGACGGCGAGGATCGCGAGCAAGGCCGGGCCGGCCTGCCGGAAGGGCCGCCGGCTGAGCTGCCATGCGGCGAGCGCCGTCGTCAGCCTGGAGCCGCGGGTGGCGAGGCGATCGGCCAGCCGAGCCGCCACCGGCATCAGCCGCAGCGGGATCAGCGCGACGCCAGCCAGGATCAGCGCGGGCGCCACGGCGAGGACTGGGTCAACGCCGAGGGCTCCGAACGGGCTGTGCGCGACGGCCGAATACTCCCGCAGCTGCCAACCGGTCAGGACTGCCAGCGCGACGATGGCCACGTCGACGCTGGCCCCGCTGACGGCCGCAACGGCGGCGGGCCGTCCGCTGCGGGCACGCTGCCCGGCCGCGGTGGCCGAGCTGGCGGACGGCCAGCCGAGCACGACGGTGGCGAGCACGACGACGACAATCGCCGGCCACCAGCCGGCCCGCAGGTCGGCCAGGCTGAGCGCTGCCGCGGTCGACCGGACGCCGTGCACGCTGCTAGCGCTGGCGAGCAACCTGGCGAGCACCCCGCCCAGCACGAGCCCGACGACAGCCGCGACGATCGCGGCCGTGACCGCCTCGGCCACGGTCAGCAGCCCGATCTGCCGGCGGGTTAGGCCGCGCGCCGCCAGCAGCACGGATTCTGTCTCCCGGTCGCTGGCCAGCAGGTGCGCTGTCAGCGCGAGCGCCGCGCTCGCGACAAGCAGCAACTCGAGCCCGCCGATCACCAGCAGCGCGCGGGCGACCTCGTAGCTGGCGGCGGTGGCGGTCAGTAGCTGCGGCATGCCCGAGCTGGCGACGATGCCGCCGAAGCCCTGCGACTGGCCGAGCAGAGTGACGGCTTGATGGACGCGCGCCGCCAGCGCTGGCATGCTGCCCGGCGGGATCTCGGCCTTCGCCGGTGTCGCCAGCCACGACCGCTGTCCCACCGTAAGACGGCCCGGTGCGAACGTGCCGGCCGCGGTCAGCAGCGGCCCAAAGGTAGCAAATCCGGCCTGGGCGCTCACGCCCGAGGTCGAGATGAGATCGAGCCCCCAGTAACGGGCAGCCGGATCCTCGATCCGGTAGACACCGCTGATCTGTAGCTGCACCTGGGCGCCGTTGTCGGCGTCTCTCAGCGTCAGCGACCGCCCTGGCCGCAAGCCGAGTTTGCCGGCGTCCCCGGCCGGCACCGCCACGGCGTACGGCTCGCCGGGGCGGCCTGATCGCGGCCACGCACCGGCCACGAGGCGAACGTGCTCGCCGATCCCGCCCATCGAGGCTACCTCTGCGGTCCACTGCGACTCGGTCCCGGCCGGAGTCGGGAGGCCCAGCGGATCCGACCACAGCGCCGACTGCATCACCAGCCCCTGGGCGCCGAAGGCTGACCGCAGGGAGGTGGTGACAAATCTGCTCGCGGGGCCGGCCTGCGCAGCGCTGGCAGTCGAGTTGACCTGCACGGCGAGCTTGCCTGACGATGCGACCTGCTCGCGTGCCGCCTGGCTGAGGAATACCGCGGAGAAGTCCGCGAGACCGGCCAGCAGCGTCGAGGTGACCAGCGTCGCGAGCAGCACGCAGCCAACCAGCAGTCGGCTGGCGTGCATCCGGCGCAGCAGGAACGCTGCCCGCACGCTCTGCGAACGGCTCATGCGGTCTTTCCCCGGCAGCGGGACACGGAAATTGGCGGGAGCCGCGAACCGGTCAGCAACCGCCAGCCTGTCCCATTTCGGCCACTCTAAGGCGGATGTCAGATGCGCTGCGGCGTTGGATCCGGATAGTTATCGAGGCGCAATCGGGCCGTATCAGCGCGCGTCGGCAGGCTCAGCCACGCCGCGGAGGGCGATGACCGGCTCGGCAGCCGGGCGGGTGCGGACCATGGGCCAGGTGAACGACCAGTCGATGTTCGGCACGGTCCTGCCGCCCTCAGATGACGACGTCGTCCGGATGGCCACCAGCGGAGTGGCTGCCTTCCCGCGCGCCTACCGCCCCGGTGCGTTCTCCGGCTGAGTCACGATCGGCAGCAGCAGCACCGACGGATACCGCGCGCTGTGCTGGATCTCGTGCGTCACCGGGGCGGTCGCCGTGCCGCGAAGCGGATCGGCGTCGGTACCCAGATTCCTCGCGAAGCGCGGGTGGGCGCCGCCGGAGATCTGCAGCCGGATCCGGTGCCCGGCGCGGAACACGTGAGACACGTCGGTGAGCGCGAGCCTGACCTGGCGAATCGCTCCGGGTACCACCTGATCGGGAGGGCACCGGACGATCTGGTCGGTCAGATTTCTGGACCGGCCTCGCGGGTCCACGTCGCACAGCCGAGCGAAGACGTCGCAGAACCGGTTGTCCGAGCTCAGGTACAGCTCCGCCACCGGCACGCCGGCCACCTCGACCGGCTCGCTGAGCGGCGCGGTACTGAACGTCAGGACGTCGCCGCGCGCCTCTACGACGGTGTTGTCGTGGCTGCCGCCACCGCGCACCGACATGAGCCGGCCGCCGACCGCGGGCGTGGGATAGGCCGGGTCGTACTGGAACACCGACCCGACTGCGTCGTCGGCCGCCACCGGGGCGAGGCGGCGGCCCGCCCGCAGGTACCAGGTCTGCTGCGACGTGCCGGGCGGCGGCCAGTCCGGCAGGTCGCGCCACCGGTTCAGGCCCGAAGTCCAGACCCGGGCCGACCGCGGCTGCGGCGGCTGCGGCACGGTCCCGGCGGCGTACGCGTCGAGCCAGGCGACCGTTTCCCGCATCGCCACACTCAGGTCGAGCGTCATGTGCGCCCAGGGGCCGATAATCAGCCGGGTCGGCACGCCGCGAGCGCGGAGCGCCCGGTACTGCCGCACCGTCTGCTCGACGAAGAAGTCATGGAATCCGCTGATCAGCAGCGTGGGCACGGTCACGCGGTCGAGCGCCGCCGCGGCGCTGAATGGGCTCCAGTACGGGTCACTGCGATCGGGGTGGGCTAGCCACTCGCGATACCACGGTGCGTCGCCGTCCAGGTGGGTGCCGGTGGCGATGATCGGCAGCGTGCTCATCGGCGCGGCCAGCCGTCGCTCGGCCGTCAGCGTCCGCACGACCATCCGGACGGCGCCGATCCGTTCCTGGCCGGCCACCAGGTCGCTCCAGCTCAGCAGGTTGTACAGCTCGAACGGGCCGTGCCCGAACCCGGCCTCGGCGAGGTCGTGCGGGCTGATGTGCAGGGCCATGGCGGTCAGCTCCGGCGGCGGGTCGGCGGCCAGCGTCCAGGCCGTGAACGCCAGGTAGCTCTGCCCGAACAGGGCCAGCTGGCCGCTGAACCAGGGCTGACCGCGCAGCCAGGCAACGGTGTCCTGCCCGTCGGCGGCCTCGTCTACGGCGGGGGTGAACCGGCCACCCGAGCCGAACGTGCCCCTGGTGCTCTGCAGCAGCACGTGGTAGCCACGCTCGGCCAGCGCCCACGCGCTGACGGCGAACTGCGGGCCACGGCCGTACGGGCAGCGCATGAGCACGGTCGGCGGGTCCTGCTCGGCGTCGCGACGGGTCGGCGCGTAGTGATCGGCGAGCAGGATCGTGCCGTCGCGCATCGGTACCGGCACCGCGCGGTCGATCGTGATCGGGTTGCGATGCGGCCCGAGCCGGAGCCCCCGGCTCATGGCCGCCGCCGCCAGATCCGCTGGCCTGCGGGGCGACAGCGGTCCGCTGCTCATATCTCTGCTCGCCCTTCGTCGCGCGGCTGCGACCTTCACGGTACGCGCCGTGCGCGACTCGCCCGGCCGCAGCCGATGGCCCAGAATAAGCAGGTGACGGGACTGGTTCACGGCATGACCGCAGTGGTGTTCGACTTCTACGGCACGCTGACGCCGGTCAGTCCGGACGCGGTCTGGGCGAGCAACGCCGTTTCCCTGGCGGCGGCGTTCGGTGTGCCCCCGGCTGCGCTGGTGGCCGTGCTCGACGACTCGTTCCCCGAGCGCATCACCGGCGCGCTCGGCACGGTCGGGCAGACCATGCGGGCACTGGCCGAGCGGCTCGGCGTCGTGCTCACGGACGACCAGCTCGCTGCGGCGAGCAGGATCCGCCGGGCGCGGCAGGAGGCCATGTTCACGCTCCGGCCGGAGGCGCTGCCGGTCATTGCGCGGCTGCGGGAGCGCGGCCTGCTGATCGGCCTGCTGTCCGACTGCACCTGCGAGCTGCCCGACGCGTGGTCCCGACTGCCACTGTCGCGCCTGGTCGACGCCGCGGTGTTCTCCTGTGTCGAGGGGACGCGCAAACCCGATCCGCGGCTGTTCCTTTCGGTCGCGGCGCGGCTGCCCGCCGAGCCGGCGGGGTGCCTGTACGTCGGCGACGGCGGCGGCCACGAGCTCACCGGCGCGACCGCGGTCGGCATGCACGCCGTGCTGCTGGCGGGCCCCGACTGGCAGCGGGCCCGCATCCGGGGCGCGGAGACCGGCTGGACCGGACCGCGGATCGCGTCGCTGGCCGAGCTGAGCTCCTGACGGCCAAGGCCGGGCTGGCCAACCGCGGATCTGCGCGCACAATGGCACCATGGACGATCTCGACCGGATTGGCACGGCTTACCTGGACCACCTCACCGACGCCGACCTGCAGGCCCTGGTGCACGCCGACGAGGTCTCCGTGGCGGAGGCGGACGCGCGGATCGGCGCCCTGCGCCGGGCACCCGCGCTTCTTCTCGATGTGCTGGACCGGCCGGCCGTCTCGGCGGGCCTGCTGAATCTCGCGTCGGCCGGTGACCCGCAGCGCTACACGCTCATCTCGCCGTTCCTGGTCTTCGCCGCCGCGATCCACCGGATCGCGGCCGATCTCAGCGCGACGGGCTATGTGCCGGAGCGCACGACGCCCCGGCTGCGCGTGCCGGTGTTCGACGGGCCGCAGCTTGCCGCCTACCTCGCCGAGCCGGTGCACCGGCTGTTCCTGGTCGAGCTGCTCGCCTCGTTCGCCCGGTCGTCCAGCGGGGTCATCGTCACCCAGACGCCGACCGGGCTGCGCCGACGGCGCTGGAACGATCTCGACCTGACCAGGCTGGCCGGCCTGCTGGACGCCCTGCCCGATCAGCAGCGCCCGCCGGTGTGGCGCCGGCTGGGCGACCTCGCGTTGTTCCTGGCCGGGGTGTTCCCCGCGGCGCTCGAGCGAGCCCTGGCGGGTCGGCTAGACCCGGCCCGGCTGGCGCGGACCACGGGCCTCGCGGCGCCACCGGCCGGTCTGCTGGCACCCGCGGAGCTGTTCGAGTGGTTCGGCGCCAGCTGGTACCGGCTCGCCGCGCGCCGGACCGCCACCGCGCGGGATGCCGCCGCCGCGCTCCGGGACAACGCAGAGCACTTCCACCAGGCGCGGCGCGTGCTCAACGCGACCACGGACCGGTACCTCATGCCGGTCAGCATCGGCTGG
>JASHPF010000392.1 GCA_030038295.1 Streptosporangiaceae bacterium
GGCTGCTTCACCGACGTCGACTGGATGGCGATGATGCGGCCGGAGCCCGCCGCGCGCATGTGCGGGACCACCGTCCGGACGAACCGCACGAAGCCGAGCGTGACGAGCTCGAACGCCGCTTGCCAGTCCTCGTCGGTGAAGTCCGCGAAAACCCCCCGCGGCGGCCCGCCCGAGTTTGTCACCAGGACGTCCACGCCGCCGAAGCGTTGCAGCGTCGCCGCCACCACGTCGTCGACGCCCGCCGCCGTGGCCAGGTCGGCCCGTACGGTGAGGACATCCGCGCCGGTGGGCCGGCCGATGTCGGCGGCGGCAGCGGCGAGCTCAGGCTCGGACCGTGCGCAGATAGTGACGCGGGCGCCCTCGGCGGCGAGCGCGAGCGCGCACGCCTTGCCGAGGCCCTTGCTCGACGCGGCGACGATGGCGGTCTTGCCCGCCAGGCCCAGATCCATCGGTCAGCCCGCCGCTGCCGGCGTCGAGCCCGCGAGCTTTCCGTCGCCGACCCGCCGGCGGATCGGCTCGCGGCCGGCCGGCTGCCGGGCCCGGGGTCGCGGCGCGATCGCCGGGATGGGCCGCACCGAAGGCTTGCCCGCGGTGAGCTTCACAGCCGCGCCGTGGTGGCTGATCTGCAAGGGCTCACCCTCGACCAGGAGGTAACGGGCTGATCTGTGCTTGACCTCCACGCGCAGCCGCCGACCCCTGAGCAAGATGGTGAACGCCAGCCTGGCCATGCCATCAGGGAGCCGGGGCGCGAACCGCACGCCGCCCGCGTCGTAACGGACCCCGGCGAAACCGGAGACCAGCGCCACGTAGGTGCCGGCGAGCGAGGCGATGTGCACGCCGTCCCTGGTGTTGTGCTCGAGGTCGTCGAGATCGATGAGCGCCGCCTCGCCGAGATAGTCGAACGCCAGATCCAGCTCGCCTACCTCGGCTGCCATGACCGCCTGGGTGCAGGCCGACAGCGAGGAGTCGCGCACCGTGAGTGCGTCGTAGTAGTCGAAGTTCCGCGCCTTCTGCTCGGCGGTGAAGGCATCGCCGACGTGTTGCATCGCGAGGACCAGGTCGGCCTGCTTGACTACCTGCTTCCGGTAGAGGTCGAAGTACGGGTAGTGCAGCATCAGCGGATAGTGGTCGGCCGGCGTGGCGGCGAAGTCCCAGAGCTGGTGGGCGGTGAAACCGGCTGCCTGGCAGTGCACGCCGAGCGCCGCATCGTACGGGAGAGACATGGCGGCAGCCGCGTCCCGCCACGCGGCCGCCTCCTCGGGGTCGACGCCGAGCTCGCGGGCGCGGTCCGGGTGCTGCTCGCTCGCTGCGGCGGCGGCGAGCAGGTTCCGCTGCGCCATCAGGTTCGTGTAGACGTTGTCGTCTGCGACCGCGCTGTACTCGTCCGGGCCGGTGACACCGTCGATGTGGAACTTGCCCTCGCCGTCGTGATGGCCGAGCGACCGCCAGAGCCGGGCGGTCTGCACGAGAATGTCCATTCCGGGACCGCGCTCGAAGTCGGTGTCCCCCGTGGCGTTGACATAGCGGATGACCGCACTGGCGATATCGGCGTTGACGTGGAACGCGGCGGTGCCCGCGGGCCAGTACCCGGAGCACTCCTCGCCCGCGATCGTCCGCCAGGCAAACGCCGCACCGGCGAATCCCAGGTCTGCGGCGCGCTGCATGGCGATGGGCAGGGTGTGCTGTCGCCAGCGCAGCGCGCTGGCGGCGGCGTCGGGCGCGGTGACGATCAGCACGGGTAGCACGAAGGCCTCGGTGTCCCAGAATGCGTGCCCGTCGTAGCCGGGTCCGGTGAGGCCCTTGGCCGGGATCGGGCGGTCCTCGCCCCGGGCGCCGGCCTGCAGGACGTGAAAGAGCGAGAACCGTACCGCTTGCTGAATCTCCGTGTCGCCGTCAACCTCGACGTCGGACCGATCCCAGAAGTCGGCGAGGTAGTCGCGCTGCTCCGTCACGAGGTTGTCCCAGCCGGACTGGCGGGCCGCGCTGAGCGCCGCCCACACCTGGTCCCTGATTGCCTCCAGGGAGCGCGCGCTCGACCAGCCGTAGGCGACGAACTTGACCAGCCGCAGCCGCTGACCGGGCTGTAGCGTCGTCGCGACGGTCACCATACCGGCGTCGTCGGTCACCCGCGCGTCGGTCCGGAGCGTGCCGGGGCCGTCGATCACATGATCCATCGCCGCGCCGACCCGCAAGCCGCTGTGCTGCGTCCGGTGCACGAGCAGCACGGCGTTCTGGTCGTGGACCTGGTATTCGCCCGCGAGCGGATGGTCGAGGATGGCCGCGGCGCGCGGATCGCCATCGGCGGGCGGTAGCTGCTCGTTGGCCAGCAGTTCCGACTGGACGGTCACCCGCACGGCCTGGTCGACCGGCTCGACCTCGTAGCTGATCGCCGCGATCGCGCGGTGCGAGAACGAGACGAGGCGCTGCGAATGCACCCGCACCGCCGATCCGGCCGGCGACACCCACTCGGCCTGCCTGCTCAGCGTTCCGGTGCGGAAGTCCAGCACGCGCTCGTGCGAACGCAGGCTGCCGTACCGGACGTCGAACGGCTCGTCATCGACAAACAGCCGGATTAGCTTGCCGTTGGTGACGTTGATGACCGTCTGACTTGACTCAGGTCGACCGTAGGCCCACTCGCCGTACGGCATCGGCCGCACCTCGTAGACGCCGTTGAGGTAGCTGCCCGGCAGCCCGTGCGGCTCACCCTCGTCGAGCACTCCGCGCCAGCCGAGGTGGCCGTTGGCGAGCGCGAAGACGGACTCGGTCTGGGCCAGCATGTCAAGGTTGAGGCCGGTCTCCCGCAGTGCCCACGGATCCAGGCTGAACTCGCGTTGCTTGATCAGAGCAGGTCCTCCAGATCCGTCACGACCACATCAGCACCGTGCTGCCGCAGCGCGGCCGCCTGCCCGACGCGGTCCACGCCGACGACGAAGCCAAACCGGCCGGCCCGGCCCGCCTCGACCCCGGCGAGCGCGTCCTCGAACACGACGGCTTCGGCAGGGGGGAGGCGGAGCGCCCGCGCCCCGGCCAGGTAGGTATCCGGGGCGGGCTTGCCACGGAGGTGCTCGCGCTCGGCCACGATCCCGTCGATCCGCGCGTCGAACTCGTCCGCCAGGCCGGCCGCCGCCAGCACCGCCTGGCAGTTGGCGCTTGACGACACCACGGCGCGGTGCAAGCCCGCCTCTCTCACGGCCCGAAGATAGCGAACCGAGCCAGGGTAGGCCTGCACGCCGTCGGTGCGCAGCCGACGCAGCAGGATCTCGTTCTTGGCGTTGCCGAGGCCATACACGGTCTGCGCGCCCGGCGGGTCATCCTCGTGGCCGGCCGGGAGGTGAATTCCACGGGAGGCCAGGAACGACTCCGTTCCCTCTGCCCGCGGCTTGCCGTCGATATATGTCTCGTAATCTCGCTTGGGATCAAACGGAACAAACGGCTGACCGGTTGCCGCCGCGCGCTGCCGCAGGAACTGGTCGAACATCTCCTGCCACGCCGCGTCGTGCACGGTGGCCGTCTCGGTGAGCACCCCGTCGAGGTCGAACAGGCAGCCGCGGATGCGATCCGGAAGTCCGAGCACAGCCCCAGCCTACGAGCACGCCAAATCTTCGCCAGCCGTGGCCAAGCCATCTCGTCAGGCGGAAGTCTGACCTTGCCACCCCGTTAACCCCGCTCTAACATCAGCACACCTTGCCCGCGGAAAGGCGGGATTTTGCCGTCCTCACATGCAGTGAAAGACAGGTGCGCATGTACGGATTGGTCTCCAAGACGCGAGTAGTCGTTGCCGTAATTGCGGCAATGGGACTGGCGACGCTAGCGGGCTGCGGCAGCAGCCCTAGCTCATCGAGCAAAAGCTCGAGCACCGCGGTCAAGACGTCGGACTGCGGCACCAAGCCAGGCGTGAAGGCGACAGGCACGCCGATCGCGCTCGGCACCATCGTCACCGACCAGTCAGGCACGTCCTTCACCGACATCCCCTACATGGCACAGGCGTACTTCACCTGCGTCAACGACAACGGCGGCATCAACGGCCACCCCATCAAGTACTACATCGAGACCGAGCAGACGAACCCGGCGCAGATCGCTGCGGATGCCAAGCAGCTCGTGCAGACAGACCACGTGCTCGGCGTCGTCGGCAACACCAGCATCATCGAGTGCTCGGTGGACTCCAGCTACTGGGCGTCGCTCGGCTACTACGTCATCGCCTCCGGCATCGCGCCCGAGTGCTACGGGACCCCGAATTACGCCGACGTCAACATGGGTCCGCGGTACAGCTCCGACGGCGCGGTCCAGTACGCGATCGCGAAGGGCGTCAACAAGATCGTGTTCGATCAGTCGAACGTGCCCGGCACGGGCTACATCGCGGCCGGCCCGGCCGCGCTGGCGGCCAACGCGCACGTGCAGATCGTCCAGCTGACCGAGGACGTGCCGATCTCGGACGCCGACTCGGTCGCGATCAAGGAGGTCGACGACGCCGGCCCGGACGGCGCGGTGATCCTCAACTTCACCCCGCCCGACGCGCTGGTGATCCTGCAGGCCGCGCAGCACCTCGGCATCGTCGACCACGTCAAGATGTGGGGCTGCTCGACTCCCTGCAACACCGACTTCCTGTCGCAGTCGCTGGGCGCGACCTGGAACAGCAAGCTGTTCGTCAACGCCGAGCTGACCCCGCCCGACTCGACCAACAGCCCGACGATGAAGCTCTACAAGGCGATCCTGGCGCAGTACGGCAGCAGCGGGCCCGACAAGGTGAGCGGCGGCATCGGCAGCTTCAGCCAGATGGGTTTCACCGAGGCGGAGATCGCTGTGCACGCCCTCGAAGGCATCAAGGGCGCGTACACGGTGAAGAGCGTCAACGCTGCGTTCAAGGGCGTGAAGGACTTCGACACCGGGATGCTGTGCCAGAAGTGGACCTTCGGCAGCTACCCGACTCACATCGCCAATAACGAGGACTACACGGTCACGCCCGACAACGGGAAGATGGTGACGGCGCAGGGCTGCACGGACATATCAGCGGTGGATCCGCAGATCGCCGGGTACCGCCACGACGCCGGCGTGGCGCCGCTCGACCCCACGTCGAACCTGTGAGCCCGAATCGGTGACGCGATCAGAGTTCTCGAGGTAACCACGCGATGCCGAGCTGGCAGGACTTCCAGCCGTTCATCGTGACCGGTCTCGCCCTCGGGGGGGTCTACGCCCTCTCGGGGGTGGGACTGGTCGTCCTTTACCAGGCCACCGGCGTGGTGTACCTCGCGTTCGGCGCGGTGGGCGCGATGGGCGCCCTCATCGGCTGGTCGCTGATCAGCGTCGGCGTGGCGAACTGGCTGGCCTGGCTGGCCTGCATCGCGTTTAGCGGCGCGCTGACGCTGGCCTACGGCGTGGTCTTCGGTCCGCTGCTGGCGCGGCGCACCCCGCTCGTGAAGGCGACCGCCACGCTAGGGCTGCTGCTCATCCTGTACGGGGCGATGGACCTGCTGTGGACAACCAGCGGCGGAGAAGTCCGCTCGCTCACGCTGCCGACCGACTCAAGCAGCTTTTCCATCGCGCACGTCCAGATCACCTTTACCCAGCTGATCGGGCTGGCGGTTGGCGTGGTGATCACCGCGGCGACCGCGGCCTTCCTGCGCTACACCAAGCTCGGCACGGCCATGCGGGCGATGGCCAACGACCGCGAGATCACCGCCACCCTCGGTGTGCCGGTGCGCCGCGTCGAGGCGGCCGCGTGGCTCGGCTGCGGCGTGCTGGCCGGCATCGCCGGGCTGCTGCTCGCCGACATGGTGGCGCTCGACGCCGTGACCCTGACCTTCCTGGTGATCTCGTCGCTGGCGGCCGCGCTGATGGCGCGGCTGCGCTCGGTCATCCTGACGTTCGCGGCCGCACTCCTGGTGGGGCTCGTGCAGAACCTGCTCGTCCCTATCCCGTCGCTGACCAACTACAACACCATGGCGCCGTTCGTGCTGGCCGCGCTCGCGCTGCTGGCGCTGTCCCGTCGGCGCGTGATCGCGCTGTCCCGCGAGGAGGTCTAGTGCTCGACGTGGCGGGCCGTACCGCCAGCGCGCGGCAGCCTGGGTCGCTGCTGCGGCGACCCAGCCCTCCGACATTGATCCGGGCCACCGTGATCGTGGTCATCTTGCTGGTCAGCCTCTTCGTGCTCCCGCAGGTGCTGAGCCTGTACTACGTCGACTACATGACCCAGGTGGCGGTGTACGCGATGGTGGCGCTCGGGCTCGGGGTGCTCGTCGGCCGCGTCGGCCTGATGTCCCTCGGCCAGGTCGCCGTGCTCTCCGTCGGCGCCTGGTCCGCGGCCCGGCTGCTGTTCGGCACGAGCCAGCCGTTCCCGCTGGTGCTGGTCGAGGCGGGCCTCGTCACGATGGTGCTCGGCACCGTGCTCCTGCTACCCGCGCTGCGGCTGCGCGGCCTGTACCTGGCGCTGATCACGCTCATGCTCGCGAGCGCGGTCTACGTCGTGCTCACGACGCTGAACTTTCCGAACGGCGGCCACGGCTTCACCGGCTACAACGGCAACCAGATACACATCCCGCCCATCCGCCGGCCGAGCATCGCGACCTCCGACCCGGCGTACTTCCGGTACTCGGTGATCGTCGCCGCGCTGATGTTCGCCCTCGTCGCGGTCCACATCAGGACCCGTCCAGGCCGCGCGTGGGCGGCCATCAGGCAGAGCGAGCCGGCCGCGCTGGCCGCGGGCATCAACACCACGCTGTACAAGCTCTGGGCGGTCGCGCTGGCGTCGTTCGTCACCGGCGTCGCGGGCGGCGTGCTAGCGGGCGCGGTGCACTATCTGTATTCGACCGACTTCCAGTCCTATACCTCGATCACCATCCTGGCCGTCGTGCTGATGGGCGGCGCGTACAGCCTGTGGGGCGCCATCGTGGCCGGGCTGCTCATGCAGCTGCTGCCGGCCCTGCTGAACAACTGGGGCGTGTCCAACGACTGGCTGACGATCCTGTTCGGCATCGGCGTCGTGTTTACCCTCACCACCGCCCCGCGCGGCATCGCCGACCAGTTCCCTAAGGACATGGCCAGGCTGGGCCGGCTGCTGTTCCGACTCGTCCGGCGGCCCAGGCCCGTCGTCGTCGTCGAACAGGGGGAAACGCCGTGATCGAGATCCAGGACCTGACCGTGCGCTTCGGCGGCGTCACATCCCTGAACCAGATGAGCGTTCACTTCGAGTCCGGCACCTGCGGGCTGATCGGGCCCAACGGGGCCGGGAAGACCACGTTCTTCAACGTGCTCAGCGGATTCGTCCGGCCGAGTTCGGGGTCGGTGCGCGCGTTCGGCGACGACCTGCTGGCGATCGTCCACTACCGGCGGGCCCGCTGGGGGCTGCGCCGCACCTTCCAGACCGAGCAGGCGATCGAGGAGCTGTCGGTCTTCCAGAACGTGGCGCTCGTACACGAGCACGGCGGCCAGGCCGCCAAGTCGCGGCGCGCCGACGTGCTTGACGCGATGTCGTTCGTCGGGCTGGACGCCGACCCGGAGGCCAAGGTCGGGACCCTCGGGGTCGGCCAGCGGCGGCTGGTAGAGGTCGCCAGGGCTGTCGTCGGACGGCCGAAGCTGGTGCTTCTCGACGAGCCGGCCGCCGGCCTGCCGGACGTCGAGACCAGCGCCCTCGCCGAGGTGATCCGGCAGATTCCGGCGCGTACCGGCGCGCTGACGATCCTCGTGGACCACGACATGAGCCTGGTGTCGGCGTGCTGTGAGACGACGGCCGTGCTGGACTTCGGCGAGCTGATCGCCTCCGGTCCGACTGCACAGGTGCTGCGGGACGAGCGCGTCATGCGGGCGTACCTCGGCACGGCGGAGGTCGCGTGAGCACCCAGGCGGACGGGAACGGGGTCCTGGAACTTCGCGGCCTTACGGTGGAGCGCGGCAGCCGGGCCGTGGTGCGGGACGTGTCGCTGGACATCCCCGCGGCGGACGTCACCGCGCTGCTCGGGCCCAACGGCGCCGGCAAGTCGACCCTGGTGCTGGCTGTCGGCGGCGTGCTGCGTCCGCTCACCGGGTCGGTGCGGATGGACGGCCGCGACCTGGCCCGGCAGCGGCCGGAGGTGGTGCGGCGGGCCGGCGTGGCGATCGTGCCTGAGGGGCGTCGGCTGCTGCCCGATCTGAGTGTGGAGGACAACATCAGGGTCGCGGCGTACTCGCTGTCGGCCGAGGAGGCTAAGGCCGGACGCGGCCGCGTGCTCGAGTTGTTCCCTGAGCTATCCCGGCGGCTGTCTGCGCCGGCCCGTGCGCTGTCCGGCGGTGAGCAGCAGATGCTCGTGCTGGCGCAGGCGCTCATCTCATCGCCGCGGTACCTGCTGATCGACGAGCTCTCGCTGGGCCTCGCGCCGGTAATCATCAACCGGCTGGTGCCGACCATCAGGGCGGTCGCCGCCGCGGGCATCGGCGTGCTGCTCATCGAGCAGTTCGCCGCCCTGGCGCTCGGCCTCGCCACGAGGGCCTACATCCTGGAGGGCGGCCGGATCCGGTTCTCCGGAGCGGCGAGCGAGCTCCGCGAGCAGCCTGACCTGCTCCGCTCCGCCTACCTGCTGCGCGGCAGCCTGGACGCCCCGGCCGAGTGATCCTGGCCGCTCGGCCCCTGTGCTCGTGCACAACACAGGATCCCTCCCGCCTGGTGGCAATGACCGCATTGCGTCAGGGCTTCTGCGGTAGCCTGCAATTCGGGCAGCAACCGCGATCACGCGGTATTTTGTGGTCAGACACAGGCTTGGCGGGAAGCCCGGATGGCATGACGGCGGCGATCTAGGGATATGTCGAAGGTGGAGACCTCACACCTGGCCCGCCAGCCTGCCGTCGTGCTCGACGAGCGGGCCGTGCAGCGCGAGAACGCGCTGCTGCGCGAGCTGGTCACCGTCTACCAGCACCTGACCGGTCTGACCCTGCAGGACGCCGACGTGTCCACGGTGCTGCAGCTGCTCGCCTCCCGCACCGCCGCGACGGTCGCGGTCGTCAGCCGCGGCCTCGAGGTCATGGCCGCGGCCGGGCCCGACCTGCCGGACGACGAGGTCGCCGGGAACGTCAGGGACTACGTCGCGGCCAGGCGCCTCGGCACCGTGCTCAACAGCACCGCACAGACGCGGAGGTCGCTGCGGCTGCCCGACACGGCGGACTCGGCCGGGGTGATCGTGGCGCCCATCCTCGTCGGTGACGACGTGCCGGCCTACCTGCTGACGTTCAGCAAGGCAGGCGCCGACGGCGGTGACATGAGCCTGCTGGTGACCGAGCACGCGGCGACGATCTGCGGGGTGATCCTCGGCCGCGAGCGGGTCGTCGCGGCCGCAGCCCGGCAGGTGCGGGACGACCTGGTCGAAGGGCTGCTGCTCGGGGCCGGGCACGGAAACGGCGAGGTTGGCCGGTGGGCCCGCCACCTCGGCTATGACGCCAGCCGCGAGCACCGCATCCTGGCGATCGCCATCGAGACCACCGGGTCTGCGGGCGCGTCGGGCAGCGCCGCGGCGCTGTGGAAGCGGGTCGCGACCGCCATCGACCACTTCTTCGCGTCCCGGCTGCCCGGCGCGATCATCGCCGTCCGCGAGGGCGAGGTCGTGATCGTGCTGCCCGACCACGACGGCCAGGCTCCGCCCGGCACCGAGGTCAGCCGGCTGACCGCGTCGTGCCTGACCCGGATGCGGGACCTGTTCCCGGAAGCCGTGGTCACCATCGGCATCGGCGGATCGTGCCGGGATCCGGCCGAGATCGCCCGCTCGTACGGTCAGGCCCGGCGGACCATCGACGCGGTCGTACGGCTCGGCCGGCAGGGCCAGGCCGTGGCGTTCGAGGATCTCGGCATCCACCGGCTGTTGCTGCAGGTTCCCGACCTGGCAGAGCTGAAGTCGTTCGCGACTGAGATCCTGGGCGAGCTGGACCGGCAGGATCCGCAGCGCGGTGCCGAGCTGCTGGCGACGCTGGCCTGCTACTTCCGGGAGAACAACAGCCCGCAGCGGACCGCGCAGAGCCTGCACGTGCACCCGAATACGGTGGCCTACCGGATCCGCCGCGTGCAGGAGATCACCGGCCTGCGGCTCGACACCTATCGGGACCGGCTCATGGCCCAGGTGGCGATCGAGATCCTGGCCGCAACCGAAGGCGGCATGGACGTACTGCACGCCCCCGAGAGGATGCCACGATGACGGGCCAGGGTCGGGCGAGCACCGCTGACCTCCGCACCGCGCTGCGCGAGCGGGTGCTGATCTGCGACGGCGCGATGGGCACGATGCTGCACGCGGCGGGTAACTCGCTCGATCGGGCGCTGACCGAGCTCAACCTGTCCAACCCCGGCCTGGTGAGCACGATCCACGAGAGCTACCTCAGCGCGGGCGCCGACGTCATCCTCACGAACACGTTCGGGGCCAGCCGGCTGCGGCTAGCCGACCAGGGCTTCGGCGACCTCGTCGCGGACATCAACCAGGCTGGCGCGCAGCTCGCCAGGCGAGCGCGCGACGCCGCCGGCCGGCCGGCCTTCGTGGCCGGCTCGGTAGGCCCGGCCGTGACGCCCAGCCTGCGCCGTCGGGTCGAGCGGGCGGAGCGGGTCGAGGCCCTGCGGGAGCAGATCGGGGCGCTCGACCGCAGCGGCGTCGACGCCATCATCCTGGAGACGTTCGGGTACCTGGAAGAGCTCGCCGAGGCGGTGGCGGTGGCAGCCGAGATATCCGCGCTGCCGGTCATCGCCCAGGCGACATTCGCGACCGACGGCCGGACGCTGGGCGGGGAGAGCCCCCGCGAGGTGGCCGAGGTGCTCAGCGGCCTGCCGATCGCGATGCTCGGGACCAACTGCATCCTCGGCCCGCAGGGCGTGCTGTCGATCATCGAGGCGCTGGTACCGCACACGTCGCTGCCGGTCAGCGCGCAGCCCAACGCGGGCCTGCCGCGCCGCGTCGCCGGGCGGCGCTTTGAGTACAGCGCCGACGACGAGTACTTCGCCCGGTACGCGCGCCGGCTGGTCGAGGCCGGGGTGACCCTCGTGGGCGGCTGCTGTGGCACCACGCCGTCGCAGATCCAGGCCGCGGCCGCCGAGGTCGGCGGCATGGCCCCCGCCCGCCCGTATCGCGCGGCTGCCTCCGCCGTGGCGCGCCCCGAGCCGCCGGTGACGCTATCGCCCGGTGGCGGCCTCAGCGGGCACCTGGCGGCAAGCACCTTCGCGATCGCGGCCACGCTCACGGCGCCACTCGGCGGGACCGCGGACGAGGCCGCCGAGCAGGCTGCGGAACTGCGCGAGCGCGGCATCGACACGTTCTTCCTCGCCTCGCGGCAGAGCCCGCGGGCCCAGCTGAGCACGATCGATCTGGCGTTTCAGCTGCAGCAGCGGGTCGAGGTCGACGTCATCGCCACGGTGACGACCTGGGACAAGGCCATCATGGCGCTGCAAGCCGATCTGCTCGGCGCCAACGCGCTCGGGATCAGGAACATCGTCTGCGAGACCGGCAATCCCCCGCTGCTCGGCGACTACCCGAACGTGGACGGCATCTGGGACGTCGACTCGGTCGGCCTGGTCGAGCTCGTGACCGGACTGAACAAGGGCATCGACTGCAACGGCCTGCCGCTGGCGGCCAGGACCGCGTTCCTGGCCGGCGCGCGGTTCAACCCGGGCGCCGTCGACCTCGACGCCGAGATCGCCCGGACGCTCCGCAAGGTCGCGGCGGGCGCGCAGTTCCTCGTCAGTCGTCCGGTTCACGAGCTCGACGGGCTGCGGCAGGTCATGGCCGGACTGGCCGGCGCCGACGTGCCCGTGCTCGTCTCGGTGGTGCCACTGCGCAGCTTCGAGCAGGCCGACTACCTCAGCCACGAGGTGCCCGACGTCCGGATCCCGCCGGCCGCGCTCCGGGCGCTCGAGCAGGCCGGCCCGCACGCCGCGCGCACCGGCGTGGAGATGGCGGCCCAGCTGCTGGCTGAGGCCGGCCCGTTCGTGCAGGGTGCGGTGCTGGCGCTGCCGCCCGATGAGCCCGCCGCTGTCGACGTGCTGCTGAGCGCCCTGCCCTAGCCAGTCGCGCGACCGCACGGTCCCGAAGGATCGCCGGCGGTCGATGAGACGCGGTTGATCGGCGACACGCGGAAATACCGGCAATTGACCGGCATGCGGTGCATAGTGATCAATTGCTGCACGCGAACGCTGAGGGGCCCGTCATGGTGAGAAAGATTCTCGTGTGGGCGCTCGTCGTGTTCGTCGTCTGGTACTTGCTCACCGATCCGGGCGGCGCCGCTACGTTCGTCTCCCACGTACTGAACGGCCTGAAATCGGCCGGCCGGTCGCTGTCGACGTTCGTCAGCAAGCTGTAGGGGCTGGTCCGGCCAGCTACGTGCCACCCGTCTGAAAGATCGGCCACCCGATCTCGGTCCGCCAGAGCGACTCGTCCGGCGTGTCTGCGCGCCCGGTCAGGTAGTACTCGCGGATCGGGCCCTCTACCGCCAGCGCGTGCCGCGCGACATGCGTAGCGAGCACCCCGTAAGCGCGATCGGCCCGGTCCAGCGGGCCCCGGTGCACGAGCACCGCCAGCTCGGCTGGCGGTACTTCGACGTGGTCAACCCGGCCGACCGGCCGGACCGCTCCGATGCAGGGAATGAAGACGGTCGCCTGGCCGCGCTCGCAGGTGAACAGGTCCGTGGCGTAGCTGCCGCCAGGCGGGCCACAGGCGGTCAGGCCCTGACTGGCGAGGACGCCGCGGAGCTCGCCCAGGGCTCCGGCGTACCAGTCGCCCGCCTCCGCCATGTCGATGACCTCGGTCACCGCGGCCGCGTCGACGGCGGGGACACTCCGGTGGCTGATCGGCTCCTGCGCCGGATCGATCGGGCGGAGCAAGTCGGTCAGCGCGCTGACGGCGTTCTGCATCCGGGTCAGGCTGCCCTCGAGACTGGCGAGATGGTCGGCGATGAGCTCGTTGCGGGTGCGCACGTCGGCCGCCGTCAGAACGCCGCGGATCTGCTCGATAGGCATGTCCAGATCGCGGAACCGCCTGATGACCTGCGCCGTCGGGATCTGATCGGTGGTGTAGCGCCGGTGACCGGTACGGGCGTCCACCTCAGCCGGCTCGAGCAGCCCGACGCGGTGGTAGTGCCGCAGCGTCTTGATGCTCATGTGGGTGGCTCGAGAGAAGTCGCCGATCGGCAGCGCAGCAGACATGAGACCAGTCTGATACCTCCCCCTAGGGGAGAAAGAAGCGAACGCGCGGCCTTGCTACTCCCCCGGCGGCACGAGGTTGTCTCGATGCTGTCCATCAGCACCGATCGAGGAGGAACACCGGTCATGCAGCCTTCGGAGCTGTCCGGCGTCATCGCCGACCACTTCGCCGCCGTGAACGGGCAGGACACCGACGCCATTATGGCGACGTTCGCGCCGGACGCGTATGTCAACGACGCCCGTAGGGAGTTCTCCGGCACGGCCGCCATCCGGCGCTGGGTGGCGAGGGAGCTCGTCGGCGACAAGGTCAGCGTCGAGGTCCTCGAGGTCCTGGAACACTACGGCGACACCATCGTCCGGGGCGCCTACGACGGCGAGTTCGACAAGACCAACCTGCCGCCCGAGGTGATCCTGTCGAACTACTTCAGCGTCCGAGACGGCAAGATCGTCAGCCTGATCGTGATCTTCAATCACGAGGCCGGCTACTAGCAAGGCGTCGGCGCCTCGCCAGCCGGACCCACGAATTGTCGGCGTCTCTCGATAGTATGAGCGATATTCGGGGATCGTGAGAGGCGGTGACCGGACACATGAGCGAGGACGTAGCGCCCGCCGCTCGCGCGCCCGTCGCTGCTGATCTCGCGCCGTCGCCCGGCGCGAGTGCGTCGCACGCCAATGCGCCCCAGCTGAGCGCACCGGACGTGAGCGCGCCGGACGTGAGCGCGCCGGACGTGAGCGCGCCGGACCTGAGCGCGCCGGACGTGAGCGCAACCGGCATCAGCGCGCTCGACGTCAGCGCGCCGGATGACGGCGTGCTCGCCGACCCATGGCCGCCTCCCGACGATGACGGTCCGTTCGACTGGCCGATCCTGCCGGACGACGATCCGGAGCGCTGGCCGGTCGCTCATGAGCACCCCGAGCCGCCTGCCGAGATTCCGCAGTGGCTGACCGACGAGTTCGGCGGCAGCGCCGAGGCCGAGCACGCCGCGTGGCTCGCCGGCCTGCCCGACGACATTCGCGCCGACTACCTGGCCGGCCCGTATACCGGTGCCGGGGAGGCGATCGCGGTCGGGTTCACCCACCGCGACGACGGCGGGCCAGCCGGGGCAGGCTTCGCGGCAGGCGGTGTCGCAGATCAGCTCGCGCCCGGCCCATGGCTGGCCGGGGCGCTGGCCGACGCGACGGCCGCCGGCTATGACGCGCTGACCGACTCCGAGCAGATTGGCGTGCTGCTCGGCTGGCAGCGTCAGGCCGCCTGGGCCCAGGCCGGGCTCGCGGCCGCGGTGATCGGGGTGCGCGACCGGCGGCTAGCCCAGTCCACCCGGCCAGGCTCGTCTCGGCTCGCCGACCACATCACCGACGAGATCGCGATCGCGCTGCGGCTGACCAGTCTGTCCGCGGGTCGGCTACTCGGACAAGCGGCAGGTCTGGACCGGCTGCCGCAGGTGGCCGCGGCGCTCGCCGCCGGGCGCATCGACTGGGCCAAGGCGTGCGTCCTGGTGGGCGAGCTGGCGGTGCTCACCAACGAGCAGGCTCACGACATCGCGAGCCGGCTGCTGCCCACCGCCGGCGAGCAGACCACCGCGCAGCTGCGGGCCGAACTGGCCCGCGAGATCCTGGCCGCCGACCCGCGCGCTGCTGAGCGGCGCAAGAAAGAAGGCCGCAAGGATACCCGGGTCGAGGTCTGGCACGAGCCGTCCGGCAACACGGTCCTGGCTGGCCGCGAACTGCGGCCGGCGGACGCGATCATCGCGGACGCTCAGCTGACTTCTGACGCCCGCTGGCTCCGCCGCCACGGCGTGGCGGGCACGCTCGCTGAACTGCGTGCCACTGCCTACATCGCGCGGCTGAGCGGTCGTGACCTGGCGAGCACGCTGCCGGGCGACACCGACGGTGACGCTGCCGCCCAGGCTGGCGCCGGCGATTGCGCTGGCGGCGGCTGCACCGGCCCTGGCGACTGCACCGGCGGTGGCGACTGGGCCGGTGCCCGCGACGACGGTCGCTCCTACCCCGATCCGGCCGAGCACGACATTCCGGCCGAGCACGACATTCCCGCCGTCGACGAGGATCCCGCGGACGACGGTCGCGCGGACGACGGTCGCGCCGACGACGGTAGCGGCGACGACGGTCGCGGCGACGGCCGTGATCGCGCTCGCCACCACCGCCGCGGCGCCGACGGCAGCCTCGCTGGACCGCCGGGCGGAACCATCAACCTGACCATGCCGCTGTCGGCGTTCGCCGGAATGTCGGAGCGTGCCGGAGAGGTCGCCGGGTACGGCCCCGTGGACGCGGACACCGGCCGGGAGCTCGCCGCGCGCGCCGGCGACGCCGCACGCTGGTGCCTCACGCTCACGGATCCCGACGGCCGCGCCGTCGCGCACGGC
>JASHPF010000060.1 GCA_030038295.1 Streptosporangiaceae bacterium
CCCTGCACCCTGGTCTTGGCGTAGTCGAGTGCGTTCAGGTATCCAGTCGACAGCGCGGCAATCGCCTTCGTTCCCACCATCATGCGGGCGAACTCGATGATCATGAACATCTGGCGGATGCCGTCGTGTACATCACCCACCAGCGTGCCGACAGCCGGGTGCTCCGCGCCGAAGGTCAGCTCGCACGTGGTCGACGCCTTCAGGCCCATCTTGTGCTCGACGTTGGTCACGTAGACGCCGTTGCGCGCACCCAGCGACCCGTCGGAGTTGATGAGGTACTTGGGCACCAGGAACATCGACAGGCCCTTGGTGCCCGGGCCAGCACCCTCCGGCCTTGCCAGCACGATGTGCAGGATGTTGTCGGCCATGTCATGCTCGGCGCTGGTGATGAAGCGCTTGACGCCTTCGATGTGCCAGGTTCCGTCGGGCTGCTGGATTGCCCTGGTGCGGCCGGCGCCGACGTCCGAGCCCGCGTCGGGCTCGGTGAGCACCATCGTGTAGCCCCAGCGGTGGTCGACTGCCTGCTCGGCCACCTTCTTCTGGGCGGCGGTGCCCATGAGCCAGAGCGCGTGCGAAAACGACCCGAGGCTCGAGTACATCCACACGGCCGGATTCGCGCCCAGGATCAGCTCGGCGACCGACCAGGCGAGCGACCGGGGCACCCTGGTGCCGCCGAGCTCCGGCGGAAGCTCGAGCCTGAACCACTCGGCGTCCACGAAGGCGTGATACGACTTCCTGAACGCCTCGGGCATCGTGACCGAGCGCGTGGCCGGGTCGAAGACCGGCGGGGTCCGGTCCGCCGCGGCGTACGACTCGGCAACCGGGCCTTCGGCCAGCCTGTTGACCTCGTCGAGGATGCCGCGGGCGGTCTCCTCGTCGACCTCGCCGAAGGGCTCAGCGCCGAGCAGGTCCTGCCGGTTGAGCACCTCGAAAAGGTTGAACTCGATGTCCCTAAGGTTGCTCTTGAAGTGCCCCATACGGACCCCTCCCGTCCGTAGCCGAACCGGCTGCCGCCGAACTAAGCTACTCACCAGTAACTTACTACATAGTACCTCACCCGCCGCCGGGTGTCACCTGGCAGCGGGCCGCGGCAGTGGGCCGGGCGAGGCCGGCAATGTACGGACTATGCGCAGGTAAAGCTGCTGGCTCGGCGCGTGCTGGCCGCGGTTAGGCGCCGGTCGGCTGGTAAGCCTTAGACGGGTAGGCAGCACCATGGCGGCCGAAGACGACAGATGACGGCAGACGACCAGAACCCTGCGGGATGGGGCGAGGGCGACCCGGCAGACGGCGCGGACGACCCGGCAACGGCCGGGGGCGACCCGGCAGCAGCCGGGGGCGACCCGGAAGACGGCGGGGGCGACCCGGCAACGGCCGACGGCGACCCGGCGGACGGCAAGCAGGCCGGGCAGGCCGCGGCGGCATCGCCCGGGCCGGGCAGCCAAGGAGGATCGGCGCCACGCACGCCGAACTACCACGCCACCCGGCGGCGGTTCATCCGCCACGTTGCGACCACTCGCCACGCGCGTCGGCACCGATTCCTGCTGACGGCCGTGGCCGTGGTATCCGCCGCTACCCTCCTGGTCTCGTGCGGCGCGTGGGTGGTGACGACCTACATCAGCGCCGGCCTCGCCCGGCTGGACGCCGGGATTTCGGGCACGCCATCCAGCGGGCCGATCAACATCCTCGTCGTCGGCATCGACACGCGCAGCGGACTGAGCCGCAGCCAGGAGATCGGGCTGCACGTCGGCAATGACGTCGGCGCCAACACCGACACCATGATGCTCGTGCACGTCGCTGCCAATCACGAGAGCGTGGAGGTCGTCAGCCTGCCGCGCGACTCCTGGGTCAACATTCCTGGCTACGGCATGAACAAGATCAACTCGGCGTATGCGCTCGGCGGGCCGCGGCTGATGGTCAGCACGGTGGAGCAGGCCACGGGTCTCGACATCAACGACTACGTGGAAGTGAACTTCGTCGGCTTCGTCAACGTGATCAACGCCCTAGGCGGCGTCAACATCTGCCTGCCGTACGCGGTGGACGACAGCGACAGCGGCCTGCACCTGTCGGCGGGCCTGCACCACGTCGACGGCGTGACGGCACTGGCGTTCGCGAGGGACCGGCACTCGTTCGCGACATCCGACCTGGCTCGGATTGACGATCAGCAGCAGCTGCTGTCCTCGGCGTTTACCGAGGCCACGGCCGCGGGAGTGGTTGCCAACCCGGTGCGCCTGCACCAGGTCCTCGCCTCGGTGACCGCCTCGGTCAAGGTGGACCAGGGGTTCAACCTCGTCGAGCTGACAGACGAGCTCCGCGGCGTGAAGCCATCAGACGTCTGGTTCACCACCGTTCCCATCGCCACGCTCGACTACCAGACGCCGACCGGAGAGTCGGCCGTGCTGTGGAACCAGACGGCAGCGGCAGCGCTCTTCCAGTCGCTGCAGAACGACACCGGCACCCCGGAGCTGGCACAGCACACCCACGGGCCCGGCACCGTGTCCGACCCGGCGGAGCACACCGCGGCAGAGGACGCCTGCCGCTGACGAGCCGCCGGGCGGGTCAGGGCAGCTCAGCCCTGGGAGCCCTCGGTGTCCTCGGGCGGCGGGAAGAAGCTCTGGCCGGTCTGGAACCCCCCGGGAGTGTCCTGCGAAGTCCCTGCGGGACCGCTGTCGGCCGGGTAGGACCCGCCCGAGCCGGAAGAGCCGCCCGACTCGGCAGGCGAACCCGGCTGCGGGACGGTCGGCTGCGACAGGTTCAGCCCGTTCTCGCGCTCGTGCGCCGAGATGGTGCTGATCAGCTCGTCGATCTTGGCCTGGCTGTCTGCGGTCCCACGGCCGGTGCGTTCGGCGAACACGAGGGCGCCGAGCTGGCGCAGCAGTGCGTCGCCGCGCCGATTGGCCTGCGCCTGGTCAAGCCTGGCCTTGCCTTCCTGAGCTGCTTCCTGGGTCTTCTGCGCCAGCTGATTCGCCTGCGCCTTGACCTTGTCCATCAGTCCCATTTGCGCCTCCGAGGCTGAGCCTGGCGCCAGCGCGGCCGGACTAGCCGCCGTGCGGCAGACGTCTGCCTGCAGCATAGAGCCGCGCTGGCACACCGCACAGGTAACAGGCCGGGGCCGATGTCTTAACTCCCGGCCGTCTCGGTTACCCATCGTAGTCAGTGACCGGCGCCGCGGCGAGCCCGGTGACGCCCGCACGGCCGGGTTCGGGAGCCTGGCCCGCGTGGCCTGGCCCGCTGCCCCGCACCAGCCGGTCCTCGCGCCGTCAGGCCTGCGCCAGGGCGAGCTCCGTCGCCGCCGCACGGGAAACCGCGAGCGTGTCCGCGACCACGGTGACGAGCCGGCAGCCGTTCTCCCGGTAGAGCCGCGCGGTGGCGCCGTCGGACGCGTGTACGCCTGCCGGCTTGCCGGCCGCATCGCAGTCCGCCCAGATGCGCTCGAGCGCAGGGCGCAGCACCGGATCCTGCGGGTCAAGCCGGCAGCCGAGCGAGTAGGACAGGTCCCGCGGCCCGACGTAGATCCCGTCTACTCCGCCGAGCGCCAGCGTGGCGGGCAGGTCCTCCATGGCTCGGCTGGACTCGACCATGACGATGCACAGCGGCAGTTCGGGCGGTGCCAGGACGCCGCCGCCAGACCGATACCCGTCGGGCGGGAACCGGCAGGCGCCGGCCACGGCCGCAGCCTGCTCGGCAGTGTCGACGTTCGGGACGATCACCCCGTCACAACCGAGGTCGAGCGCCCGGCCGATGTCGGCGGGATGCGCGTGCCGCACCCGGCCGAGCGGAGCGGCACCAGCCCGCCGGATCGCGGTCGTGAGCGCCGGGAGATCGTGTTCGGTGGCGGTGCCGTGCTGCAGGTCGATGACGACGTAGTCGAGCCCGCCCGTCGCGAGCAGCCCGGCGGTCACCGGTCCCGGCGCCGCCAGCCAGCCGCCGAAGACAACCTCGCCGCCGCGAACCCGGTCGGAGAAATGAGTGTCAGCCACCCGCATAGCGAAGCACACGGCGTGTTCCGCCAGCATCCGGCACCCGGCAGCCCCCTTCGCTCAGTCGAGGTCGAACGCGGCGTGAATCGCCGCGGTCAGCGCGGACTCCTGCGCGGGGAGCAGGTAACCGATCGGGCGGCCGAGGGCGGTCTTCGGCACCGTGACGATGCTGTCGCAGCTGATCACGGATGGCTGTGCAAGGCCATTGGCGCGCCCGACCGGCACCTCTGTCGAGAGGCCGCGGATCGTGGTGGTGATGGGCGCGACCGTCACCCGGGCCAGGTGCGGCCTGACCAGTTCCCTGGTCAGCACCACGACAGGCCGGGTCTTGTCCAGCCGGGCCGTGTAAATCGGGCGCACTACTCGATGTCCAGGCCGGTGTGCGCTGCGTAGTCGGCAAGGCCGTCCATGTCAGCGTCCGGCCCGGCGGCCGCGAGGATCGCTGCGTCGCGCTCGGCCAGCAGCCGCCGGAACTCCCGCGCCAGCGCCCGCTCGATGACCGACGCCCGGCTCGGCGCCTCGCCCGCCGCGACCAGCCGGTCGAGGCGCTCCACGGTATCGTCCGCAAGCCGCACAGCGATCTGAACCGTCATACCATAATGGTACCCGAACTGGGATTCAGCCGTCAGCGGTAACCGCGCTTACGCGAGGCCGGTCACCCGCTCGCGCGCCGACTCGATCCGGCGCAGCGTCTCCTCGCGGCCGAGCACCTGCAGGGATTCGAACAGCGGCAGCCCCACGGTCCGGCCGGTCACCGCCACCCGCACCGGCGCCTGGGCCTTGCCCAGGGACAGCCCGAACGAGTTGGCCACCGCCTCGAGCCGGGTGCGCAGCTCGTCGGCCTGCCACCGCACCTCGGCGTAGGCGGCCGCGACCTCGGCCAGGATCTCGGCGGCCGGCTCGCGCATGGCTTTGGCCCACGACGCCTCGTCGTGCACGGGCTCAGGCAGGAAGGCGAAGTCCACCATGGGAACGATGTCCGCGAGCAGCGCCACCCTGGTCTGCGCGAGCGGCGCGAGCGCGGCGAACACGCCGGGGTCGAAGCGGTCCGCCGGCCACGGTGCACGGTCGGGTGCCAGCCACGGCTCGCACGCTTTCATGAACTCGTCGGTCGGCAGCGCCCTGATGTACTCGCCGTTGAACGCGCGCATCTTCGCCAGGTCGAAGAACGCCGGCGACGGGCTCACGTCCTCGATCCGGAACTGCGCCACCATCTCGGCGAACGGCATGATCTCGCCGCCGGTCCGCGGCCCCCAGCCGAGCAGCATGAGGTAGTTCCGCACCGCCTCGGCCAGGTAGCCCTCGTCCCGGTACGACTCGAGCGCCAGCTTGTCCCGCCGCTTGGACAGCTTCTGCCGCTTCTCGTTGACCAGGATCGACAGGTGCGCCCACGCGGGCGGCTCGTGTCCGAGCGCCTCCCACAGCAGCTGCTGCTTGGGCGCGTTCGGCAGATGCTCCTCGGCCCGGATCACGTGGGTGATCCGCTCGTCCATGTCGTCGACGACGTTGGCCAGCAGGAACAGCACCGAGCCGTCGGCGCGGGCGAGCACAAAGTCCTCGATCGAGGCGTTCTCGAACACAGTGCGACCGCGCACCAGGTCGTCCACCACGGTGGACCCTTCATCCGGCGTGCGGAACCGCAGCGCCCGTCCCGGACCCGGCCCGAGCCCGCGGTCACGGCAGTAACCGTCGTAGCCGCGATACTGGTCGCCGGTTCGCGCGATCAGGTCCTCGCGGGTGCAGCCGCAGTAGTACGCCCGGCCTTGCCGGTACAGCCGCTGCGCGGCCTCGGTGTGCTTGGCCAGGTTGTCTGACTGGAGGAACGGTCCCTCGTACTGGCTCCCGTCGATCCCCAGCCAGGCCATGGCGCTGATGATGCCGTCGATCCACTGCGGGTGGTTGCGCGCCGCGTCGGTGTCCTCGATGCGCAGCACGAGCGCGCCGTGATTCCGCAGCGCCACCGCCCAGTTGTACAGGACCGACCGGGCGCTGCCCACGTGGAACTCGCCCGTGGGCGACGGCGCGAAGCGAACCCGGACGTCAGGGCCCCAGCTAGTCACGGTCCCGATCTTAGTCGAGCGCGCCCCGGCGGCCGCGACTCGGCGAACGGCGGTAGCCCGCGCGACCGCCGTTCCCCTCCAGCCTCAGCTCAGCTGCCGGCCGGCAGCTCCGGCGTCGCGGGTGCGCTCGCGATCTGTGCCTTGAGGGCGGCCAGTTCCTTGTCGACCTGCGCGTTGGCGCCGGCCTGGTCCAGCTCGTGCTGAATGTCGTCGGTGTCCCCGCCGACGTCTTCCAGCACACCCGACTGAAGCAGCTCGTCGGTCGCGGCTGCACGGGACTGCATGATCGCGATCTTGTCCTGGGCCCGCTGCAGCGCCGCGCCGGAGTCGCCGAGGCTCTTGGATATCCCCGCCGCTTCCTCGTTCACCGAGGTCATCGCCGACGCCGCGGTGTACTGCGCCTTCATGACCTCCTTCTTGGACCGGAAGTCGTTGACCCGCTGCTGGAGCGTGCTGAGGGCCTGCTCCATCTTCTGCTCTTCCTCGTTGAGCTGCTCACGCTGCGGTTCGAGCTCGTCGATCTGCTGCTGGGCCGCCGCCTTGCGGGACAGCGCCTCGCGGGCCAGGTCCTCCCGGTTTTGCGCCAGCGCCGTCTTGGCCTGGTCGTTGAGGTGATCGACGGATTGCTGTAGCTGCTGTTCCTGCAGCTCAAGCCGCTTCTTCGAGGCAGTGATATCGACCAGCGCCCGCCGCACCTGGGTGATGTGGTCGAGCATCTGCTCGTAGGAATAGTCGAGCATCTCGTTCGGGTTCTCGGCCGCGTCGAGTGCCTTGTTCGCCTTGGCCGCGACGATGTCGTGTGCCCGCTGGAAGAGACCCATAGCAGTGCTCCCTGCGACGGTTGGTGATGCCGGGCTTACGGTGCTGAGATTACGCCCAATTCGAGAGGGGAACGGACTGCGCCGGGGCAGGCCGGGCCTCGCCGGGCCGCGGTCGGAGGGCTCGGACACGTGCCGTGACGGGCCGATCTCGTTACGCTCGCCTCGTGGAGGTTCGCTCGCTCGGCTACCGCACCGATCTGATGGTCCGGGCCCTCGAGGGCAGCCAGGTCGAAGATCGCGGCGAGTATCTGGTGATCCGCACCCCGCGCAACCCGGCCTACTGGTGGGGCAACTTCCTGCTGCTGGCCCGGCCCGAGCCGGGCGCGGCTGCCAGCTGGGTCGCGATCTTCGCCCGCGAGTTCCCGCTGGCGCGTCACGTTGCCCTCGGCATCGACGTCACCGAGATCAGCGTCGTCTACATCGGCGAGTACGTGGCCGCGGGCCTGCAGCTGCAGCGGTCGGCGGTACTCACGGCCAAGGAGCTGGCCCAGCCGCCGCGCCCGTACCAGGAAGCGGTCTACCGCGAGCTGTCCGGCGACGCCGACTGGCGCCAGGCGGCAGAGCTGCGGGCGATCGTCAACGCGGGCGAGCCAGGCGGCGACCCGGACTTCATCGCGGCCCGCGTCGCCGCCGAGCGATCCGTCACCGAGAGCGGACACGGCCTGTGGTTCGGCGCGTTCGTGGACGGTGACCTGGTCGCCCAGCTCGGGCTCGTCACTGACGGTTCGGGCGTCGCGCGGTACCAGAATGTCGAGACGCATCCGGACTGGCGGCGCCGCGGCCTCGCGGGCACGCTGGTGTGGCACGCGGGACGGCACGGGCTCGACGCGCTCGACGCGAGCACGCTGGTCATCGTCGCCGATCCGCTGGCAGACGCGATCAAGGTGTACCGGTCGGTCGGCTTCGCCGACGCGGAGACGCAGGTCGGTTTCGAGCGCCAGCCAGAGTGAATTCCGTGTCCAATGGGAAAATGCCAGATGGCGCCATTGCAAACACCTGGCCAGCGCCGGGAATTCGGCGTGTTAGCCCAGATCAGCTGATGTCTCATGCGGAAATTCGCCGATGTATTTTCGGACCCAGCGACGTGATACTGGTGCTGTGGATCAGGGTAATCTGCACGGCTGGCACCCGGATCCGTTCGGGCGGCACGAGGCTCGCTATTTCTCGGCCGGCTGCCCGACCAAGCTGGTACGGGACGGCGACGCCGAGTCGTATGACCAGCTGCCCGCGACGGAGCCCGCAGCGCGCCCGGACCCCGACGCAGGCACCGCCGCGGTCGGGGCGTAGCCGGCTATCGGGCGCCGCGTCCGGCGCGAGTCCGAGCGGCGCGCGCCGCGCCGGTTCATGACTTCCTGGTACCGGCGTCACCGCGTGTCTTTTCGCGTTTCCGCCCCTCAGCTGTCCGTTTCGGTGCATGGTAGGTAGCCGACAGCACTTCGCGTGCGGTCGCAGTCACCTAGCGTGACGGTGTTGCCCTGAACCCGCACAGCGGTCGTGCGCAGCCTGCTGGCCGGATCGGCCAGCGGGGCATCGAGGTGGCAGCCGCGCGCCACGGCGCGCTCCGACGAGGGGCTCCTCCTTGTCCGCCAGCACCGCACGGCATCGCCGGGAAACAGGGCCTGCCCAGGAACCCGCCACGCTGCCCCGGCATCGTCGGGTGCCAGATCCACGGCGTCGATCCCCGCGGGCCGGCCGGACCGCCGGCCTCGCCATGGTGCTGCTGGTCGTCGCCGCTGGTGCCTTCACCGCGGTGGCCCGGCTGCCCGCCAGCACGCTGCAGCCGCAGGCCGCGGCGCAGGCGGGAACCCTGGGCCGGGTAGCGGCGCAGGCTGGCACGCTGGTCAGCAAGACAGAGGTCACCAAGGCACTGGCTAGCTCGGCATCGCCGGCCCAGCCGGCCGCGGGCGGCAAGGCCACGCCGAGCGCTTCCCCGAGCCCGACGACGCCGCCCCCGCCCGTCTACCTGAACCCGCTTCGCGCGATCAGCGACCTCATACCGCAACGCGTCGACATGGGCGTGGACTTCGCGGGGGCCGGACCCATCTACGCGCTCGGCGACGCGGTCATCACCAACGCCCAGGACGACAACGCGGGCTGGCCGGGCGGTGGCTGGATCACCTACCAGCTGACGGACGGCCCCGCCGCCGGTCTCATGGTGTACGTGGCGGAGGACGTCCAGCCGACGGTTCAGGTCGGCGAGCACGTGACGTCGTCGACGGTCATCGCGCAGATGTCCAACGGCGCAGACGGAATCGAGACCGGCTGGGCCATGCCGGACGGCGCGTCAGCCGAGTCGCAGCTGGCGGTCGCCGGCGGCATCGGCGGCGACGGCCCGTTCCCGACCGAGGTGGGGCTCAGCTTTGACGCGCTGCTCGTCGCCCTCGGCGTGCCCGCAGCGCCAAACGCCGGGGGCCCCGGGTACGGACTGCTGCCGGCCAATATCCCGGCCTCGTGGCCAGGGCTCACGTCATAGCCTTGCTGCTTGCCTCTCGGGTCCGCCGCCGTCAGGCTCGGCATGTGCGGCATGCGACGGACGAAGACCTTGATCAGCTCGAGGACCTGCTGGCGGAGCTGCGCGGCGTGCCGGAGCTCCGGGAGCGCAAGCGCGGCAATTTTGCCCTGAGATCCACGGCGTTCCTGCACTTTCACGAGGACTCGGGTGCGTTCTACGTCGACGTCAAGCTTGGTGGCTCGTTCGAGCGCATGCGGGTCACGAGCCGCACCGAGCAGCTGGAGTTTCTGCGCCGAGTTCGGCACGCGGTCCAGGGCTAGCGCGGCCGGCCCGGGCGCCTAGTGCCGGGCCGCCGAACCGGCGCGATCTCGCCGACCCGCTTATAGTCAGCCGGTGACTGGTGATCCGCAGCTGGAGTGGGGCCGGCTCGCCGCGTTCGACCTCAGCTGCGCGACGCGCATGCCGACCGACCTGGTGCGCTGCTGGCAGGTGGCGCAGGAGTCGCTGGGTCTGGTGGTCCGGCCGATCGAGCGCTTCGAGCTGGCCGGGACGCTGAACGGCCATCCCGGCCACGTCCGCTCCGACAAGGCCAAGCAGCCGTTCGGCGCGATCTTCGCGCTGGCGGTCGCGAGCCGCACCGCCGCCGAGCCGCTGCGGAGTGACAGCCTGCGCACCGCGGCAGCAGCGCTGCTGGCCTGGGAGCGGGTCTACCGACCGACGGGCAACCCGATCGACGAATGGTTCTTTCTCCCGCTCCTTCAGGCGGCCGATCTCATCGCAGCCGACGTCGGCGCGGCAGACCGGCGCACGATCCTGGGCTGGGCCGGCGAGTTCGCCCTCGCCGGGGACAGGTTCTACGCGTCGCTGGGCTACCGGAATCCGTGCCGGGTCAACAACTGGATGGCCCGGCGGCTGCTGATCCGCGCCGTCGGCTCGACGGTAGGCGGGCTGTCGTCGCTGCGCGCGGAGCTCCCGGATCAGCTGGCCGAGTTCACCGCCAGGAACTACGTCGACGGACCGGTTGGCCGGCCGGACGGCCGGACGTACGACTTCGTGCAGCGCGACGCCCTGCACTACCACATCAGCGCGGTGCAGCCGCTGATCGAGCTCATGCTCTACGCCCCCGACCTGGTCAGTGCTGCGGTCCGCGCCGTCGTGCTGTCCGGGATCGACTTCGTCCGGCCGTACTTTCTCCGGCAGGCCGAGCACGTCGAGTTCGCCGCCACGACCATTTCCTTTGACCTGGCGCGGCGTGATGACGGCAACCCGGTCTTCCAGCAGGTGCCGTGGGATCCAGCGCACGGTCGAGTCCTGCTGCGGCTGGCCCGGCCCGCCTTCCCGGAGATCCGTCCCTGGACAGATGACATCGTCGACGCGCGCTACGACCCCAGAACCAAATTGCTGGCCGCGATTCACGGCGAGCCGCAGCGCCGCGCCGACTGGCCCTGACTTTGTTGGCGCCGGAAAGGGCACCGTGATTCGCCGCGTGCTAAGGCGCGGTGAGCAGGTAGACGCGGCCGCTGAGTTTCCCGATCATCCGGTAGATGTGCCACAGGCAGTCGGCGAGAGCGATGTCATAGTTGCCCTGGCCGAACTGACTGACGTACCGGGCAGGATCGCGGCGCAGCCTCGCGGCATGCAGCAGGTCGCGGCCGGCAGCGCCGGTCTGCTCTTGCGCGTATTCGGCCCACTGGCTGGTGACGTCGATGCACTGATCGAGCCGCAGCCCGGCGTCGTTGATGGCGGCCTCGGTGACCTGCGGCCGCATGCTCGCCTCGACGCAATTCATGACGGGCAGCAGCCAGTCCGCCTCGGCCGGCAGCAGCTGGTCAGTGACGAACATCTGGTAGATGAGAGCGCGACCGCCTGGCCGTAGCACGCGCCGGAATTCCGCGTAGACGGCGCCGAGCTGCTCGACCAGGCACAGGACGTCTCTGCACCAGACGAGGTCTGTCGACTGATCGGCGGCGGGCAGGTTCTGCGCGGTCCCCGCCGTAAAGCTCACGAGCTGGTCTAGGCCCGGACGGTCCCGGACAGCGTCACGGAGATTCTGCCGGGCGGTTCCTAGGGCCCGCTCATTCGAGTCGATGCCATG
The DNA here is from genome assembly GCA_030038295.1 of Streptosporangiaceae bacterium. Classification (GTDB taxonomy): domain Bacteria; phylum Actinomycetota; class Actinomycetes; order Streptosporangiales; family Streptosporangiaceae; genus JAJYUU01. The sequence continues at coordinate 11,406 of JASHPF010000060.1, forward strand.
GACCACGAGGCCGAGCCGCCGGGCCAGCTCGATGCTGTGCCTTCCTGCGCCACACCCGACGTCCAGAGCAGCCGCACCCGCTGCGAGGCCGAGTCCCGCGGC
>JASHPF010000393.1 GCA_030038295.1 Streptosporangiaceae bacterium
GCACCGGGCCGGCTGCCGCTGATCGCGTCGGCCGCCTGCGTGAGCACCGCCTCCACCGTGCGAACCTCGACCTCGTTGTGGTGCGCCTCGATCGCATGCACCACGTCGTCCGGCTCGCCGTACTTGCGAGCGATCTCGGCGCCGATCAGCGCGTGGCTGCCCTGCACCTCGTGGGTGAGCGCCTTACCGATGTCGTGCAGCAGCGTGCAGCGCTTCAGCAGCGCCGCGTCCATGCCCAGCTCGCTGGCCATCATCCCGGCGATGTGCGCCGACTCGACTAGGTGCTTGAGAACGTTCTGGCCATACGAAGTTCGGTACCGCAGCCGGCCGAGCAGATTCGTCAGCTCGGGATGCATGTCGGTGATGCCGACGTCGATCAGGGCGTCCTCGCCGGCGCGCACGCACAGCGCCTCGATCTCGGCTCTGCTGCGGTCGTATGCCTCCTCGATGCGCTGCGGGTGAATGCGGCCGTCGAGCACCAGCCGCTCCAGCGTCAGCCTGCCGATCTCGCGGCGAACGGGATCGAAGCACGACAGCAGGACCGCCTCGGGCGTGTCGTCGATGATCAGGTTCACCCCGGTCACGGATTCGAACGCGCGGATGTTGCGCCCTTCCCGGCCGATGATCCTGCCCTTCATCTCGTCGCCGGGCAGGTGCAGGACCGAGACCACGGACTCGCTGGTCTGCTCGCTCGCGACGCGCTGGATGGCGAGCGTCACGATCTTGCGAGCCCGCTTGGTGCCTTCTCGCTGCGCCTCGGTCTCGATGTCCCTGACTATGCGCGCAGCGTCCCGCTTCGCCTGGTTCTCGATGGACGCGACGAGCTCGCCCCTCGCCTGCTCGGCCGACAGGCCCGCGACGCGCTCGAGCTCCCGGCGACGTTCCGCGCCGAGCCGGTCCAGCTCCTCCTTGCGGGCGTCGAGGTCGGCGGCGCGCTCCTCAGCCTTGCGGGTCAGTTCGTCGATGCGCTGCTCGCGCTCGCCGAGCCGGTCCTCGCGCCGCTCAAGCTCGGCGCGCAGCCGCCTGATCTCCTCCTTCGCCGACCTGGCCTCGTCCCTCGCCGAGAGTGCCTCTCGCTTGGCTGCGCTCGCCTCATCCCGCGCGGCGCTGGCGGCGGACTCGGCCTCCCGGCGGGTTTCCGCTGCGGCGACCGCCGCGATCTCGGCCGTGCTCAGTATGTCCGCAGCGTCGCGTTCGGCGCGTGCCAGCAGCTCGATTGCGGAGAACTCCGCCCGGGCCGTGGTCGGCGCGGCGTCGGCCGCGGTACGGCTCGGGTCACCGGAAGGCTGCGGCACCGCCATCGCCGGCGGAGGTGCGGCCAGGCTGCCGCGGCGGAGCAGGACGACCAGGACGGCCAGTGCGGCGATGGCGACCAGGCAGCCGACGATCGCCAGTACAAGCACTGCCCCGCTGCTACTCAACGTCGCCCCTCTCCTACCGGCGGCCGACGTGGTCGCCGGCCTCTGGCAGGCACGCGTGCCTGCAGCGAGGGGTTACTGCCCGGGGCAGCCGGTGCCCGGCCCAGCGCGGTTCGTGCCGCTGGAGGAACCGCCGCCAGCGTCGCGTTTGCGCACTCTCGGTGCTGCGCAGACCCGGTGCTGGTGACCGCTGAGCGACGAAGCCTGCACGGTGCCGGGCGGCTGGCGATGAACCGCCGTCGTCATCGCTTCCCGGTTACGGGCTGGCTGTGCGCGGCCCGCCGTTGCCGCCATCGCCTCCGGCGAGCGCTCGCTCAGTACTGCTCTCTCCCTTCGTCGACTCTCGACCCGGTCCGGCGAGCGCGGTGGGTAACCGCCCGCCGGCCTGCGCCGCTGTTTCCGTTCGTCGTCTAGTGCCTGGGCTACGCGGCGGCCTGGCCGTCGCCAGTCGCCGTCCCGACTTGTGTATTTGTGAATGGTCTTGTACGCCGAACTTCGTTGCCTGGAGCAGAAAACCTCGCTGCCGTGAGGCTAAGCGCTGATAACGATTTGAGCAAGCACGTGCGGATGATCTTCGATGTGGCTCCGTTACTCTCAGTAGGCTTCAGCAGGCGCTTCCTCGTCGGGCTCAGGGAAAAACTCATCATCATGAAACGGAACAGGGCCGCTGCCCGACTCCTGCTCCAGCGCCTCGCGCACGACGCGGTACGCGAGCGCCGCCGAGTAGCCCTTCCGGGCTAGCACGCCGGTCAGCCGTCGCGTCCTGGCTATCGGCGGCATCCCTTCGGTGGCCGGCAGCCTGCGCTCCACGAGCTCGCGGGCGGTCGCCAGCTCCTGCTCGGGGCTGAGCTGGCCGAGGGCGGCGTCGATTTCCTCGGAAGCCACGCCGCGCTGGCGGAGTTCCGCCCCGAGCGCCCGGCTCGCCAAGCCGCGACCGTAATGGCGCGACTCGACCCAGGCCCTCGCGAACACCTCGTCGTCGATGAGCTTCACCTCGGCAAACCTCGCCAGGACCGTGGCAGCCGCGTCCTCAGGTACGCCACGTCGGCGAAGCGCCGCCGCCAGCTGCGCCTGGGTGCGCGGCGCGGCGGTCAGCAGGCGCAGGCAGATCTGCCGCGCGATCGCCTCCGGATCCGCCTCGGCCACCTCGGCCGCCTCGCCCGCGTCGGCCCGCTCGCCCCGTCCGGTCCCGTCCTCGCCCAGTCGGACTCCCGGCGCGGCTTCTCCTCGTCCGGACCCCCGCTGGCGCCGAGCGCTGCGGTTAACACGCTGGGCGTCGGCAGGTTCGCTCGCCCGGTTGGCGTCCGCACGGCCACTCGCCTGCTCGACGTCACCAAGGCGACTCGTCTGCTCGACGTCCGCGCGGCGCCTCTCGTGCTCGACGTCCGCACGGCCACTCGCCCGGTGGGCGTCCGCACGGCCACTCGCCTGCCCGGCGATCTGGTGGCGGCCGTCGCGCTGCCTCCGACCGCCACCAGACGTGCTACGCCCGCCATCGCTGCCGGGCCCGCCGTGCCGTCGCGTCATCGCCGTTGCTGCCCGGCTCGGTTACTCGGGACGCAGGCTGCGGACCGTGGCCATGCCCTTCTCGGTGAGACTCAGGCCGACGCTCTGCTCGGGCTCGGCGTCGAGCCTGGCACCCACGCCGAGCTTCTCCTTGATCTTCTTCTCGATCTCGTTGGCAAGGTCAGGGTTGTCGCGCAAGAAGTTCCTGGCGTTCTCCTTGCCCTGGCCGAGCTGGTCGCCGTCATAGGTGTACCAGGCACCTGACTTGCGCACGATGCCCTGCTCCACACCGAGGTCGATGAGTCCGCCTTCACGACTAATGCCAATTCCATACAGAATATCGAATTCTGCATTTTTGAATGGCGGCGCGCAGTTGTGGACCACCACGTCCTGCGCCACGAGGGTGTGCAGCTCCTCGACTTCCACGTCGAACGTCCGTGCCTTGCGGGCAGGCATGACCTCGACAATCCGCGAGAACCACAGATCGTCTGCCACCAGTTCCCGGAGGAACGGGTCGTCCAGCGCCTCAGCGAGCGCCTCGACCCTATCCCGGCGTATCCGAGATGCGCCCAGCAC
>JASHPF010000007.1 GCA_030038295.1 Streptosporangiaceae bacterium
CCAGTCCGCCATAACCCGAACCATCGTTATCTCAAGCCCGGATTCGGGCGTCCTCGCTGTGGCCGCCCGTCTTCCGCATCCCAAAGGCCACGGGCGCAGAACGCGCCCACAGCAGCGGCGAAGCGTCGGGTGTTCGTGCAATGACCAAGATGGTGGGGCCGGTGGGACTCGAACCCACACTGCCAGGAACCTAAATCCTGTGCCTCCTGCCGTTGGGCTACGGCCCCGGTGGCGACGACGGCCCGATCACACGCCGAGCTCCTGCCGCAGCCGCGCGACGTGCCCGGTTGCCTTGACGCCGTACTGCGCCCGCTCGATCTTGCCGTCGGGGTCGATCACGAAGGTGGACCGGATCACGCCGAGCGATTTCTTCCCGTACATCATCTTCTCGCCCCAGGCACCGTACGCGGTCAGCACGGTGTGCTCCGGATCGCTCAGCAGCGGAAAGTTCAGCCCGTCGCGGTCACGGAACTTGGCCAGCTTCGCCGGCGGGTCGGGCGATATCCCGAGCACCGCGAGACCCGCGGCCGCGAGGCTCGACAGGCTGTCCCGGAAGTCGCACGCTTCCTTGGTGCAGCCCGGCGTCATCGCGGCCGGGTAGAAGTACACGATGACGCGCCGCCCGCGCAGCGACGAGAGGGTCTCCTCACCGCCGTCGGCGTCCGGCAGGGTGAAGTCGGGCGCCACGTCGCCGGGCGCCAACCGCGTGTCGCTCATGCCGTTTCCTTTCTTTCCTCGGGCGCTCCGATTCACGAGATTAGCGAAGGGAACGGCGGATGACCGGGGCTAGCGCCCGCAACGCCCGGCCGCGGTGACTGATTTTGTCCTTGTCCGCGGGAGCCATCTCCGCCGTCGTGATGTCGTAGCCATCCGGCACGAAGATGGGGTCGTAGCCGAACCCGTTCTCGCCGCGCGGCTCGCGGATCAGCCTGCCGGTGACCACGCCCTCGGTGACGTGCTCGCCGCCACCGGGCAGCACCAGTGCGGCGACGCAGACGAACCGGGCGCCGCGCCGCTCGTCGGGTACGTCGGCGACCTGGCCGAGTACCAGTCGCAGATTCGCCTCGTCGTCGCCGTGCCGGCCAGACCAGCGCGCCGATAGCACGCCGGGCATCCCGTTCAGGGCGTCAACGCACAGGCCCGAGTCGTCGGAAACCGTGGGCAGCTGCGTGAACTCGGCGATCGCGTGGGCCTTGAGCAGGGCGTTCTCGGCGAACGTGGCGCCGGTCTCGGTCACCTCCGGCGCGCAGGGAAAGTCCGCCAGGCTCGCCAGCGTGACGTCGGCGTGCTCATCGGCGAGAATCCTGGCCAGCTCGGCCAGCTTGCCGGGGTTCGCCGTGGCCAGCACGACGCTCGCGGGCGGCCGGGCAGCCCCGGCGGTCACCTGCCGGGCACGGGCTGCTCGAGCGCCGCGTGCTGGAGCTTGGTCAGCTCGGCGCAGCCGGCCACCGCCAGGTTCAGCAGCTCGTCCAGCAGGTCACGGCCGAACGACCCGTGCTCCGCGGTGCCCTGCACCTCGACGAAGCTGCCGTCACCGGTGCACACGACGTTCATGTCGGTCTCGGCGCTGACGTCCTCGTCGTAGCACAGGTCGAGTCGCGGCTCGCCGCCGACGATGCCGACGCTGACGGCCGCGACGGAGGCCACCAGCGCCTCGCCCTTGGTGCGCTTGCGTGCGGCGAGCCAGCCGATCGCGTCGGCCAGCGCCACGTATCCGCCCGTGATGGCGGCGGTGCGGGTACCGCCGTCGGCCTGCAGCACGTCGCAGTCGATGATGATGGTGTTCTCGCCGAGCGCCTTGAAGTCGACGCAGGCGCGGAGCGACCGGCCGACCAGCCGGGAGATCTCGTGGGTGCGGCCGCCGATCCGCCCGCGGACCGACTCGCGGTCGGTGCGCGTGTTGGTCGAGCGCGGCAGCATGGCGTACTCCGCCGTTACCCAGCCCTGGCCGCTCGCGCGCCGCCAGCGCGGCAGCTCCTCCTGCACGCTGGCCGCGCACAGCACCCTGGTCGAGCCGAATTCCACGAGGACGGAGCCCTCGGCGTGCGCCAGCCAGCCCCGGCTGATCGTGATGGGCCGCAGCTGGTCGGGTCGTCGCCCGTCGGGTCGCGCCATGGGAGCCAGCCTATTGGCTGCCCGGCGGCCGCGCCGGGCGGGACAGTGCTACCAGGCCGCCTGCTCGGGCGCGCCGGCCTCGATCCACCGGTAGACCCGGCCGACGCCGTCGGCCAGCGACACCGTGGGGACCCAGCCAAGGTCTCGGCGCGCCCGGTCCGAGGCCAGGGCACCGCGCCGCAGCTCGCCCGGCCGAGCAGGCGCGAACACGGGCTCGACCGGGCGCCCGGACACCTCGCTGATTACGCTGGCGAGCTGGCGAATGCTGACCTCGACCCCGGTGCCGATGTTCCAGGTGCCCGGGCGGCCGCAGTCCACGGCGGCCAGGTACGCGCCCACCGCGTCGCCGATGTACACGAAGTCCCTGGTCTGCAACCCGTCGCCGAAGACGACCGGGCGCTGCGCGGCCAGCGCCCTGGCGCAGAAGATGGCCACGACGCCCACCTGCCCGGCCGGGTCCTGCCGGGGTCCGTACACGTTGGCAAACCGGAGGACCACGTGGGAGGTGCCGTGCAGCCGGTTGTAGAGCTCCACATACTGCTCGGCGCAGTTCTTGGCGACCCCGTAGGGCGACTCCGGCAGGGGCAGCACATCCTCCAGCGACGGGATCGGCGCGTCCCGGCCGTAGATGACCGCGCCGGTCGAGCCGAACAGCACCCGCGCGCGCACGGTCCGCGCCGCCTCGAGCACATTCACCGTGCCGATGACGTTGACCTGCGCGTCGTCGGCTGGATTGGCGACCGACAGCCGGACGTCGATGCGCGCGGCGAGGTGGCAGATGATCTCGGGCCGGAACTCAGTGGTCACCGCGGCCAGCGCGGCCCCCTCGGTGATGCTCAGCTTGTGCACCGCTGCACCGGCGGATATCCGGCCGGGCCGCCCGCCCGACATGTCATCCACGACCGCGACCTCATCCCCACGGGCTATCAGGGCGTCGACCAGGTGCGATCCGATGAAGCCGGCGCCGCCGGTGACGAGCACGCGCATGGGAGTGGAGTCTATGCTCGCCCGGTCTGGCCGCGATCCTGGCCGACCCGGGACCCGCCGAGCAGTCGCTGTCCCGAGCTAGCCAGCCGGACCGGGCCGTTGTAGGCCGCCGCGGCCTGCTCCAGCGTGACGGCCGGGTCGTTCCACGCCACGAGGTGGGTGAGTACCAGCTCACCCACCCCCGCGGCGGCGGCGTGCTCGGCGGCCTGTCGCGCCGTCAGGTGCAGGTCCGGCGGGAGGTTCGGCCCGTCGGTGAAGGACGCCTCGGCCAGCAGCACGTCGGCACCGCGGGAGAGGGCGACGAGTTCCTCAGCCGGACCCGTGTCGGCCGAGTACGCGAGCGCCTGGCCGTCGTGCTCGATCCGGAAGCCGAACGTCTCCACCGGGTGCCGCATCCGGCCCGTGGTGATCGTAAGCGGTCCGATCTCGACGGTGCCCGGCGTCAGCACCGCGATGTCAAATGCCTGCTCGATGCCCACGCTGTGGGAGCCCAGGGCGACCTCGAGCCGGTCGGCGGTACCCGTGGGCCCGTACACGGGGATGCGCGGCCGCTGGCCGTCTGGGTGGTAGTCCTGGAACACTGAGTAGCCCAGCATGTCGATGCAGTGATCGGCATGCAGGTGACTGATGCAGATGGCGTCGACGTCGGACAGGGCGGTGTAGTGCTGCAGGGCGCCGAGTGCACCGTTCCCCAGGTCGAGGACCAGCCGGAACCCGTCGGCGTCGATCAGGTAGCAGGATGCGGGACTGGCCGCGGACGGGAAACTGCCCGCAAAGCCCACGATCGTTACCTGCACGTCGGCACCGCAACTCCGGCCGTGATCTGGCGTCTCGCCATCGCCATAGCGACCGAGGATAGCCCGGCCCTCGGGACGGCCCGGCAGGGGAAACGGATCAGGCGCGCTGGCAGTGCCACTATTATCCCCAAAACGGCAGGATAGGGAGCACAAGGCCTGAGCGAGCACGCGCCGGCCGCCCGGCAGCCCGCGGAGGGGTCATGACAGAGCAGTCCACCGAGCAGCAGCGCTCGGTTCCGCTGGCGCTGGCCGAGCCGTCGGTGCACGTCAAGGCTGGCTGGGTCACCGGGCTCAGCCTCGCCAGCCTGGGCATGTGGATGGCCTCGCTGACCCCGATCCAGGTGATCCTGCCGATCCAGCTCCAGAGCATCGACGCCCGGCACAAGATCCAGGCGCTGGCCATCGTGTCCGCCGTCGGCGCGGTGGCATCCGTGCTGGCGACGCCCATCGCGGGCGCGCTCTCCGACCGGACCACGCACGCCTACGGCTTCGGCGGGCTGCGCGGCCGACGGCACCGCTGGACGCTCTCGATGGCGCTGCTCGCCGCGATCAGCCTGGCCCTGCTCGCGCACCAGCGGAGCGTGGCGGGCGTCGCGATCCTCTGGGTGCTGTTCAGCGCGTTCCAGAACGGCGAGTACGCGAGCCTGAGCGCCGCGATCCCCGATCACGTCCCGGTCCGGCAGCGCGCGACCGTGGCCGGCTGGGTGGGCATGCCGCAGGCGCTCGGCCTCGTTCTCGGCACGATCCTCGCGGTGCTGGTGCTGGGCAGCAACGTCGGCAGCAGCTACGAGCTGCTGGCTGCGCTCCTGTTCGTGATGGTGCTCCCATTCGTCTTCGGCTCCCCCGATCACCCGCTCGAGCCTGAGCACCGCGAGGCGTTCTCATGGCGGCGACTGGCGGGCGCGTACTGGATCAGCCCGCGGGAGTACCCGGACTTCGCGTGGGCGTGGCTCACCCGGTTCCTGATGTCGCTCTCCATCGCGATGGGCACCCTCTACCTGCTGTACTTCCTCCGGGACCGGGTGAAGCTGTACGCGCACGAGCACATCCCGGCGGCGACCGGGCTGCTGATCCTCATCGTCATCTACACCGTCTGCGTCGTGGTCACGGCCGTGGTCTGGGGTGTCATCTCCGATCGCAGAGGCAAGCGGCGCATGATCGTCACGGTGGCCGGGCTGTTCATCGCGCTCGCCGCGGTGCTGCTCACCGTCGTGGAGACCTGGGACGCTTCGCTGCTGGCGGCGGTCCTGTTCGGCGGCGGCTTCGGCGCCTACCTAGCGGTCGACCAGGCGCTCATCACCCAGGTCCTGCCCGCCGCGAGCGACCGGGCCAAGGACCTCGGCATCATCAATATCGCCCTGGTCGGCCCGGCGGCGATCGGTGCGGCCCTCGCCGGGCCGCTGGTGACGGTCGGCGGCTATCCGACGCTGTTCGGCGCCACGGCCGTCGTCGGAATCCTGGGCTCGGCGCTCGTCTGGAAGATCAAGAGCGTTCCCTAGCGCCCGGAGCCTCCGCAGCCGCCCGCGGCCGACCCTGGCGAGCTGCCTGCTCTGCGCGACCAGCCGGCCGGCGGCGTCCCAGACCTCCGCCTCCTCGTCGAACCAGCCGCCGCTGACGTGGCGGCAGCGGGTCGCGATCCGGAGCGGCCCAGGCCGGGGCACGGCCCGCATGTGCCAGGTCAGCTCCACCGTCGGCGCCCAGCCGGTGGCGCCGAGGCCGAACACGACGGGTGGCAGCGCGTCGACCGCGAACGCCAGCAGCAGCGCGTCCGGGTCCCGTGGCTCGCGCAGCGCGAAGTAGCCGCGCATCTCGGGCACGCCGGACGGCTCGCCGCCACGCCATCCGGTAACGGCGGGGTCGAGCAGCACCTCCACGTGGGCGGCGAAACCGGCCGCGCCGCCCGCACCGGCCGTGCCCGGCCACCACCCGAGGTCGACGCAATCGGCGATCGCCGGCATCGCTGGCGGCTCGCCCGTCCAGGTGAGCGCCTCCGCGCCGGGGCCATCCGCACCCTCGGCCGGGCCAGGGCGAGCACCGGCCGACCCGTCCGGCACCGTTCCCGTCGTGACGCTCATGTCCACCACGGGCTCGCCGTCCTGGACCAGCGCGGCCCGCGCGGTCGACGCGGTCTTGCCCCGCTTGAGCCAGCTCAGCTGGACCTCGGCCGGTCCGAGCCGCGGGACGCGGAGGAAGTTCGCGCTGGTGGCGACCGGATGCGGGTTCGGCGCCTCGTCGAGCACCGCGCGCAGCACCGTGGCCATCAGCACGCCCCCGTTAACGGCAGGCGGCGCGGTGCTGGCCCCCGGCGCCACGAGGGCAAACCGCGGATCGGCCTGCGCCTCGTATCGTCCCTCTGCGCGCTTGCGAACCGCGGTGGCGTCGTCAAATGTCGTCATCCGGCCTGGTTCATCCTTCCCGTGGCGGATCGAAGCGGCGATCTCGGCGGCTGGCCCGCCGTTCGCTCAGGCCCAGAGCTGGCCCTCCAGCCTGGCCTCGGCCTCCTCGAGGGTGCCGCCGTATGCGCCGGTCGACAGGTACTTCCAGCCGGCGTCGGCGATCACGAGGGCAATGTCGGCGCGCTCCCCCGCGGCCTGTGCCTTCGCGGCCAGGCCGAGCGCGGCGTGCAGCACGCACCCGGAGGAGATGCCGGCGAACATCCCCTCGGCGGCCAGCAGCTCCCTGGTCCGGCGCAGCGCGTCAGCCGACGACACCGAGAACCGGGACGTCAGCACTGAGGAGTCATAGAGCTCGGGGACGAATCCCTCCGACAGGTTGCGGAGCCCGTAGACCAGCTCGCCGTAGCGCGGTTCTGCCGCCACGATCTGCACGCCGGGCACGTTCTCGCGCAGGAAGCGCCCGGTGCCCATCAGCGTGCCGGACGTGCCGAGGCCGGCCACGAAGTGCGTGATCGTCGGCAGGTCGGCCAGGATCTCCGGGCCTGTCGTCTCGTAGTGCGCGCGGGCGTTGGCCTCGTTGCCGTACTGGTAGAGCATGACCCAGTCCGGGTGCTCGTCGGCCAGGAGCTTGGCCACCCGGACCGCCTCATTGGAGCCGCCGGCGGCCGGTGACGACACGATGGTCGCGCCGAAGGCCTCGAGCAGCGCGCGCCGCTCGGCCGAGGTGTTCTCCGGTAGCACGCAGATCAGCCGGTAACCGCGTAGCTTGGAGACCATCGCCAGGCTGATCCCGGTGTTACCGGATGTGGGCTCCAGGATCGTCGAGCCGGGACGCAGCAGACCGTCCTTCTCCGCGGCCGCGACCATGAAGGCCGCGATCCTGTCCTTGATCGAGCCGGTCGGGTTGCGATCCTCGAGCTTGGCCCACAGCCGGACCTCCGGGCCGGGCGACAGCCGGGGCAGGCCGACCAGTGGCGTCCCCCCGACGGAATCCAGCAGGTTGTCGTAGCGCATGAGACTGACCAGGGTCAGGGCTGGGCAGCGCCGCCCGCGACCGCGGGGAGCACCGTCACGGTGTCGCCGTCGGTCACCGGGGCCGATAGCCCGCCGATGAAGCGCACGTCCTCATCGTTCAGGTAGACGTTGATGAAGCGGCGCAGGCCGGCGTCATCTACCAGCCGCTCGCCCAGGCCGTCGTAGCGACCGTCGAGATCGGCGATCAGCTCGCCAAGGGTCGAACCCGAGCCCTCGACCGACTTCGCGCCGCCGGTATAGCTACGCAGGATGGTCGGAATGCGGACCTCGATTGCCATGGCTGTCTGCTCCACTCGGTGGGTCTGATGTGGGCGCCCGTCGCTGAAACCGGCCGCCGGCCGCGATCATTCCGCCGGGACGACGACGTCCTCCTCGGTCACGGCCCCGTCCACGATCCGGAACGAGCGGAACTCGGGCCGGTCGGCGTCCCTAGTCGATACCAGGACGTAATGGGCGCCAGGCTCGCTGGCGTAGGAGACATCGGTGCGCGACGGGTAGGCCTCGGTGGCGGTGTGCGAGTGATAGATCACGACCGGTTCCTCGTCCCGGTCGTCCATCTCCCGCCAGACGCGGAGCTGCTCAAGCGAGTCGAACCGGTAGAAGGTGGGCGAGCGCTCGGCGTTCAGCATCGGGATAAACCGCTCCGGGCGGTCACTGCCGACGGGCCCCGCGATCACCCCGCAGGCCTCGTCGGGGTGGTCGGCCAGCGCGTGCGCCAGGACCTTCGCGCGCAGTTCGGCGCTGATCGTCAGCATGCGTGGAGCGTAGCCGCCGGGCCGGGTGCTGGTTACGTCAGGGCGTCGAGCAGGCTGTCCTGCAGGTAGGCGAGCCACTGGTAGACCCAGACGTAGGCAGATCGCGGGTCCTCCACGGCAAAGTGCTCGGTCAGGTCGTCGTCTTCGTCGGTGATGCCGAGCCTGACGCTGAGGGCCAGCCGGACGTCGTTGAGCGCCCGGAGCCACTGCTGGCACTCGGGCTCGCTGAGCCGCACCTCGCCGCCGCCCGCCGGCAGCGAGGCAAGGACGACCTGGGCCGAGGCGATCTTGCCGGACCGCAGCGTCTCCTCGGTGTACCGCCGGAACTCCGCGGCGGCCTCTGCGTCATCGGAGTACGCGTCGGGCAGGAGCCGGGCCAGCACCGGGTCGTCCGGCGCCTGCGCGTGGCTCGACAGGCCCAGCTCCGCCTCGAGATCGCCGGTCTCGCCGCCGGCCTCCGCGTCGGCGCTGACGAGCTCGGCCACCTGGCTCACCAGGCTGCGGATGACGCCGGCCTGCGGCTGCTCGAAGAAGGCGGCGGCCCCGCCGGGGACAGGATGAAACGAGGCGGCTAGGCCGGGCTGATCGACTCGACCGCCATCGTCGCCGGGCAGCGGGTCCCAGGTCACGAGTCGTGGCTCACGGTCGCCCACAGGCCGTAGCCGTGCAGGGTCTCGGCGTCGCGCTCCATCGCCTCGCGAGTACCGGAGGACACCACCGCCTTGCCCTTGTGATGCACGTCGAGCATCAGCTTCTCCGCCTTCGGCTTGGGGTAGCCGAAGACCTTCTGGAAGACGTAGGTCACGTAGTTCATCAAGTTGACCGGGTCATTCCAGACGACAGTGACCCACGGTGCGTCCAGGGCTGCATTCTGGCCGGTCATCGGCTGCTCGACCTCAACTGGCGCAGCGCCCACCTGTCGTCACCTCCCCGAAGCTCAGTGTCCCACCCTCCGACGTTAGTGTTCCACGCCAGCCGAACGCGAACGCACGGACATTGTGCTGCTAACAGCTCTGACATCGCGTAACGGGCAGATGCGATCAACCATCCCGGCAGGGGACCGTGCCCGCCCGCGCACGTCGCACCGCGCCGCCGCCGTCACGTGGCCGTGCCGGGCATTTCGTAGGCTGCCGGCATGAGCACCGACAGGGGGGATGGCGACGTCGTACCGAGCACCGGGCTGCTGACCGATCACTACGAGCTGACGATGGTGCGGGCGGCGCTCCGCAGCGGGGTCGCGCACCGCCGTGCCGTGTTCGAGGTGTTCGCCAGGCAGCTGCCGAGCGGGCGCCGGTACGGCGTGGTCGCGGGTACGGGCCGGCTGCTGGACGCGCTGGAACGGTTCCGCTTCGGCGCCGCCGACCTCGAGTTCCTGGACCAGGCAGGGATCGTCGACGACCCGACGCTGGAGTTCCTGCAGGCCTACCGGTTCGGCGGCAGCATCTGGGGCTACGCCGAGGGCGACTGTTACTTTCCCGGCTCCCCGATCCTGGTCGTCGACGGGACGTTCGCCGAGGCCGTCGTGCTGGAAACGCTGGCGCTCTCGGTGCTCAACCACGACAGCGCGATCGCCTCGGCCGCGTCCCGCATGGTGACCGCGGCGGGCGGACGGCCACTGATCGAGATGGGCTCCAGGCGCACGCACGAGCGGGCGGCCGTCGCGGCGGCGCGCGCCGCGTACATCGCCGGCTTTACCACGACGTCGAACCTGCGGGCGGGCTATGAGTACGGCGTGCCCACCAGCGGAACCAGCGCGCACGCGTTCACGCTCATCCACGACGACGAGCGACGGGCGTTCGCGGCGCAGCTCGACGCGCTCGGCACCGACACCACGCTGCTCGCCGACACCTACGACGTGCCCGCGGCCATCGGGGCAGCGATCGACCTCGCGGGTCCCGGTCTCGGCGCGGTCCGCATCGACAGCGGAGACCTGGCGGCAGTCGCCAACGAGGTCCGGGCGCAGCTTGACGGGCTCGGCGCGACGAAAACCCGCATCATTCTCACCGGGGATCTCGATGAGTACTCGATCGCCGCGCTCGCCGGCGACCCGGTCGACGGCTACGGCGTGGGGACCTCGCTGGTCACCGGATCGGGAGCGCCGACCGCGGCGCTCGTCTACAAGCTGGTCGCGCGCGGCAGCGCGGACGACGGCGACCGAGCCGACGGAACCGATCCGCTGCTGCCAGTTGCCAAGCGGTCGGTTGGCAAGCCGTCCCGTGGCGGGCGCAAGTGGGCGGTGCGCCAGCTCGACGCCGCCGGTACCGCCGTCACGGAGCTGATCAGGGTCGCCGAGGCGGAGCCGCCCGGCGGCGAGCGCGGCCGACCACTGCTTCGGCTGCTCGTCCGCGACGGCGAGATCGTCGGCAGGGAGCCGCTGGCCGCGGCTCGGGAGCGGCATCGGGCCGCCGTCGCGGAGCTGCCCGGCTACGCCAGGCAGCTCTCGCGCGGCTATCCGGCGATACCGACGGTGTTCGAGCCCGACACCGACTGACCGCGCGGCCGGCGGCCGCGCTCGTGGACAACGAGATGCAACCGCCACCGGCCAGCGTGCGACACTGGCCCGGTGCACCCAAGCGCCGAACGTGTCGCCCGCGCGCTCGCCGCCCTCGGCGTCGACGGTCAGGTTCGCGAGCTCCCCGAGCCGGCGCCCACGGCGGCCACCGCCGCCGCACAGCTTGGCTGTCCGGTCGGCGCCATCGCCAACAGCCTCGTGTTCGACGCCGACGGCGCTCCGCTGCTCGTCCTCACGAGCGGTGCGCACCGGGTCAACACCGCGAAGGTGGGTGCGGAGCTCGGCGTCGGCTCGCTGCGCCGGGCGGCGCCGGAGTTCGTCTACGCCAGCACCGGGCAGCGCATCGGCGGCGTCGCGCCGGTCGGGCACCCTCGGCCCATCACCACGCTGGTCGATACCGCGCTGCGCGGTTACGACACCGTGTGGGCGGCCGCCGGGCACGCGCATACCGTCTTCCCGACGTCGTTCGACGAGCTCGTGCGCATAACGTCGGGCACGCCCCTCGACGTCAGCTAGCGCTACCCTCGAGGAGTGCGCGCGCTGGTGATCGTCGATGTGCAGAACGACTTCTGCGAGGGCGGCTCGCTGGCGGTGGCCGGCGGCGCCGCGGCGGCGCGGGCTATCTCGGCCTACCTCGCCGGCCCGGACCGCGCCCGTTACGACTACGTCGTCGCGAGCCAGGACTTTCACGTAGACCCCGGCGCGCACTTCTCTGCGCACCCGGACTACTTCAGTAGCTGGCCGGCCCACTGTGTGGCCGAGACCACGGGCGCGCAATTCCACCCGGACCTGGACACCGGCCCCATCGAGGAGATCTTCCGCAAGGGCCGGTACGCGGCTGCCTACAGCGGTTTCGAGGGCGCCAGCGACTCCGGCGAGACGCTCGGCGACTGGCTGGCGAGCCGCGGCGTGACCGACGTGGATGTCGCCGGAATCGCGACGGACTACTGCGTCTACGCCACGGCGGCAGACGCCGCCAGGGCAGGCTTCGCGACGACGGTACTGCTCAATCTCACCGCGGGGGTGGACCCGGAGACCACGGCGGCCGCCATCGAGAAGCTGCGGGCTGCTGGCGTCGCGCTGACCGGCTCGCCGCAGATATCGGCGGCCTGAGCCGAGCTGCGCGAGGCTGCTTGGTTAGTCCTTGTCCGCCGGCAGCGACTCGTAGATCCGCTGGCAGTCCGGGCAGATCGGAAACTTCTTCGGATCCCGGCTCGGCACCCAGACCTTGCCGCACAGCGCGACCACCGGCGTACCGTTGACCGCACTGTCAACAATCCTGTCCTTCTCGACATAATGCGCGAAACGCTCGTGGTCGCCGTCATCGACCGACCAGTCCGGCCGGACGTCTGAGTCCTGGCGAACATC
>JASHPF010000394.1 GCA_030038295.1 Streptosporangiaceae bacterium
TTAGTCGAGGACAACCCTTCGGTGACCAACGACGGGCGTCCTAAGCGGTGGGTCGTGGTACGGCCGCCGGGCGGAGTGACCGGCCTGCTGCTGGCGCGGGCCGACGGAGACGAACAACTCGCCGTGGTCGGCAGGCAAACTGCCGGTCGGGTGGGATTTTTCCTGCACGTTGCGGACTTCGAGGCCGCCCACGCGCGAATGACGTCGGCGGGCGTTCAGTTCGTGCGGGCACCGCGCAGCGCGCCCTTTGGCCGGGTAGCAGTCTTCCTCGACATCGCGGGTAACAAATGGGATCTGATCGGGCCCGCGCAGTAAGGCTGCCAGCACGCCAGGACTCCTCGATGCGCCTACTGACCCGTAGCTGCTGTCACCGCGGTTAGGCCGCCGTCGGTGGCGCGTGGCTGTGGTAGGTGCGGTTGCGGTCGGGGCTGACGGCGGTGGTGGTGCCGTCGGGGTTGAGGGTGAGCTGCCAGCCCGCGCTCTGACATCAACGGGGGCACCAGGCGCCTAGAATCTATGTTCGATTATAGCTCCGCCGACCGACAGGACGCAGGCCATTTTCGCTTGGTCTTTCGGCAGCGAACACACCGTGGCGCATCCCGCAGACATCACCTACTCCACGGCGTCTGCCAGCGGGCGGCGGCCGACGAACAGCACGCGCGGCGACCGGCCGTGGCCGGGCAGCCGCCGCACGGCAGTGATGAAGCCGACCGAGGTCAGCAGCCGCAGCCACGTCGCCCGCTGGAACGAGCCCAGCCGGTGCGCCTCGGGCACGACCGTCACCGTGCCGTCGGCGTCGCGCAGCGTGAACTCGTACTCGGCCAGGATCCAGTCGTCACCGGGGTCGGGATCGGTGGTGCGCTCGGTGAAGCTCGCCTGCCGGCCGTTCCCGTCGTGGCCACCGCCCGCGCCGCTGCCCGGCCGGAACGTCTCGGCGGTGTGATCGGGGGCGAACACGGCGATTCCGCCTGGTCGACAGTGCGCATACGCGTTGCCGATCACCAGTCCGAGGTCGTCCTGGTTCGTCACATAGTCCACGGCGTCGTGCACGAGGACCGCGTCGTACACCCGGCCGAGCCGGATCGTCCGCATGTCCCCCTGCACGTGCAGACAACCGGGGTTGAGCTCCCGCGACACCGCCAGCATCTCGGCAGAGATGTCGACGAGCGTCACCGACCGGTCGCCGGAAAGGTACCGGGCGACGTGACCGCCGCCGCTGCCGAGATCGAGCACCGTGCGCACGGCGGGCCGGGCGGCCGCGAACTCCCGCTCGATCACGGCGGCGTCCCCGGCGTACTCACCCGGTGGCGAGATGAGCGGCCACCAGCCAGCCAGTTCCCTGTACAGCCGGTAGCTGTCCCCCGGCTCGGTCACACTAGTCGCCCGTCACCCCGTCGATGCGCTCGCGCAGCAGGTCGGCGTGACCGTTGTGGCGCGCGTATTCCTCGATCATATGGAGGTAGATCCATCGCAGGTCCAGCGGCTCGCGAGTCCCGAATGTCTCGTCCAGCGAGTGCCCGCGGGCCGCTTCGTCGGCGGCCGCGCACTCGGACGTGAACGCCGCGAAGTCCGCCTCGGCGCGCGCCGGATCGGTCAGGTCAAAATCCCCGTCTGGCTGCTCGTCGGTGTAGTACACCGGTGGCAACTCGGTCTCGCCGCCGAACCGGCGCCTGAACCAGCCGCGCTCGACCTCGGTCATGTGCCTGACCAGCCCAAGCAGCGAGAGAGTCGAGGGCTCAACCGGCCGCAGGACCAGCTGGTCGCCGGTAAGACCAGCGCACTTCCAGCGCAGCGTCGCCCGGTGGTAATCAAGCCAGCCCTGCAGCGCGGATCTCTCGTCGGCGATGTTCGGCGGCTCGGTGCGGGTTACCTCTGGGGCTGTCCAGGTCACCTGAGCATGCTGGCGGGCGAGCAAAGCGCATCGCAACCAGGTTTCCGGTACAACGGCGACGGCGCCGTCGGCCGATCGCGCGACGACATAGCCTGACGGGGTGGCAAAGACACCCGAAACTGGCGCTGTTCCCCCCGACTTCACGCTCCCCGGCATCCAGCTGACCGGATCGGAGGTCAGCAAGTCCGAGTACACCCTGTCGCAGCACCGCGGCAAGCCCATCGTGCTGGCCTTCTATCCCGGCGACAACACCACGGTCTGCACCAGGCAGCTGTGCTCCTACACCTCGGGCCTGGAGAGCTTCACGGGGTTCGGCGCCGACGTGTGGGCGATCAGCCCGCAGGGCCTCGCGAGCCACCAGCAGTTCGCCCGCAAGTACGGGCTCGCTTTCCCGCTGCTCGCTGACGAGGGGCTAGCAGTCAGCCGGCGCTACGGCATCGCGCTGGGCGGCGTAGGACTGCGCAGGTCGGTGTTCGTCATCGACGCCGACGGCGTGCTGCGCTGGAGGCACATCACGCTGGTAGGCCTGACCTTCCCGGCTGCCAGCACGATCTCGGCGCAGCTCGCCGCGCTGAGCGACGCACGCTGATGCGCATCCTCGTCATCGGCGGCACCGCCTTCGTCGGGAGGCACATCGCCCAGGCGGCGCTCGATGCAGGGCACGACGTCTCGCTGTTCCACCGCGGCCTGACCGGCGCGGCCTTGTTCCCTGAGGCGACCCATCTCACCGGCGACCGGGACACGGATCTGTCCGCGCTGGCCGGCCGGAGCTTCGACGCAACGATCGACGTCTGCGGCTATTTCCCGCGGCAGGTGCACTCGCTGGCCGCTGCGCTCGGCGGCCGCGGCGGCCGGTATGTCTTCATCTCCAGCGTGTCCGCCTACAGCGCCGCGGTGCCGTGGAACTACTCGGAGAGCGGCCCCCTGGCGGAGGTCACCGACGAAGACGCGACGACGATCACCAACGAGAACTACGGCGGTCTGAAGGTCGCCTGCGAGCGGGCCGCCACGCAGCTGTTCGGGCCCGGCGTCACCATCATCCGGCCCACCTACGTCATCGGTCCGCATGACCGTGGCTACCGCTTCCCCTGGTGGGTAAACCGGCTAGCGCGAGGCGGCCGGGTGCTCGCGCCCGGCCATCCGGACGACCCCATCCAGCTCATCGACGCCAGGGACCAGGCGAGCTGGCTCGTGTCCATGCTGGAGCGCGGCATCTCCGGTACGTTTCACGCCGTCAATCCCGCACCGCCGTTCGGCTTCGGCCAGATGCTAGCCGCCATCGCGGCCGAGGTAGCGCCCGCGGGTACGGAGCTCGTCTGGGTGAATAGCGAGTTCCTGGTCAGCCACGGGGTCGACGGCGCCGCGCTGCCGCTGTGGGCCGAGGGCGACAGCGACGCCGTGAACCTGAGCGCGGCCAATCCGGCAGCCGCCTTCAGCGCTGGGCTCACGCCCCGACCGCTGCGGGAGACGGTTGCCGACATCCGCGACAGCGCGCCAATACCGGCGCGGCCCGGCGTCGGCATCTCCGCCGACCGGGAGGCCGAGCTGCTGGCTAGCTGGACCACCGAAGCCGGCTAACGCGGATCGAACCGCGCCAACGGCAGCTGAGTCAGCGTCAGACACCACCGGGCCGACGCCGGACTGCCGATGTCGACAGCCCACCGCCGGCCCGGTGCCGACCAGAGGCTAGGCCCGCACGGCCTCGATCTCGAGCTGGAGCTGGATCTTGTCCGCCACCACGACGCCGCCGTTCGACAGGGGAGCGTTGAAGCTGACGTTGAAGTCACGCCGGTTGATCTCACCGGTCGCGGTAAAGCCGGCTCGGTAGCCGCCGTAGGGATCCGCTCCGAAGCCGTTGAGCTCGAGCCGCAGCGGCACGTTCCTGGTGACGCCCTTGAGCGTCAGCTCGCCGTCGAGCACGTACTCGCCGTCCTCGACCCGCACGCCGGTCGAGTGATAGGTCATGGTGGGGTACGTCTCGACCTCGAAGAAGTCAGCGGACCTGATGTGGTTGTCCCGCTGCTCCTGGCCCGTGTCGATGGAGCTGAGGTCGATCTCGGCCGTGACCGACGACTGAAGCGGGTCGGCTCCGGTGACGATCTCGCCGCTGAAATTCGTGAAGCGACCGCGGACCTTGCTGACCATCATGTGCCGGACCGAGAAGCCAACCTCCGAGTGAACCGGGTCGATCGTCCACGTCGCTGCCTCGTAGCCGGGAATACCCGTCTCTGTCGTCTGTGCCGTCAATGTCATCACTCCCGATGGCGTGTGAGCGCGAGTTTGTTGAACACTCAATTGATTATCACGCCGCCGGAAGGTTGTCAAACGCTCAACTACCTCGGCTATACTCGCTCTGTGACAGTAGATTCCGAGGTCCGCTGGCTGACGGCCGAGGAGCAGCGCGCCTGGCGAGCGTTCCTGGTCGGCGCGCAGACGCTGCTGTCGACGGTCGAGGGCCAGCTGCAGCGGGACTGGGCCATCCCGCACGGCTACTACGAGATCCTGGTCCGGCTCTCCGAGGCACCGGACCGCTCGCTCCGCATGAGCCAGCTGGCGGAGGCCTCGACGTCGAGCAAGAGCCGGCTGTCACACGCCGTCGCGCGGCTGGAGGAGCGCGGCTGGGTGGAGCGGCTGGACTGCGAGACCGACCGGCGCGGGCAGGTCGCCCGGCTTACCGACGCCGGATTCGCCGCGCTCGCCGCGGCCGCGCCCTCGCATGCCGAGCAGGTCCGGCGGTCACTGTTCGACCGGATCACCGCCGAGCAGGTCACCCAGCTCAACGCGATCATGACGGCCATCGCCGCTGCCGGTCCACCCGACGCCGAGGCCGCGTGCTGCCCGCTGGAGTGCGACGTCGAGGTCGACGAGACCGGCTGAGGGCTGCGCCGGCACGGCGGCCCGCCGCACGGCGGTCCGCCGCACGTCGGCAGCCTGGTAACCGGACCGGGCCGACCGCTCCGGCAGCGCGAGCCCGAGTCGGTCCAGCATCGCCCTGAGCTCGCCGTCAACCGCGCGCACCCAGGCGGTCACGCCGTGCGCGCCCAGGCATCGGCAGGCTGCCGCGAGCGTGCGCGCCCCAGCCTCGTCGGTAGCGGTCAGTGCGGCCACGTCGAACACGACAGTCCGGACGGCGCGGCGACAGATCTGGTCCGCGCAGGCGGCGAGGTCTTCTACACCGTCGAGGTCAAGCCGGCCGGCCAGCGTCACGACGAGACGGCTCCCGGTGAGCTGCATAGCAAGGGAAAGACCGCCGTCCGGGTACCGGAGAGGTTCACGATCCATGCTCGCTCCGCAGTCGGCACGCACCGGGCAGCGCAGCGACATATGGCGGCCGGGGTGCCGTCATACCTGTTCCCCCGTCGAGGCGTCCGCACACCTGGTCGGCGGCGCAGACTATCCGTCGCCCGCGTCGGCGAGCTGCGCCGCCATCAGGTCGGCGATCGCCGCGGGTCCCGGAGCGTCGCCGGCCTCGGCTCGCAGGCCCGCCACCACGCCGGCCCGGTCCTGCTCGCTGCGGTTCTGGCTGAGCTTTTGCTTGGCCTCGACCGAGCTAATCGCGAGCTCGACCCCGACGATCGCCCGCAGCTGACCGTCGATGTACTCCGGCGGCGCGTCGGACACCGCCCAGGGCCGCCCGCGCTCCGACTCATGCCGACGGGTCAGCCGGGTCACCAGGTCACGCAGCCACTCGGGATCCCGGTGGAACGTCACGTCCCCCGTCAGGTGGACGACCTCGTAATTCCAGGTCGGCACCACGCGGCCGTGCCGCGCCTTGCTCTCATACCACGACGGCGAGATATAGGCCTGCGGCCCGGTCACGATCGCCAGCGCCTGAGCGCCCGGCTGCGCCGTCTGCCACTGGTCATTGGCGATCGCGATATGGCCGAGCAGGTGCCCATAGGCTCCGTCGGCGGGCACATCGGGCCGGTCCCAGATCACCGGCAGCAGCGTGGCGACGGGCTTGCTGCCGTCGAAGGTGACCAGGGTCGCCGACCGCGCCGCGTCGACGAACTCGGTAATCCGGGCAAAGTCGGTAACGGCGAAATGCCTGGGCACGTACACGCTACGAGAGTAGCCGGAAAAACCCGGTGGACCCGGCGACCGGGACCTCGCCTATGCTGGCCGCAACGCGCTGACGGAGACGAGTAGCGCCGGTCCACGCGAGCGGCCGTTCCAAGCGAACGGCAGAGAGCTGCTGGCAGCTGAGAAGGCGGCCTCGCACCCGGTGGCGAAGACCCTCCCGAGCGCGGGGAGGAACGGCCACCGCGGCCAGCGGCGTGCCCCATGCCCCGCCGGCCAGCCCCCGTCACCGGGCCTGACGAGGCCGCCCCGCCCCGCGCGGAGCAGCGAAAGTGCGGTGGCACCGCGAGTTTCCCTTATCGCCCGCACTCCCAAGGGACTCTTCCGTCCGGAGGGAGGCGCGAGATGGTGCCCCGAGTCCTGTCGGCCGACGTGCCCGCCCACGTCGGCGAGCAGATCACGATCGCCGGCTGGGTGCATCGCCGCCGCGAGCTGAAGTCGGTCACGTTCCTGGTCGTCCGGGACCGGGCCGGGCTGGCGCAGGTGGTCCTGCCCGCGGGCCCTGCCCCGGCCGAGGAGACCGTCGTTCAAGTGGAGGGCCTGGTGGTGGCGAACGACCAGGCGCCAGGCGGGGCCGAGCTCACCGAGCCGAAGCTGACCCAGCTGTCCGGGCCGACCTGCCCGCCGCCGTTCGACCTCTACCGGCCCACGGTCACCGCGACGCTGCCGACCATCCTCGATCACGCGCCGACGACGTTGCGGCACCCGCTGCTGCGGGCCGGCTTCGAGGTCGCCGCCGCGAGCGCTGCCGGTTTCCGCGCGGCGATGACGGCGGCAGACTGCACCGAGATCTTCACGCCGAAGATCGTCGAGTCGGCCACCGAGGGCGGCGCGAACGTGTTCCGGCTCGACTACTTCGGCCGGCCCGCCTACCTCGCTCAGTCGCCGCAGTTCTACAAGCAGGCGATGGTCGGCGTGTTCGAGCGCGTCTTCGAGGTCGGGCCCGTGTTCCGCGCCGAACCGCACGACACCGGCCGCCACCTGGCGCAGTACGCGAGCCTGGACGCCGAGCTGGGCTTCATCACCGACCACTTCGACGTCATGCCGCTGTGCCGGGACGCCGTCGCGGGCATGGCCCACATGGTGCGGGAACGGGCTAAC
>JASHPF010000395.1 GCA_030038295.1 Streptosporangiaceae bacterium
CGCGCCGCTCAGCAGCCCGAGCGCTAGCAGCGAGACGCAGGCGACGCCCAGCGCCGCAACCGGACCGCTCACGCGCAGCGGCGGCCGGCCGTGCCTGCCGGTAGTTTCAGCCGGCCTGGCGGGCGTGGCCGCCAGCACCGCCAGCACCGCGAACGCGACGACCTCCAGCACCCCGGCCGCGATCCCGGCCGTGGTGCGCACCTCACGGAACCCGAACAGCCCGAACTGCACGCTGAGCAGGTAGCCGCCGAGCGTTGACAGCGCGAACACGGCGCCCACGGCAGCGGCCAGCCTGCTGCCGGTCGCGAGCACGGCCAGCCCCACGGCGAAACCGACAATCACCTGCAACAGGAACAGCCCGCCGATAGTCGGGATTGTCCGGTAGCCGGTCAGGTACAGGTCCAGGTGCACGGCGGCGGTCGCGAACAGCAGCCCGGCGCCGGCTGCCCGCAGCAGCAGCCGCGCGCTCGCGGTCGACGTCGGCCTTGGCTCGGTGCTCATGCCTGTTACCACGGCAAGCCGCCACCCAGGGTTCACCGAGGCCGGGCGCCGTGCTGCGATAGGACGTGCTGGGATAGGACGTGCGGACCCGGCACGTGCTCGCGACCACGGGGCCGAAATGGCAGCTCTGCGTACCAAAGGAGACGCGACATGACGGATGTCCCGCCGCTCCGTGACCGCAAGGCCTGGCAGGCGCTGGAGCGCCACCACGCCGAGATCGGCGAGCGCCACCTGCGCGAATTCTTCGCCGCCGATCCTCGCCGCGGCGAGCGACTAACCGCCGAGCACGTCGGCATCTACCTCGACTACTCCAAGAACCGGGTCACCGACGAGACCATGCGGCTGCTGGTCGAGCTGGCCGAGGAGTCCGGCGTGCCGCAGCGACGCGACGCGATGTTCCGGGGCGAGCACATCAACGTGTCCGAGAATCGCGCGGTCTTGCACGTGGCGCTCCGCATGCCCAAGACCGCGACCCTCGTCGTCGACGGCCAGGACGTCGTGCGCGAGGTGCACGAGGTGCTCGACCGGATGCGCGCTTTCGCCGACCGCATCCGGTCCGGCGACTGGAAGGGCTATACGGGCAAGCGCATCCGCAACGTGATCAACGTCGGCATCGGCGGCTCTGACCTCGGTCCGGTGATGGCCTACGAGGCGCTCCGCTACTACTCCGACCGCGACCTGACCTTCCGGTTCGTGTCCAACGTCGACTCCACTGACTTCGTCGAGGCCACCCGCGACCTGCAGGCCGACGAGACGCTGTTCATCATCTCCTCCAAGACTTTCGGCACGCTGGAGACGCTGACGAACGCGACGTCGGCCCGGGACTGGGTGGTCGGCGCGCTCGGCAGCGAGGACGCCGTCGCGCGGCACTTCGTCGCGGTGTCCACCAACGCTGCGAAGGTGGCCGCGTTCGGGATCGACACCGCCAACATGTTCGGGTTCTGGGACTGGGTGGGCGGCCGGTACTCGATGGACTCGGCCATCGGCCTGTCCACCATGATCGCGATCGGACCGGACAACTTCGACCAGATGCTGGCCGGGTTCCACGCGATGGACGAGCACTTCCGAACCGCACCGCTGGCGCAGAATCTCCCGGTCCTGCTCGGTCTGCTGTGCGTCTGGTACGGGGAGTTCTTCGACGCGCAGACCGTCGGCGTCATGCCCTACGACCAGTACCTCAAGCGGTTCCCCGCCTACCTGCAGCAGCTCACCATGGAGTCCAACGGCAAGCGCGTGACGCTCACCGGACAGCCGGTGGACTACCAGACCGGGGCGGTGTTCTGGGGTGAGCCGGGCACGAACGGGCAGCACAGCTTTTACCAGCTCCTGCATCAGGGAACGAAGCTGATTCCCGTCGATCTCATCGGCTTCGGACAGTCGCTCAACCCGCTGCGCAACCACCACGATCTGCTGTCGTCCAACGTGTTCGCCCAGGCGCAGGCGCTGGCCTTCGGCAAGACCGAGGCAGAGGTGCGGGCCGAGGGCACGCCGGAGCACGTCGTACCGCACCGGGTCATGCCGGGCAACCGGCCGACCAACGTGCTGCTCTGCGGGAAGCTCGACCCCTGGACGCTCGGCTCGCTGGTCGCGCTCTACGAGCACAGCGTGTTTACTCAGGGCGCCATCTGGCAGATTGACTCGTTCGACCAGTGGGGAGTCGAACTGGGGAAGGCACTGGCTAACGAGATAGCGCCCGAGCTCGAGGCCGACAAGGAGCCGCCGCTCACCCACGACTCCTCGACCAACGCTCTGATCCGGCGCTACCGAGAGCTCAAGGCCAGCCGATAATCAGCCCGTTCCCTCTCTGAATAGGAAAGGCGCACCAATGCCAACAGATAAGCCAATGCAGCTCGGCATGATCGGGCTCGGCCGGATGGGCGCCAACCTGGTACGCCGCCTGATGCACGACGGTCACCAGTGCGTGGCGTTTGACCGGAATCCGGACGTAGTGAAGCAGCTAGCGTCCGAGGGCGCGGTCGGGGCGAACAGCCTCGAGGAACTCGTCAGCAAGCTAGAGCAGCCGCGCGCCGTCTGGATCATGGTGCCCGCGGCGGTCGTGCAGCCGACGCTCGACGGGCTGCGGCCGCTCCTGGCACCTGGCGACATCGTCATCGACGGCGGCAATTCCTACTACCGGGACGACATCGGCCGCGCCGCCGACCTGAAATCCGCGGGCGTCCACTACGTCGACTGCGGCACCAGCGGCGGGGTGTGGGGCCTGGAGCGCGGCTACTGCCTGATGATCGGCGGCGAAGACGAGCCGGTGGCGCACCTGAATCCGATCTTCAAGACCATCGCGCCGGGCGAGGGCAGCGCCGAGCCGACGCCGGGGCGCAGCCTGGCGGAAAGTACCGCCCCGCACGGCTACCTGCACTGCGGGCCGAATGGCGCGGGGCACTTCGTCAAGATGGTGCACAACGGCATCGAGTACGGCATGATGGCCGCGATCGCCGAGGGCCTGTCGATCATCAAGCACGCCGACGTCGGCCGCGTCGGGCAGGAGGCCAGCGACGCCGAGACCGCGCCGCTGCGCGACCCGGAGGCCTATCAGTACACGATCGACGTGGGCGAGGTCGCCGAGGTGTGGCGGCGCGGCTCGGTGATCAGCTCGTGGCTGGTCGACCTGACCGCGGCAGCGTTCGCGAAGTCCCCCGACCTCGACGAGTACGAGGGCCGGGTGTCGGACTCGGGTGAGGGACGCTGGACCGTCATGGCGGCCATCGAGGAGGGTGTGCCCGCCTCCATCATCACCGAAGCGCTCTACGAGCGGTTTGAATCCCGCGGCCTCGGTGACTTCGCCGACAAGATCCTGTCCGCTATGCGCTCGGGGTTCGGCGGGCACGCGGAGAAAAAGGACTGACGAGTGGAGCACGAACTCGAGGTCTCGGCCGACGACAACGCGGTGGCCCGGCGGGCGGCGGGCTACGTCGCCGCGCGGGCGCGGGCCGCGGTCGCGGAGCACGGCCGGTTCACCTTCGCGGTCAGCGGCGGGCACACGCCCTGGGCGATGTTCGCGGCGCTGGCCAAGGAGGACATGCCGTGGCCGGGCGTGGCGCTGTTCCAGGTGGACGAGCGGGTGGCGCCGGACGGCGACCCTGATCGCAACCTCACCCACCTGCGGGAGAGCCTCGGCGACGCGCCCGCCCGGGTGCACCCGATGCCGGTAACCGATGCTGACCTGGAAGCTGCCGCGGCCGGGTACGCGACGGAGCTGCCGCAGCGGTTCGACCTCGTACACCTCGGACTCGGGCCGGACGGCCATACGGCGTCCCTGGTACCCGGCGACCCGGTGCTGCAAATCCGCGACCGGCTGGTCGCGCTGACCCAGCCCTATCAGGGACACCAGCGGATGACGCTCACCTATCCCGCGCTGGCCCGCGCCGACCAGCTGCTGTGGCTGATCACCGGCGGAGACAAGCGCGAGCCGCTGGCTAGGCTGCTGGCCGGGGACGAATCTATCCCCGCCGGCCGCGTGCGTGCCGGGCGCTCGCTCGTACTCGCCGACCGCGCCGCCGCCCCGGAGGAATGAGGACGCCATGACCGCACCACACGCCGGGAAGGCCGCCTTGCACGGCTCCCTCCGCCGCCCTGACGATCACGTCATCGTGCTCTTCGGCGCTACCGGTGACCTGGCCAAGCGCAAGCTACTGCCCGGTCTGTTCCACCTGGCCGCCGCCGGGCTGCTGCCGCGGAAGTACCGGATCATCGGCACGTCGCCGACGTCGGCAGCGCTCAGCACGGACGAATTCCGAGATCACGCCAGGCAGTCCTGCCAGGACTTCTGCATTACCAAGCCGGACCGCGAGCTCGATCAGTGGGCCGAGTTCGCGCCGCACCTGTCGTTCGCTCCGTCCGATCCTGGCGACTACGGCCCGCTCGTGGACGAGGTCGGCAAGGCGGAGAAAGAGATCGGCGGCGCGGTGCGGCGGCTGTTCCACCTCGCGGTCCCGCCCGCCGCGTTTACCTCGGTGGTGAGCAACCTGGGCGACGCTGGCCTCGCGACCGACGTGTCGCGGGTCATCATCGAAAAGCCGTTCGGCACCGACCTGAAGTCGGCGATCGCGCTGACCGACGCCGTGCACGCGGTCTTCGACGAGTCGCAGATCTTCCGCATCGATCACTTCCTCGGCAAGGAATCGGTCGAGAACATCCTGGCGTTCCGGTTCGCGAACGGCCTGTTCGAGCCCGTCTGGAGTCGCTCCCACATCGCGTACGTGCAGATCGACGTGCCGGAGACGCTGTCAATCGAGGGCCGCGCCAACTTCTACGACCAGACCGGCGCCTACCGGGACATGATCGTCACGCACCTGTTCCAGGTGCTCGGCTTCGTCGCCATGGAGCCGCCGACCGCCCTGGCGGCCCAGCCGCTCCGGGCGGAGAAGCTCAAGGTGTATGAGTCCATGCGGCCCATCGACGTCCGGCACGTCGTGCGCGGCCAGTACGAGGGCTATCGGCAGGAGGACGGCGTCACGCCCGACTCCCAGACCGAGACGATGGTCGCGGTCAGGGCTGAGGTGGACAACTGGCGCTGGAAGGGCGTGCCGTTCTTTCTCCGGTCGGGCAAGAGCATGGGCGCCGGCCGTCAGGTCATCACGCTCGGATTCCACGAACCGCCGATGCGGATGTTCAAGACCCATCGCAAGGACATCCCCGATGGCAGGCGCAACGAGATCATCATCGACTTCGAGGATCCCGGCTCGATCACCACGAAGTTCCTGGCTAAGGAGCCGGGCGCGGAGATGACGCTGGGCAGCGAGCAGATGGTGTTCACGTACGCGAATTCCTTCGCCGAGGCCATGGCGCTCGAGGGCTACGAGCGGCTGATCCTCGACGCGATGCTCGGCGACCAGGCGCTCTTCACCTCCTCTGACGGCATCTTGCGGCTGTGGGAGATCTCCGAGCACTTGCTCGCCAACCCGCCGCCGGTGGAGCCGTACGCGCCGGGGTCGTGGGGACCGGCCTCGGTGAACACGCTCATCGAGCCGTATCACTGGCACCTGCCGGGGCCAGGCTGAGCCTGCGCCGCCGCTAGATCTGACCCGCTCCGGGCAGGGAGTCCGGGCAGGGAGGGAGCACGATGGCACTCGGCTACGACAAGACGCTGTACCTGATGGCGTTCGACCACCGGGGCTCGTTCGAGCATGATCTGTTCGGCGCGGCGGAGCCGGTCCCGCCCGACGTGCGCGACGGCATCATCACGATGAAGGAGATCATCTTCGAAGCGCACGAGCGGGCGCTGGCCGAGGGCGTGCCGAAGGAGATCTGCGGCGTTCTCGTGGACGAGGAGTTCGGGACCGGCGTTGCCCGTCGCGCGAAGGCCGAGCACGCGCCGCTGGCGATGCCCGTCGAGAAGTCCGGCCAGGAGGAGTTCCAGTTCCAGTACGGCGACGATTTCGGCG
The DNA here is from genome assembly GCA_030038295.1 of Streptosporangiaceae bacterium. Taxonomy (GTDB): domain Bacteria; phylum Actinomycetota; class Actinomycetes; order Streptosporangiales; family Streptosporangiaceae; genus JAJYUU01. Next base: position 5,901 of record JASHPF010000395.1, read on the forward strand.
CCCACATCGAGGCGTTCGATCCATCGTTCGCGAAGGTCCTGGTGCGTTACAACCCTGATGGCGACGCGGCGCTCAACCAACGGCAGACCGAGCGGCTCGCCCGGCTGAGCCGCTGGCTCCGTGACCGTGACCGTAAGTTCCTGTTCGAGCTGCTGGTGCCCGCGACGAAGGACCAGCTTGACCGGTTCGGCGGCGACCAGCGGGCCTACGATCGGGAGCTGCGTCCCGGCCTGGTGGTGGCGACCATCGCGGCCCTGCAGGCTGGTGATGTGGAGCCGGACATCTGGAAAATCGAGGGCCTGGACACGACGGAGGCCTGCGAGCAGGTGGTGGCGCAGGCCCAGCTCGACGGCCGGGACCACGTCAAGTGCATCGTGCTCGGCCGCGGTGCGGACGAGAAGCAAGTCATCGAGTGGGTGAAGATCGGGGCTCAGGTGGACGGCTTTGACGGGTTCGCCGTCGGCCGGACACTGTGGGAAGAGGCGCT
>JASHPF010000008.1 GCA_030038295.1 Streptosporangiaceae bacterium
TGATCTGGCGGCGGCGCCGTTCAGCGCACCGGACAGCGACCGGCTGCGCCAGCTCGGCCTCGACGCTCGGGCCATGGCGGCAGCCGAGCGGGCCGGGCTGGTCCGGCGCCTGCCCGGCAACGTGCTGCTGCCCGCCGACGCCGCCTCGCTGGCCGAGCGGATCCTGGCCGCGCTGCCGCAGCCGTTCACGACGTCAGAGGCCCGCCAGGCCCTGGGCTCGACGAGGCGCGTGGTGGTCCCGCTGCTCGAGTGGCTCGACCGCGAGAGAATTACGCGGCGATTGCCGGATGACCGCAGGACCATCAGGGAACAGCCAGTGGCGCGCGCGTCAGCCGGCTAGCGCGCTCACCGCGCAGCTCGCACGCGTGCTATGTCCCTGATGCACGATCTAGCATGAAGGCATGGCAACGGCCGCGGGTGTGGTGCTGGCCGGCGGGCGATCTTCCCGGATGGGCTCGCCGAAGGCGGCCCTGGAGTGGCACGGTTCCACGCTGCTCTGGCGCACCGTGGCGATCATCGGCCGCGCCACCGGGGGGCCGGTCGTCGTCGTCCGCGCTCCGGGGCAAGAACTGCCGCCGCTCCCGCCGGACACCGGCGTGGTCGATGACCCCCGCGAAGGCCAGGGGCCGGTGCAGGGCATCGCCGCCGGCCTCGCCGCGGTCAGCGACCAGGCGCAGGTTGCCTTCGTCAGCTCCACGGACATGCCGTTTCTGCACCCGGCCTTCGTCCGGCGGGTACTGCGGGCCGCGGAAGACGGCGCGGACGTGGGGCTTCCGGTAGCTCGCGGCTTCCGCCAGCCGCTCGCCGCCGCCTACCGCACCACGCTGGCGGCCGCCGCCGAGCGGCTCGTGGCAGCCGGCCGGCTCAAGCCGGCGTTCCTGTTCGACCAGTGCAACGTGGCCATGCTCGACGAATCGGCGCTGCGCGCCGACCCGGTGCTGGCTGCGCTCGATCCCGCGCTGGAGTCTGTCGTGAACGTCAACGACCCGGCGGACTACCGGGCGGCCAGGGCTCGGCCCGGGCCTGAGGTGACGGTCCAGCGGTTTGGCGTGCTGGCAGGTGGCCGCCGCGGTCCGGAATTGGTGCGGGCCGCCACCGTATCCGAGGCGGCGGCGGCCGCTGACGTCGCGCTGGACCGCCACGTGATCGCGGCTCTGAACGGCGATCGGATTACCAGGGACGGGCAGACCCCGCTCGCTGCCGGTGATTCTGTGTTGTTTCTGTCCGCCGAGGCGGGTGGCTGACGCCATGACCGCGGGTGGCTACTTCGGCCAGGTGCTGGTGGTCGACGCAACCGCCGGCTCGGCGAGCGTCCTGCCGCTGCCGGAACAGGTGCTGCGGGCTTACCTGGGCGGGGTCGGCCTCGGTGCCTGGCTGCTGCACACGCTGGCACCGCCCGGCGTCGACCCGCTGGCGCCGGCGGCACCGCTGGCTTTTGTGTTTTCCCCGCTCGTCGGGACCTCGCTGACGACCAGCGCAAAGTTCGCGGTAGTGGCCAAGTCCCCGCTGACCGGCATGCTGACGGACGCCCTGGCGTCGAGCCACTTCGCCATCGCCGGCAAGCTCACCGGCTACGACGCGATCGCGGTGCGCGGCGCACGACGTGAGCTGTCGGTGCTGTTGGTGGATGGCGACGGCGCCCGATTCGAGCCGGCGGCGGACCTGACGGGGCTGAGTGCAGCCGACACCGCGGGCCGGTTGCGCGACCGGCTGGGCCGTGGCTGGCGGGTCGGGGCCATCGGCGCGGCGGGCGAGCGTGGCGTTCGGTACGCCACGATCTCGCACGACGGCCGGCATGCCGGGCGCGGCGGCCTCGGCGCTGTGCTGGGCGCCAAGGGAATCAAGGCCGTTGCTGTGCGCGCCGCCGAGCGCAAGGTCCCGCCGGCCGATCCGGAGACCGTGCTGGCCGCCGCGCGCGATCTGCGGGCGCGGTCGTTCGGCCCGGCCACCGCCAAGTACCGGGAACTGGGGACGCTGGCTAACCTCCTGGCGTTCAACGCCATCGCCACGCTGCCAACGAGGAATTTCCAGGCCGCGAGCTTCGAGGAGGCGCCGCGGCTGGCCGCCGAGGACCTGGCTGAGCTGCGCAAGGTCGCCCGGAACAGCTGCGCGTCGTGCACGATCGGCTGCGAGCATATCTACGCCGCGCGCGGCGGCAAGAAGATGCGGGTGGAGTACGAGAACGTCTTCGCGCTCGGCCCGATGTGCGGGGTCGGCGATCCTGATGCGGTGCTCGCCGCCAGCGCGCGCTGCGACGAGCTCGGCATCGACACCATCTCCGCCGGCGGCACCATCGCCTGGGCCATGGAGTGCGCGGAGCGCGGCCTGATCGACGCGCCGTGGCTGCGCTTCGGTGACGCGGGCGCGCTGCAGCGGGCACTCGACGAGATAGGCGCGCGTACGGGGCTCGGCGACCTGCTCGCCGAGGGCTCACGACGCGCCGCGGAGCGCGTCGGCGGCGGCTCGGCCGCGTTCGCGCCGCACGTCAAGGGCCTGGAGATGCCTGGTTACGAACCACGTTCGCTGCACGCGATGGCCCTCGGCCTCGCCGTCAACGCCAGGGGAGCGGATCATAACCGGTCCGGCGCGTACGAGGCGGACTTGTCGGGTGATCTCGACCGGCTGGACGGTGGCACGGCGCACGTGGCCGCCGCGGTCGAGACAGAGGACCGCGCTGCGGTGATGGACTCGATGATCTTGTGTAAATTCCTGCGCGGAGTCTTCGAGGACCCGTTCACCGAATGGGCCGGACTGCTGTCGGCCGTGACCGGCTGGCCGCTGACGGGCGCCGAGCTGCGGCAGACGGCGCGCCGGATTGTGCTCGCGAAGCGCCTCTTCAATCTGCGCGAGGGCTGGCAGCCCGCCGACGACTGGCTGCCCGAGCGGCTGCTGTCTGAGCCGCTTGAACTGGCCTCCGGCCGAGTGGCCGCGCTGACCCAGGGCAGGCTGCGGGCCATGATCGACGGCTACTACGCGGCCCGCGGGCTGGATAGCGAGGGCCGCCTCGGTCCGGCCGACCTCGCGGACTTGCACCTGGGGTGACATAGCGCGGCGCGATGGATTAGGACGTGACACATTGAGTGCGGATACCGCCCCGACGGATACTCGTGGCATGGCTATTACTGCCGAGGAACGCACGGGAACCGTGGCGCTGACGATCGACGGGCAGGAAGTAACCGCCGCTCTGGGCACCACGATCTGGGCCGCGGCCAAGTCAGCAGGCATCGACATTCCGGTGCTCTGCCATGACGAGCGTTACGATCCGGTCGGCGTCTGCCGGATGTGCGTGGTCGACGTCGGGGCGCCCGCGTTCGCCGCATCCTGCGTCCGGGCGTGCGAAGACCGCATGCAGGTGACGACCACCAGCCCGGAGCTGGAACGCAGCCGGACCAGCCTGCTCGAGCTGCTGCTGGCCGACCAGCCCGACCTGGCGCGGGACCCGAAGCAGACCACGACGGGTAACAACGAGCTACTTGCCCTGGCTGACAGGTACGGGGTGACGAAGGAGAGTGGCCTGCCGGTCGGCTCCGGCCGGGGTGTCGACGCCTCGAGCCCGGTCATCTCGGTGGACCACGACGCGTGCATCCTCTGCGACCGGTGCGTCCGCGCCTGTGACGACATCCAGGGCAACGACGTCATCGGGCGCAGCGGCAAGGGCTACACGACCCGGATCGCCTTCGACCTGAACGACCTGATGGCCGATTCCTCCTGCGTATCCTGCGGGGAGTGCGTGGCCGCCTGCCCGACCGGCGCGCTGACCAATAAGCCGATCCACGACGTGCCGATCCGGCCGCGAACCGAGCTCGACGCGGTAGACACCGTGTGCCCGTACTGCGGCGTCGGCTGCGCGCTGACCTACTACGTGGACCGGGACCGCGGCGCGATCGCGTTCGCCGACGGGCGCGAGCAGCCGGGTTCGCACGGCCGGCTGTGCGTGAAGGGCCGATACGGCTGGGACTACGCGGCCTCGCCGCAGCGGCTTACCGTCCCGCTGATCCGCCGCGAGGACTCCTATCCGAAGGGGGCGCTGTCGGCCGACGTGCGTGGTGAGATGGCCGGGAACGGCAGCGCGAACAACGCCAAGGGCAAGGGCAAGCGGCGCAAGCCCGGCGGGCTGGTCGACTATGCCGAAGTGCTGCCGCACTTCCGCGAGGCCAGCTGGGCGGAGGCTCTCGACCTGGTCGCCCGCCGGCTGACCGAAGTACACGCGCGCGGCGGTCCGGCCGCAATCGCCGGCTTCGGTTCGGCCAAGTGCTCCAACGAGGAGGCCTACCTCTTCCAGAAGCTGATCCGGACTGGATTCCACACCAACAACGTCGACCACTGCACCCGGCTGTGTCACGCCTCGAGCGTGTTCGCGCTGTTCGAGGGGATCGGCTCGGGCGCGGTGTCCACGACCTTTGGCGACGTCGTGAACGCCGAGGTGGCGATCGTCACCGGGACGAATACGTCCGCGAACCACCCGGTGGCGTCGACCTTCTTCAAGCAGGCCAGGAGGAACGGCACGACGATCATCTACGTCGACCCGCGCGCGGACAAGATGGCGGATCACGCGGACATCTACTGCCAGCTCAAGCCGGGTACCGACGTTGCCTTCTACAACGGCGTCATGCACGAGGTGATCCGGCTCGATCTGGTCGATCATGACTTCATCGCGAGCCGGACGTCCAACTACGAGGCGCTCAAGGAGACGGTTGCGAGTTACCCGCCCGAGCGGGCCGAGCAGATCACCGGCGTGCCCGCCGACACGATCCGGCGAGTGGCGAAGGCCTGGGGCGGCGCTAAGGCCGGCATCATCTTCTGGGGGATGGGCATCTCCCAGCACACGACCGGCACCGACAACGCCCGCTGCCTGATCGCCATGTGCTCCATCACCGGCAACGTCGGCAAGCAGGGGGCCGGACTGCACCCGCTGCGCGGCCAGAACAACGTGCAGGGCGCCTCGGACATGGGCCTGATCCCCATGTACTACCCCAACTATCAGAAGGCCGACGACCCGGATATCAGGGCCAGGTTCGAGGCGGCGTGGGGGACCACCGACCTGGACCCGAAGAGCGGCCTGACGACCACAGAGATCATCAGTTCAGCCCTGGCGGGCGGCGTGCGGGGCATGTACATGCTGGGCGAGAACCCGTTCCTGTCCGACCCCAACATCAACAAGGTGCGCAAGGCGCTGTCGAAGCTGGATTTCCTCGTCGTCCAGGACATCTTCCTGACCGAGACTGCCGAGTTCGCTGACGTGATCCTGCCCGCCTCGTCTTACCTGGAGAAGGACGGCACCTACACCAACACCGACCGCCGGGTACAGCTCGGCCGCAAGGTGCTCGACACGCCCGGCCAGGCGCGGGTCGACTGGGAGGTCGTCCAGGACATCGCCAACCGGATCGGGCTCGACTGGCGTTACGAGTCGCCGCGGCAGATCTTCGACGAGATGGTCTCGGTCCTCCCCAGCTACAAGAACCTGAGCTACGACAACCTCGGGCTGTCGGGCAAGCTCTACCCGAACCCGGACCCGGAGCACAGCGACGGCATCGTGGTCATGTTCGGCGAGAAATTCAACACCAACGACGGGCTCGCCCACCTGGTACCCGCCGAGTGGCTGCCTGCGAAGGAACTGCCGGACGAGGACTACCCGTTCGTGCTCAACACCGGCCGGATGCTCGAGCACTGGCACACCGGATCGATGACCCGCAGGTCCTACGCGCTCGACGCGATCGCCCCGGTGGCCCAGGTCTACCTGCATCCCGAGGACGCCGCGGCCCTCGGCCTTGCGGACGGCGACCTGGCCCAGGTGAGCTCGCGCCGCGGCACGATCGAACTGGCGGTCAAGGCCTCCTACGCCGAGGCCCGCGGCAACTGCTTCATTCCGTTCCACTTCCGGGAGGCGGCGGCGAACCTGCTGACCACCGACGAGCTCGACCCGCTCGGAAAGATCCCCGAGTTCAAGTTCTGCGCGGTGCGGATCGTGCGCTTCGAGCAGCCTCCGCAGGCCGAGGTTGCCGACCGGGTCGACGCGCCGCGGGCCGATGGCTAAGGCGCCGGCCCGCATCCCTGGCGTCGAGGCCAGGGCGGGCAAGTTCCCCGGCCCGAGCCTGATCCCGGCGCTCACCGCGATCCAGGAGCGGGTCGGCTGGCTGCCGCGCGAGGAACTGATCGCGCTGGCGCGCGACGTGCGCCGTCCGCTGTATGAGATCGAAGGGCTGATCTCGTTCTACCCCCACTTCAAGACCTCACCGCCGGAGCGGGTCGAATTGCGGGTCTGTCATGACCTGTCGTGCTGGCTGCGCGGGGCTGACGAGCAGATAGCGGCGCTGCGTGAGCGATACGGCGCGGCTGCCGACGTCGACATCATCGAGGGGTCCTGCCTCGGTCGGTGCGACATCGCCCCGGCGTGCGCCGTCAATGACGCGCCCGTCTCGACGGCCGGCGCAGAGGCCGCGGTCACGGCCGTGCGCGACGCGAAGCGGCCATTGAGCAATGGACACGGCGGCGGCCACCACGCCGCGCCGGAGCGCGAGGCGCTCGCGGGAAGCAGCTGGCCCAACGACCCGTACCCGGCGCCCGCAGACCGCTACGGGGTGCTGCGCTCGGTGCTGGCCGGTGACCTCGGCACCGCGGCCGTCATCGGGGCGCTCAACGACGCCGGGCTGAGGGGCATGGGCGGGGCCGGCTTCCCCACGGGCCGCAAGTGGAGCCTGGTCGCCGCGCAGGACGCCGACCCCAAGTACGTGATCTGCAACGCCGACGAATCTGAGCCGGGCACGTTCAAGGACCGCGAGATCCTCGCCACCCAGCCGCACCTGGTGCTGGAGGGCATGCTGCTCGGCATGCTTGCCGTCGGCGCCGACGAAGGCTGGGTGTTCATCCGGCACGAGTACGGGCCGGAGGAGGCGGTGGTCCGCCGCGAGCTCGACGCACTGCGCGCGGCCGGGCTGCTAGGGCCGGACGTGGCGGGCACCGGACAGCGGCTGTCCGTCGAGGTGTTCACCTCGCCCGGCGGCTACATCCTGGGCGAGGAGTCGGCCTTGCTGGAGTGCATGGAGGGCCATCGCGGCGAGCCGCGGAACAAGCCGCCCTTCCCCGGCGTGTTCGGCCTGTACGGCAAGCCCACCCTGATCAACTCGGTCGAGACATTCGCGCACGTCCCGGTCATCGCCAGGCGCGGCGCGGACTGGTGGAACCAGCAGGGCAAGGGCGAGCACGCGGGCCTGAAGTTCTTCGCGGTGTCCGGCCATGTGGAGCGCCCCGGCGTGTACTGCGTGCCCATGGGCACCACCGCAAGGGAGCTGCTTGACCTGGCCGGCGGCGTGTCCGGCGGCAGGCCGGTGGGCGGCATCCAGCCCGGCGGGGCGTCGTCAAACTTCCTCGGCCCCGGCCAGCTGGACGTGGAACTCGACTTCGGCACGGTGCGGGACGCCGGGTCGATGCTGGGCTCCGGCGCTCTCGTGGTGATGGCCGAGGGCACCGACCTGCTCGCCGCGGCGGTGAACGTGCTGCGGTTTTTCCGCAACGAGTCCTGCGGCAAGTGCGTGCCGTGCCGGGTCGGCTCGGCGAAGGCGCACGCCATGCTGTCCGACCTGCTGGCGCGCGGCGGCGGGGCCAACGACGTGGACGGCCGCATCGGGCAGCTTGAGGAGGTCATGCGCCGGACCTCGATCTGCGGCCTGGGCCAGGTGGCCCTCGGCCCGGTAGCGAGCGTGCTGCGGCTGTCGACGGCGACCGGGGCCAGCCCCGGTGGCGGCGCGCACGAGAAAGGCAGCACCGCGGGCGGCACCGCCCCCAACGGGAGCACCCCTCCGGGGAGGCGCGACGAAGGCTGAGGCCGGCCGGGAATTCTTCACGACCAGGACGGTCGGCGAGGCCCTGGCCGGGTTCCGGCCCGAACGCCGGACACCTGCCGAGACGATACCGGTCGCGCGCGCGCTCGGCCGGGTTCCGGCCGAGCCGATTACCGCCCCGCAGCCGCTGCCCGGATTCGCACGCTCGACCGTGGACGGCTTCGCGGTGCGCGCGGCGGACACCTACGGCGTGTCCGAGGGCCTGCCCGGGTATCTCGACGTCACCGGCGCCGTCCTGATGGGGGCCGAGCCGCGGGTGACGGTTGGTCCCGGCGCGGCAGTGAGCATGCCGACGGGCGGCGTGCTGCCGGCCGGCGCGGATGCCGTCGTGATGATCGAGTACACGCAGCAGGCCATGACCGGCACCATCGAGGTGGTCAGGCCGGTCGCGCCGGGTGAGGGGGTGGTGCGGGCCGACGAGGACGCGGCCCAGGGTGCCGAACTCGTTCCCGCGGGTCGGCCGCTGCGACCGCAGGACCTCGGCATGCTGAGCGCCGCCGGGATCACCACTCTGGCCGTCCGCGCCCGGCCCACGGTGACGATCTTCTCCACCGGAGACGAGGTCGTGCCGCCGGCGACGGCCGAGCTCCGGCCGGGCCAGGTCCGCGACGCGACGGCGGTGGCCCTCGCCGCGCTGGTCACGGATGCGGGCGGCGAGCCTGCCGACGGCGGCATCGTGCCCGACGACGCCGCCGCGCTCGAAACCGCGCTTCGGGCCGCGCTCCCAGCGACCGACCTGATCGTGATCTCCGCCGGGTCGTCGGTCGGCGGACGGGACGAGACGGCCGGCGTGGTGGCGCGCCTCGGGCCACCGGGCATCTGGTGTCACGGCCTGGCGATCAAGCCGGGCAAGCCCACGCTGCTCGCCGAGTGTGACGGTGTGCCCGTCGTCGGCCTGCCTGGCAATCCCCGGTCGGCGCTCGTCGTCTTCCGGCTGCTCGGCGTCCCGCTGGTGCGACTCGTCGGCGGCTGCACCACGCCGCCGCCCGAACCGGTCGTGCGGGTCACGCTGGCCCGCGACCTGCCATCGGCGACCGGGCGCCTCGATGTCGTCCAGGTGCGGGTATCCGACGGCACCGCGATCCCGCTGTTCGGGCTGTCCGCGCTGCTCTCCGTGCTCACCGCCGCCGACGGCTTCCTGATCATCCCCGAAGAGGCCACCGGGCTCGACGCGGGCACCGAGGTCGACGTCACCCTCTACCGCTAGGGTGCGATCGCCGAGCCTCTATCGTGGAACGTGGTGATGGCGAACAGCCCGTTCATCAAAGACGTCCCGGCGGCACGCGCCATGCAGGCATGGCGCGCCGCCCGCGACGCAGCGGGCTGCCCGGCTCGGCTGCCGGCCGTCCTGGTGCCGGTGGCGGACGCGGCGGGCCTGGTCACGGCCGGCCCAGTGTGGGCCACTCGCTCCTCGCCCCCGTTCGACGCGGCCGGCATGGACGGCATCGCCGTGCGCGCGGCGGACACCCTTGGCGCCACCGAAACCACGCCGGTCCGCCTCGCCGCTGACGCCTATGACGTCGTCGACACCGGCGACCCGATGCCGGCCGGGCGTGATGCGGTCGTCATGCGCGAGCACGTCCACTACGCCGGCCTCGCCGCAGAGCTCCGCGCCGCCGTGCCGCCCTATCAGCACGTGCGGTCGATCGGTGAGGACGTCAGCGCCGGCGAGCTGCTGCTGCCCGCTGGCCACCGGCTCCGAGCGGCCGACATCGCCGCCGCCGCGGCCGCCGGGGCGATAGAGCTGCTCGTCCGGCGGCGCCCGGTTGTCACGATCCTGCCGACCGGGGACGAGGTCCGGCCGATCGGCAGCCAGCCAGGTCCCGGCGAGATCCTCGACACCAACTCCGTCATGCTGGCGACGCAGGCGCGCGAGGCGGGTTGCGACGCGCGCTGCCTGCCGGTTGAACCCGACAGCCCGGATCGCATCGCCAGCGTGGTCAAGGCCGCGGTGGCGGACTGCGACCTGCTGATCATCGTGGCGGGCTCGAGCGCCGGGCGAGACGACTACACCGCGCGGGTGGTGGCGGAGCTGGGGATACTCGCCGTGCACGGCGTCGCGGTCCGGCCCGGTCATCCGGTGGTGCTCGGGACCGTTGGCCAGACCCCTGTCCTCGGCGCACCGGGCTACCCGGTGTCCGCCGCGCTCACCTTCGACATCTTCGCCGAGCCGCTGCTGGCTGAGCTTGCTGGCGCGCCGCCGCGCACCAGGCCGCGGGTCTCCGCCCGGCTGGCGCGCAAGCTTGCCTCGCCGCTCGGCATGGACGACTGGGTGCGCGTGCGGCTCGGCGTGGTGGCAGGCACCACGGTCGCCTCGCCCCTGCCCCGCGGCGCTGGGGTGCTCACCTCGCTGGTCCGCGCGGACGGGCTGCTGGTCGTGCCGGCCGGGCAGGAAGGGCATCACGCGGGAGAGCACGTCGAGGTCGAGTTGCTGCGCGGCATCGACGAGATTGCCCACACGATCGTCGCCATCGGGTCGCACGACCTCGTGCTCGATCTCGCCGCCTCGGCCCTGCGGGCCGACGACCCGATCGTCACGCTCGCCTCGTCCAACGTGGGATCGCTCGGCGGCCTGGTGGCGCTCCGCGACGGCCTGTGTCACCTCGCCGGATCGCACCTGCTCGATCCTGCCAGCGGGGAGTACACGCTGCCGTACGTCGACCGCGTGCTCGCCGGTACCGAGGTGTCGGTCGTCCGGCTGGTGCACCGCGACCAGGGCCTGATCGTCGCGCCCGGCAACCCGCTCGGCCTCGCGGGCATCGCCGACCTGGCCCGGCCGGGCGTGCGGTACGTCAACCGGCAGCGCGGGGCCGGCACCAGGGTCCTGCTGGACTACGAGCTCGGGCGGCTCGGAATCAGCCCGGACGCCGTCTCGGGGTATGCGCGGGAAGAGCCCACGCATCTCGCCGTTGCCGCCGCGATCGCCGCCGGCCGCTGCGACGCCGGCCTTGGCATCCTGGCCGCCGCGCGCGCGTTCGGACTGGACTTCGTCCCTGTCACGCAGGAGCCCTACGACCTCGTCGTGGCCGCCAGCGCGATGGACAGCCCACTCCTCGCGCCGTTCTGGTCGCTGCTCCGGTCCGACCAGTTCCAGGCCGCGGTCACCGCGCTCGGCGGCTACTCGACCAAGGAAATGGGGCGCCGCATCCGGTGACCGGGCCGCCCGCGATCAGCCTCGCCGGACGCCGACCATCCGCAGGGCCAGCTCGGCGTGCCGGTTCTCCAGATCCTCCATGGTCAGCGGATAGTTCTCCAGGGTCCACTCGCTGATCCGCACGCACATGGTCGTGATCGTGGCGGCGTGCAGCGTGGCGGGGCCGATGTCGTCGCCGCCGACGAGGTCAAACACGCCCTGCCGGGCTCCGGCGAGGATGACCGCAGCGAACCTGTCCCGCAACTGCCGGCGCAGCTCCCTGATCTCCTCGCGGCGAGAACCGGTCAGCAACGTGAATTCCCTGTTCGCAACCCGAGACCGTTTCTTAAACCCCGCCGTGTGCGAGACAAGGAACTTGACCGCCGCTGTCAGTTGCGCGACCGGATCGTCGCCGGCGGCGGCCAGCAGCACGCCCAGGTGCTCGCCCACCTGCCGGTGAATGTCCCTGACCACCAGGTACAGCAGCTGGTCTTTGGAGGCGAAGTGGTTGTATAGCGCGCCGGGCGTCAGCCCGCAGGCGTGCGTGATGTCCCGCACGGTGGTGGCCAGCGCGCCCCGCTCGTAAAAGAGATCGATTGCCGCCTCGGCCAGCCGCGCCTGAATAGCGGTGCCGCCGATGGGCAGCGGATCGCCGAGGTCCGAGTAGGAATCCGCGATCGTCATTTATCGGCAATCTGATCAGTAATAGCGACTACGTGGCATCTAGCAGACGCCTGGCGCCCCGCGCTGGTTGTCAGTGAATCTCTTGACAAGCGACGGCTCGGGGCGTAGTTCTTATATCGCTGTTATGAACGGTCGTTTATTCGACTGTACTCCCCGCGCGCGTCTACTGTGACGGCCGTGGATGCGTGCCAGTGACCCGGGCCGAAACCCCTCCTCCCGGCCCGGGTCTGGCAGCGCTTCTCCCGCACCGCCAGACCCCACCGCAACGCGTGCAGCGCCAGACCCGCGCCGCACCGGCAGCGGTCGCCGCGCCCGGCGGGTCACTCGGCCGAGGGCCGGTCCAGGCCACAGCTCGCTCAGACCCCAGCCGGCAGCCCCGCGAGTGCTTCCTCGACGGCCTGGTCGCTGAGCTGCAGGTCTTGCAGCTGACCCGACAGGTAATCCCCATACGCCGCTAGGTCGAGCAGCCCGTGCCCGCAGAGCGCGGTGAGGATGACCTTCTCCTCGCCGGTCTCCTTGCAGCGCAAGGCTTCCTCGATGCAGGCGGCGACGGCGTGGGTCGGCTCGGGCGCCGGGACGATTCCCTCGGTGCGGGCGAACCGCAGCCCGGCCGCGAAGCACTCCGACTGCGGCTTGGCCACGGCCTCGATAAGGCCGAGCTCGTAGATGTGCGATAGCAGCGGCGACATGCCGTGATAACGCGGCCCGCCGGCGTGAATCGGGTCTGGGATGAACTCGTGGCCTAGCGTGTGCATCTTCAGCAGCGGGGTCATCCCGGCCGTGTCGCCGAAGTCGTAGGCGTAGACGCTGCGGGTGAACGACGGGCACGCGGCGGGCTCGACCGCCCGGATCACCGGGTTGATCCGGCCGGCCAGCTTCTCGCGCAAGAACGGGAAGACGAGGCCGCCGAAGTTCGACCCGCCCCCGGTGCACCCGACGATCACGTCCGGGGTGTCGCCCGCGTCGGCGAGCTGCTTGAGCGCCTCCTCGCCGATGATCGTCTGATGCATCAGCACGTGGTTGAGCACGCTGCCGAGCGCGTACCGGGCTTCGGGGTCGCCCGCGGCCACCTCGACCGCCTCGCTGATCGCGATGCCGAGGCTGCCCGTGGACTCCGGGTGCTCGGCGAGCACCGCCCGGCCCGCGTTGGTGCGGTCGGACGGGCTGGGGTACACCGTGGCGCCGTAGGTCTCCATGAGCAGCTTGCGGTACGGCTTCTGGTCGTAGGACGCCCTGACCATCCAGACCTCGAGCTGCAAGCCGAACAACGCCGAGGCGAACGCCAGCGCGCTGCCCCACTGGCCGGCGCCGGTCTCGGTGGTCAGCCTCTTGGCGCCCTCGGCGGCGTTGTAATAGGCCTGCGGCACTGCCGTGTTGGGCTTGTGCGAGCCGGCCGGGCTGCCGCCCTCGTACTTGTAGTAGATCCGGGCCGGAGTGCCGAGGTCCCGCTCGAGTCGCCGGGCGCGGAACAACGGGGTCGGCCGCCACAGCCGGTACACGTCGAGCACGTCCTCGGGAATGGCGACGTACCGCTCGCCGGTCACCTCCTGGGCGATCAGCGCGGCGGGAAACAGCGGCGCCAGGTCGTCCGGCCCGACCGGCTGGCCGGTGCCTGGGTGCAGCGGCGGCGGCGGCGGTGACGGGAGGTCGGCGATCACGTTGTACCAGTGCCGCGGCAGCTCGGACTCTGGCAAGAGGTACTTCACCTGTCGCTCCATCGATGCCTCCACGGCGGGAAAAATGACGACAGCCGTAACGGTAGCGGACGGTGCCGCGGCCAGAAAGAGTAAGCCGCAGGACTAAGAAACCCCAGTACGTGATGGGAACGGGGCCGGCTCTGGCCGCGGCCGCCCGCCGCTGCCCGGCCGCCTGGCGGGGCGGTCACGCGGTTGCGACGCCCCGGGCTCGCATGGGACGCTTGGCCGACAGGGGTGGGACCGGGCGCGCAGGCTGAGGTGGGTCCGCCGTGCGCGGTGGTCGCACGTTGTCGGGCGTGGAGGTCGCAGTGCGCTGGAGGCGGGATGATCGCCAGCCGCCAGACGAGCACCCGGACGCCGCCGCCGAGAGCTGGCTGAGTGAGTTCCGACCGGTCCGGCCCGACGCCCTGACCGCAGCCGACGCGGATGCCGGGGCGAGGCTCACCAGCAGAACCCCGGCCAGCGCGGGCCAGCGAGTCGCCCCCGCCGACCAGGGCCGCCGGCCGGCACCGGACGAACGGTGGGGGCTCCCCGAGGAGTTCGATCAGCGCGGTTCCGGTCGGACGTCGGCGGCTCCGCAGCAGAGGCCAGGACCTCCGCGTGCAGACCTGGAACGTGACATCGGGCCCTGGGCAGGGGTGCGGCCGGCGAGCGGCCCGGCGCCTCGCCGGGACGTCGAGCGTGCCGACCTCGAGCGCGAGTCGGCCGATGACGCCGACACGGACCCGCTGGGCCAGCCGGTGCGTGACATCGAGCGCCCGCCTGCCCGGCCGCCGCTGGCCGACCGGTGGCGTGACACCGGCCCGGACCAGGGCGGCGAACGCGGAGGCTACGACGGCCCCCGGTCCGATCGGAGCGGGCGGGCCCTCGCACCGGACGGTCCCGGCAGAGCCCGCGACGCGCGGGCTTCGGTCCAGCCGCGCCCGGACTCACGCCGGCCAGGCCCTGAGCCCAACGGTTACCAGGCGCCGAACGGCTACCCGCCCGATCGCCCCGGCCTGCCGCCTGGCGGGGTAGAGCCGCGCCGCCGCGTTCCGTTCGAAGCTCCGCGGCCCGGACCCGACGTGCCGTCCGAACGTCGGGCCTGGCCGGAGCGCTCGGACGGGACCGGCCGGCCGACCGGTGACTCGTTCTTCGCCGCCGGCCGACGGCCGGGGGCGCCCGGCAGGCTGCCGGAGGCGGGCCGGC
>JASHPF010000396.1 GCA_030038295.1 Streptosporangiaceae bacterium
CGAGAAGGACGCCGTCGTGCTCGAAGACCGGCACGGCAGGCGGCGGGTTTTCCCGCTGGCGGGAACCTTCCTGCTGGACGGTGCGCGGGTGGCCCTGGTCAGGCCGGTACAGGGTCGGCGGGCCGGGTCGGCTCGCACCGCATCTGGCTCCCTTGCGGCGCCGCCGAGCCGGGCCAGGGTGGCCAGGGCGAGTCGCATCTACGTCGAGGGCCAGCACGACGCGGAGCTGGTGGAGAAGGTTTGGGGTGACGACCTGCGCGAGCTGGGGGTGGTGGTAGAGCCGCTGCGCGGCGTCGACGACCTGCCCGCGATCGTGGCCGGGTTTGCCGCGCAGCCTGGCCGTCGTCTCGGCGTGCTCGTCGATCATCTCGTGCCAGGCTCCAAGGAGAGCAGGATCGCCGCGCAGGTGACCGCTGAGCATGTCCTGGTTGTCGGGCACCCCTTTGTGGACGTGTGGGCCGCGGTGCGGCCGGCCAGCCTGGGCATCCCGCGCTGGCCCGAGGTGCCGCGGGACGTGCCGTGGAAGGACGGCGTGCTCGCCGCGCTCGGGTGGCCGCCCGACCCGGCGGCAGGGTGGCGCCGGATCCTCGGCCGCGTGGCGTCGTACGCCGACCTTGAGCCCGCCTTCCTCGGCCGGGTCGAGGAGCTCATCGACTTCGTGACGGCGCCTGGCGACCGCTGAGCGAGCCGCCGCGCTACCGGCACCTGACGGCCGCCCCCTGTCCCGCGGGCACGAGCGCGCGCTGCCTGGCCGCCAGGACGGACATGACGACCAGCAGTGGCCAGATCGACTGGTCCGCGGTCACGGTTCGCTCGGCGAGCCCCAGCTCGGGCCCGTGAAAGAGCTCGATGGTGAACCACAGCAGCATGCCGAGCGTGACCGCGGTGGCCGTGGCCGCCACGGCGGGCCGCAACCCGAACGGTGCGCCGCGATCGCCCCGCGTCGCCGCTATTGGCCAGATCGTCATCACCACGACGCCGACCAGGGAGAACGCCTCATGGGCCAGTGACCCGCCGTGCCGGGGCTGCGGGTTGACGGCGATGAGAGCGCCCGAGATTCCGCCGACCACCAGCAGCGCCCGGCCGGCGTCAGCCGCCGAGCGCAGCGCGATCCCGGTGATGACGTGGCAGACACCGACGCCGAGCAGCGCTAGCGCGACGATCCACCGGTAGGGCATGCCCACCGCGCCGAGCGCGCTGATCGACCGCTGCACCGCGTTGAACGGCGCCGGCTGCAGGTCAGCGGCCACCGTCCAGCCCCCGATGAGAATGACCGGCGCCAGCACCGATGACGCGACTCCCCACCATGGCATGGCTCCGGTCCGAGCTGGAGGGGGAGCCAGTCGTCGCGTGCTGCGCACAATTCCACCGTAGATGCCCGCCTCCCCGAGTGGCGGAGGCGCCTCGGCTACTTGGGCCGGCCGGTGCGGCTGACCTGCCCAGCAGTGACCGGATCGGCCCGGCCGGGCATGATCGAGGCATGACCGTTATCAAGATCAACGCAATCACCGTGCCCGCGGACGGCGGCGACGAGCTCGCACGCCGGTTCGCCGCGCGAGCAGGCGCGGTCGACACCCAGGACGGTTTCGAGGGGTTTGAGCTGTTGCGGCCCAGCGACGGGCGCGCTACCTGGCTGGTAGTGACCCGGTGGCGGGATGAGGCGGCGTTCGAGGCGTGGCGCACCGGACCGGCATTCGCCCATGGCCATGGTCACGGCCATGGCAACGCCCAGGGCCACGGCGACGGCCACGCTCACGGCCAGCCGGGCAGCGCGCCGCACCCGGTGGCCGTGAGCAGCGAGCTGTGGTCCTTTGAGATCGCGGGCGGGTCACCGGGCAACGAGCGCTAGACCCGCCTGATCCGCCTGACCCGCCTGACCGAGCGGCGCTCAGCCGCGTCGCGTGGCCAGCAGGACCGGGATCGTGCGCTCGGTCTTCTGCTGGTAATCGGCGTACGGCGGGAACGCCGCGACGGCGCGGTCCCACCACAGCGCGCGCTCCGCACCCGCTAGCTCGCGCACGTCGACCGCGAAGGGTTCCGGGCCGTCCTGCAGCAAGACTGAATGGGGGTCGGCTGTCAGGTTGTAGTACCAGACGGGATTCTTCGGCGCACCGCCCATCGACGCGACGAGCGCGTACTCGCCGTTGTGCTCCACTCGCATCAGCGCCATCTTGCGGATCTTGCCGGTCCTGCCCCCGCGCGCCGTCACGATCACGACCGGCAGGCCGGTGTCGCGCAGCGTGTTCGCGCGCTGCCCGCCGGACGCCTCGTACTCGGCGACCTGATCGCGCACCCACTCTCGCGGACTTGGTACGTACTCCCCATCAAGGCTCATGGCCAGGACTTTATCGGCTCACGTCCCGGCGACGGCTCGTAGGTGGTGATCTCGCAGGCCGCGTCAGCCCGCGTCCGGTGTGACGAAGCCGGACTCGTAGGCGAGCACGACGGCCTGCACGCGGTCCCGCAGCCCGAGCTTGGTGAGGATGCGGCTCACGTGCGTCTTGATCGTGCTCTCCTCGACCACAAGCTGCTCGGCGATCTCCGCGTTGGACAGGCCCTTCGCGATCATGCGGAGCACGTCGAGCTCCCTCGCGGTCAGCTCCTGCAGCCGAGCCGGGACCAGCGAGTCGGGCCGGGTGGCACGGGCGAACCTCGGAATCAGCCTGCGGGTGATCGACGGGTCAATGAGCGCGTCGCCGGCTGCCGCGCACCGGACGGCGGCGAGCAGCTGATCAGGCGGCGCGTCTTTGAGCAGGAAGCCGCTGGCGCCGAGCTTCAGCGTCTCGTAGACGTACTCGTCGGCGTCGAAGGTGGT
>JASHPF010000397.1 GCA_030038295.1 Streptosporangiaceae bacterium
CCGATCTGCGCCGCCAGGTCGGAGAGCGTTTCGGCCCGCTGCACCGCGCCGGCGGCATACCAGCGCCGCGGCAGCGGCCTGCGCGGTGGCACCCCGGTGAACACGTACCGGTTGCGGTACCGCTGGTCGGCGATCATCCAGCACGGGATGTGCGGGTTGTCCACGGTGTGCCTGTCGTACATGGTGTGCACGGCGTCCACGTACGGCGCGGCCTCGTTCATGAACCGCTCGCCAGCCGCGTTGACGAAGATGGAGCCGGGCAGGCTCCGCTCCGCCAGGCAGAACACCGGTCCGCCGGTGAGCGGGATCGACGGCCCCCACCAGGCGTCGTCCATGAGCGCCAGCGCGCCGCCGGCCGCCTCGCCGGCCACGATCCCGTCGCCGGAGTTACCGGGGGAGCCGACGGTCCAGTCGGCGCCGATCGGTTCCCGCTGGTAGCGCCGCCGCAGCTCCGCGTTGCGCTCGAATCCGCCGGCGGCGAGCAGCACGCCGCGGGCCGCCCGTACGACGACAGGCTCGCCGTCGCGCACCGCGCGCACCCCGGTGACTCGGTCGCCTGCGACGGTCAGCTCGGTCATGGGCGTGTCCAGCCACACCGGGACGCCGACTGTCGACAGCCCGGCCCGCAGGCCGGCCGCGAGCGCCTGCCCCATGCTGAGTAGCTGCCGATGTCGCGCCTTGCTGATGATCATCCGGCCGGTAACCCTGGCCGTCGTCGTGATGGCGCGCGGGTGCCGGGTGCCGAGGCTCAGCCAGCGGTAGTTTGCCTGCGTGACCGTGATCCCGGCCGGTGCGGGCAGGTACGGCGGCCGCAGCCTGGCCAGCTCGGCGCCGAGGACCCGGCCGTCGAGCAGCGCGGGCTCGACCGACCGTCCGCCGACCCGGCCGCCTGGTGCCTCGGGGTAGTAGTCGGCGTAGTTCGGCACCCACTTCAGGCGGAGCGGCGTGCTCGCGAGGACCAGGTCGAGCATGGCCGGGCCGTGCTCGAGGAAGGCGGCCTGCAGCGCTGCGGGGGTGTCCGCGCCCGCTACGTAGCCGAGGTACCGGCTGGCCTGCTCCGGCGTGTCGGTCAGCGCCTGCCGGCGCAGCACGGAGTTGCCGGGTATCCAGATGCCGCCGCCCGAGCGCGCGGTCGAGCCGCCGAAGTACTCGGTCTTCTCCAGCACGACCGCGCGCAGCCCGCGCAGCGCCGCGGTCAGCGCCGCCGTCATCCCGGCCGCTCCGCTGCCGACGACCACGAGGTCGAACTCCGCGTCGCTGCCAGTCATCCGATCTCCGTCGTCCGTTGCCCGCGGCCCGCCAAGCTCGACTGCTGCCGCCGTCCATAGTAGAACACGTTTCAGTTCTGACCAGGGAGCCGCAGGCCGCCGCCCTCGGCCATCGCATAGGGTGCGGGCGTGACCCCCGGAACCCGGCCAGCGCGTGAGGCTGTCGACGCCGTGATCTTCGATGCCGGCGGCGTGCTGCTGCTCCCCAATGCCGAGGCAGGCATGGCCGCGATCGCCGAGCTGCACGGCGAGTCCGTCCCGGCGGACTGGCATCGTGCGCACTACGCGGCCCTGCTGGCGCTGGAGCAGATGGAGCCGATCGACTGGCTGGCCCACCGACGGGTCATCGCGACCGAACTCGGCGTCAGCGCCGAGCACGTCGACGGGGCAGCAGCGCTGATCGATGACGTGATGATCGGCACCTGGATGCCGGTGGACGGCGCCGCCGATGCCTTGCGGGCGCTGTCAGCGGCCGGCTACAAGCTGGCCGTGGTGTCGAACGCCTGGGGGACGATGGCGCAGTGGCTCGAGCAGGCCAAGGTCTGCTCGGTCAGCGACGACGAGCTGCCGCGGGTGGCCGCGGTGATCGACTCCCACCTGGTCGGGATCGAGAAACCGGACCCCAGAATCTTTCAGCTCGCGCTGGACCAGCTCGGTGTCGCGTCGGACCGCAGCCTCTACGTGGGCGACACCGTCAGGTTCGACGTCAACGGCGCGGTGGCCGCCGGCCTGCATCCGGTGCACGTGGATCCCTACCGGTTCTGCACCGGGCCGCACAGCCACATCGCGTCCCTCGCTGAGCTGACCGACTGGCTGGTGGCAGACTAGCCGCGAGCAAGCGTGGGCGCTGCGCCCGGCGGGCACGCAGCGGGGGCCTCGCCAGCGGACCGAGGGGACGCCGTGGCATTCGACGAAGGACTGGCCGAGCGGGCGCGGGCAGCGCTTGCCGCCGCCGGGTATGGCGGCTCGACCGAAAAGCAGATGTTCGGCGGCCTGGCGTTCCTGATCGGCGGGAACATGTGCTGCGGCGTGCTGGGTCCAGATCTGCTGGTTCGCGTCGGCGCCGAGGCCGGACCAGCCGCGCTGGCGGAGCCCGCCACGCGGCCCTTCCAGATGGGGCAGCGTGGCCCGAGCGCGGGCTTCATCCTCGTCGCGCCCGACGGCACCGCCACCGACGACGGGCTGGCGGAGTGGGTCGAGAAGGCGCTGGCCTTCGTGGCCACGCTGCCCGCGAAGGCCTAGGCCCGCAGGCTTCCCCGAGAGCCGTCACTCATAGGTCACGCTCACCTCGGGCGTGACCGCGACGGACTGGCAGGCCAGGATGAATCCGTCGGCGAGATCGGCGTCGTCGAGCACCTCGTTGCTCACCATCTCCACCTTGCCGCCCGTCAGCTGGCAGGCGCAGGCGCCGCAGATGCCCTCCCGGCACGAGTACGGCGGATCGAGCTCGGCGTCGATGAGCAGGTCCAGCATCCGGACGCCGGCGGGCCAGCCCAGCGCCCTCGTCTCGCCGTCGAGGGTGACGCGGAGCGTCGCCGCCACCCCGGCCAGCTCCGGCGCGGCAGCCGCGTCGAACGGGTTGTGCTGCAGGGACAAGAACCGCTCCACCCGCACGGTGCGCGGCGGCACGCCCACGGCGCGCGCGGCTTCCCTGACCGCCGACAGGAACGGGTCAGGCCCGCTGGCGAAGATCTGATACCCGGCGTACGGCCGGACCAGCGGCGCCAGCAGCGGCCCGGCGGGTAGCCCCTGCAGCACGTCGAGCCAGTGCACGACGAGCAGCCGCGACCCGGCCGAGGCAGCCAGTTCCCGCAGCGCCGAGCCAAAGATCACGGACCGCTCATCGCGGTTGGCGTACACGAGCACGACCCGGCCGGTGCCGCCCGCCAGCACCGACTTGAGGATCGACATGGCCGGGGTGATGCCGCTACCCGCGGCGAGCAGCAGGATGTCGTCGTCGAGCGACCGCGGCACGAACATGCCCGCGGGAGGCAGGACGTCCAGCTCGGTCCCCGCCGCGACGTTGGTCGCGATCCAGCGCGACGCGTACCCCTCGGGCGTCTGCTTCACGGTTACGGTCAGCGGGTCGCCGGTCAGCGGCGAACTGCACAGCGAGTAGCACCGCGCGACCGAGCCGTCGCGTTCGCTCGGGATCCGCAGCGTCAGGAACTGACCGGGCTGATACTCGAACGCGCCCGCGAGGTCGGCCGGCACGTCGAAGACGAGCGAGCACGCCTCGGCGGTCTCCGCGACCACGGCCGCGACCCGCAGCCGGTGAAACGCCCGGTCCGGGCCGCGGCCGACACCACTGCCGGTCACGGCGGTGCCACCGGCAGCCGACCCGCGCGGACGGCGGTCTCGATGCTGGCGCGCATCGCGTCGCACCGCTCGATCAGTGCCGTTTGCTCGCCGGCGGCCGCTGCGCGGCTGAACTCCGCGCACCGGCGCACCGCCGTGGCGTCCCACTGCACGCTCGTGTGCTGCTCGCTGAACTTGGCGGCCTGCACGACGGCGCCGCACTCCGCGCACTGCACGGGGCAGTACCGGAACCGGCGCTCGTCTGGCCGCGGCCCGTCAGCCGCCGCCGTCCGTTCAGCCTGGCCCTGACGGTCGGGCCGCGCCCCCGCGCCCCGTGGCCCGGCCGGAGCGCGCGTCCGGCTGACCTCGGTCATGCCGAACTGGCTCCGGCAGCCGCGTCGGTGCCGGACGGCTGGCGGGCGGCGAGGTTGGCGGCCACCTCGGCCTCCCACGCTTCGACCGCGCGGCCGGTGTCTACCTCGAACTCGTGCCGGGCGACCATGTCCGCGGGGATGTCCGCCACGTCCAGGTAGAACTGCTCGTACCAGCGTCGCAGCTGATACACCGGACCGTCGTCGGCGCACAGCAGCGGGTTGTCGATCCGGGTCTTGTGGGTCCAGATTTCGACGTCCTGCTCGAAGCCCAGCCCGACAAACCTCGCGAACCTCGCTGCCACCTTGTCGGCCTGCTCGTCCGACAGGCCGGGGAGCTTCTTCACGATCACGCCCCACTGCAGCACGAACCGCTCCGGCGTCACCGGATAGTGACAGTTGATCAGCACCGCGTCCATCGGCACGCCGTGATAGTCGTAGGTCAGGTTGTCGATCATGTAGGACGGGCCGTAGTACGCCGCCTCGGACACCAGTCCGATCTCGCTGCCGCCCGCGCCCTGTCGGCCGGACTCCGCCTCGTAGTCGGGACGCGACCGGGTGCGCAGGTACTGCGCCGCGACATGGCCCTCGAAGACGTTCCGGAAGTAGGTCGGGAACGCATAGTGAATGTAGAAGAAGTGCGCCATATCGACGACGTTGTCGACCACCTCGCGGCAGTTGGCGTCCACCGGCAGCGAGTCCCAGGTCCAGTTCGACCACTCGGTGGAGTAGGCGCCATCGATGCGCGGGATCGTGACGCGCTCCGGCGGCGGCTGCCCCTCCGGGTCGTTCCAGACGAACAGCTGCTGATTGCGCTCCAGCGTCAGCCAGGACCGGGTCCGCGCGGTCGGCGGCACCCGGCGCGAGTACGGAATCCTGGCGCACTTGCCGTCGCTACCCCAGCGCCAGTCGTGGAACGGGCACGCGATCGTATCGCCCTTGATCGTGCCCCGGCTCAGGTCGCCGCCCATGTGCCGGCAGTAGGCGTCCAGAACATGCAGCTCACCGGCGGAGTCGGCGTACACGACGAGCTTGGTGCCGAACGCCTCGACCGCGTGCGGTGCTCCGTCGCGCAGCGGCTCGGCCAGTCCGAGGCAGTGCCAGCCGCGGGCGAACCTGGTCGGGGGGGCACCGACATCGATGCTGCGGACTCCGCTCCGGCCGTTCATGCGCCCTCCTGCGGTCACGGTCAGCTACCCCTAGACTAGAACATGTTCTAGTCTAGGTCTGCGGCGTCGCGATCGGAGGCCCCAGCAGTGGCGGAGAACGTCGGTCACGAGGTCATCGACGGGGTACGCGAACTGCTGCCGGTGTTCCGCGACCGGGCGCAGGAGACGGAGGACGGCCGGGTCGTGCCTGCCGACTCCATCAAGGCCCTGGAGGGAACGGGCTTTTTCCGGCTGCTCCAGCCTGCCGCTTTCGGCGGCATGGAGGCCGACCCGCTCATCTTCTACACGGCGGTGCGGCAGATCGCCAGCGCGTGCGGTTCGACCGGCTGGGTCGCGTCGGTGCTGGGCGTGCACCCCTGGCACATCGGCCTGTTCCCGGCGCCGGCGCAGCAGGAGGTGTGGGGGTCCGATCCGGCCACCAGGATCTCGTCGTCCTACGCGCCCACCGGCGCGGCGGTGGCGGTCGACGGCGGGCACCAGGTCAGCGGCCGGTGGAGCTTCTCCTCGGGCTGTGACCACGCCAGCTGGGTCCTGCTCGGCCAGATCGTGACCGACGCAGAGAACCGGCCCACCGACTTCCGCACGTTCCTGCTGCCCCGCGCCGATTACGTCATCGACGACGTCTGGGACACGGTCGGGCTGCGCGGCACGGGCAGCAACGACGTCGTGGTGAGCGGCGCCTTTGTGCCGGAGCACCGGTCGCTCAGCTTTGCCGACGTCTTCAAGCTCAGCTGTCCCGGCCAGGAACTGAACCCGGGCCCGCTGTACCGGCTCCCGTACGGGTCGGTGTTCTCCTACGGGATCACGACGCCGATCATCGGGATGGCCACCGGGGCGTACGAGGCGCACGCGGCGTACATGCGCGACCGGGTGCTCGTCGCCTACGCCGGACAGCAGGCGGCCCGAGATCCGTTCGCGCAGGTCCGGATCGCGGAGGCGGCTGCCGAGATCGACGGTGCGTGGCTCGCCCTCGAGCGGAACGCCAGGGAGCTCATGGGCTATGTCCGCGCGGGCGAGCGGATCCCTGTCGAGCTACGGCTGCGGGTCAGGCGCGACCAGGTGCGCGGTACCGGGCAGGCGATCCGAGCCGTGGACCGGCTGTTCGAGAACTCGGGCGGCCGGGCGCTCAAGGTCGGCACGCCGATCCAGCGGTTCTGGCGGGACGCGCACGCAGGCCGGGTGCACGCGATCAACGACCCGGAGCGGGCCCTCTCGATGTTCGGCGGCGGCGAGTTCGGCTTGCCGGTGCCGCCCGACGCGATGCTGTGAGCCGGGGACGTCGATGACTGACCCTGCCGAGGACGTCGCGTTCCCGCCGCGCGCCTTCGAGGGCGATGGTTACCCGGTGCGGTACTACGACTCCGGTCCGGTCGCAACCGCCCCGGCCGGGACAGCGCGCGGCGACGCGGACACCGTCGTGCTGCTCCACGGCGGCGGTCCTGGCGCGTCGGCGTGGAGCAACTTCGGCACGAACATGCCGGTCATCGCCAAGCGGTTCCGCGCCGTCATGATGGACCTGCCGGGCTACGGCCGGTCCGCGGCCAGGCCGCCGGCCGGCCACTTCTTCACGATCGCGGCCGGCGCGCTGGCCGGGCTGCTCGACCACCTCGGCATCGAGAAGGTGCACCTCATCGGGAACTCACTCGGCGGCGGAACCGCGGTCAGGTTTGCGCTTGACCGCCCCGACCGGGTCGGCAGGCTCGTACTGATGGGACCGGGCGGGCTGACGCTGAACGTGCTCGCGCCGGACCCGACCGAGGGTGTCCGGCGGCTGATCGAGTTCGCGGCACCGCCAGGGCCGAGCCGGGACAAGATGGCGGCCTTCCTGCGGATCATGGTGCACGACCAGCGGCTGATCACCGACGAGCTGATAGACGAGCGGTACGCCGCGGCCAGCGAGCCGGCCGCGCTGGCGGGCATGGCGGCGATGGGCAGCTCCTTCTTCGGACCGCACGCCGAGGACGGCATGCTGTGGCGGGAAGCCCACCGACTGCGGCACGAGGTGCTGCTGATCTGGGGCCGCGAGGACCGCGTGAACCCGCTCGACGGGGCGCTGATCGCGCTCAAGCAACTGCGCCGGGCGCAGCTGCACGTGTTCGGCGGCTGCGGGCACTGGGCCCAGCTGGAGAAGTTCGACGAGTTCAACGAGCTGTCGCTGCGATTCCTGGCCGGGGGTGCGACGTGACCGGACTGATCAGCTCGCTTGGCTACCTGCGTATTGAGTCCGCGGACCCGGCCGCGTGGCGCGAATTCGGTACCAGGGTGCTCGGCATGGCCGAGGGCAGGGGCCCCGAGCCATCCGCCGTGTACCTCCGGATGGACGACTTCCCGGCC
Source organism: Streptosporangiaceae bacterium (assembly GCA_030038295.1). GTDB lineage: Bacteria > Actinomycetota > Actinomycetes > Streptosporangiales > Streptosporangiaceae > JAJYUU01. The sequence continues at coordinate 7,441 of JASHPF010000397.1, forward strand.
CGCATCGTCGTGGTGCCGGGCCGGCAGGACCGGCTGCTCGCCACGGGCTGGGAGGTAGCCGGCGCGCCGGAGCTGGCCGCGGCCGTGCGCGCGCTGACGGACGCCGGGGTGGCGGTGAAGACCGCCGACGCCGACGAGCTCGCCGACCGCAGGGTGGGCGGCCTCGTGCACGCGGCGGACCCGTCGGGCAACTCGCTGGAAATCTTCTGCGGCGCAGCGCTGGATAGCCGGCCGGCCGTCAGCCCATCAGGGACGACCTTCGTCACCCATGACCAGGGCATGGGCCACGTCGTGCTGCCCGCCAGCGACGACGAGCAGACCCTCGCCTTCTACACCGGGTTGCTCGGCTTCCGGCTGCGCGACTCGATGCGACTGCCCGGCGAGTTCTTCGGCCGGCCCGCCGGCGGACCGCCGGTGTGGATGCGCTTCCTCGGCTGCTGCCCGCGGCACCACTCGCTGGCCCTGGCGCCGATGGACCCGCCCGCCGGGATCGTGCATCTCATGGTCGAGGTCGCGACCCTCGACGACGTCGGGCGCGCGCTGGACCGGTGCCGCCGGCGCGGCGCGCCGGTCAGCTCGACGCTCGGCCGGCACGCCAACGATCACATGGTGTCGTTCTACGTCCAGACGCCGGGCGGCTTCGATATCGAGTACGGCACCGACGGCCTGACCGTCGACGACGACACGTGGGTAAGCCGGGAGACCACGACCGTGAGCCTGTGGGGGCACATGTTCGGCGCGGGCGGCGCGCCCTGACGGCCAGCCGCGCGGGTACCGGGGCCGATGCACAGCGGTTCCGGCAGGTACTCGGCCACTTCGCGACGGGCGTCACCGTCATCGCTGGCCTGGACGGCGCCGAGCCGGTCGGCTTCGCGTGTCAGGCGTTCGCCGCACTGTCCCTCGACCCGCCGCTGGTGCTGTGCTGCCCGGCCAGGACGTCGGCCACCTGGCCACGGCTGGCACGGTCGGGCCGGTTCTGCGCCAACGTGCTGGCGGCCGAGCAGCGCGAGCTGGCTCGCCGGTTCGGCGTCAGCGGGCCGGACAAGTTCGCCGACGTCGCGTGGTCACCTGACCCGCACGGGCTGCCGATCCTGGCCGGAGTGCTCACCTGGGCCTCGTGCGCGGTCGAGACCGTGCACGAGGCGGGCGACCACTACGTCGTCATCGCCAGCGTCACCAGCCTCGGCGACAGCGTTGCCGGTGACCCGTTGCTCTTCTACCGCGGCAGGTTCACGCTGTCGGCCGCGCCCGACGACCACTCGCCGCCTGAGGTAGTGGACACGCTGCTCGCCTGGCCGCGGTTCGCGGACTGGCTGTAGCGCCGCGCTCCCCGGCGCCGTCGGCAAGCAGGCCGACGCGGCTGCAGGTACACGGTCTGCTCCTAGCCGGCCTGGCTCAATAGCGCGCGCGTCCTGGCGATCCGGGCATCCAGCTCGGCCAGGAACCCCTCGATGCCCTTCCGCTTGGCCTCCACCGTCGCGCGCAGGCTGTGCTGCAGGGCGAGGCTCTCGCGGAGCAGTTCCCGCCGCTCGTGGTGGCTAGTTGTCTCGTCGAGGTACGCCCGCTTGATCTGTGCCATCCGGTCCTCGTCGTGCAGCACCCTGGCGATCTCGTCCAGGTTGAGCCCCAGCAGCTCCTGCAGCTGCCGGATCCTGGCCACCCTGGCCAGGTCGTCCGCCGAGTACCGGCGCAGCCCTCCCGGCGTGCAGCCGCAGGGCGTCAGCAGGCCTATCTGCTGGTAATACCGCAGCGCCCGCTGCGACACCCCGGCCTGCGCGGCGGCTGCGCCGATGCCGAGCAGATGCTCCTCGCCGCCGCCTGCGGCCTCGGCAGGACCGCCCGGCGGGTCCGAACGGACCGCGCCGGCCTGACCTGCCATCGCGCTCACTGGCTACCGGCCCTCTCCGAGCGCTTCCGGCTCGTCAGCCAGCTCGGCGTCCACCGGGTAGGTCACCATCTCGCCGATGATGACATCGACCGGAGCCTCGGCCGACACGGGCTCGGCGTGCACGTAGCGCTTGCCGCGCACCGCCGAGGCGATGATGGCGATGATCGTCGCGATCGCGGCGAAGGTGAAGGCCAGGTGCAGCCCGCTGGCGAATGGCTCCTCGATCAGCCGGGGGAAGAATGACCGGCTCGTGAGGTAGGCGACCTGGCTGGCCGGCAGCTTCTGCAGCACTCCGGTGGGGCCGAGCAGTTCCTTGATCGGGTTGAGGCCGAGGAACGCGGAGAACAGGCTGCCGATCGGCGGCTCGCTCGCCACCGCGTGGGCGGCCGGTCCGGGCACGCCCGACGAGACCAGGCCCTTGTACAGCGCGGCCGGCAGCCGCGCCGCCAGGCCGAGCGTGACGATGGTGAAGAAGAGGCCCATCGACAGCACCGTCGCGGAGTTCTGGAATGTGTTGAGCATGCCCGCGCCCGCGCCGCGCTGGTCGGGCGGGAGGCTGTTCATGACGCCTGCCTGGTTCGGCGCGAAGAACAGCCCCATGCCGACCGCGAACAGGAAGATCAGCAGCGCGAACCAGATGTAGGCGAAGTTGATCGGCAGCAGCTCGAGCAGCAGGAACGCCGCGCACGATACCGCGAGGCCAGTGGTGGCGAACAGCCGGGCGCCGTGCCGGTCCGACAGCAGGCCGGCCAGCGGGCCGACGATCAGGAAGCCGGCCGACAGCGGCAGCATTGAGATGCCCGCCCACAGCGGGGTCTGGCTGAAGCTGTAGCCGTGTTGCGGCAGCCAGATGCCCTGCAGCCAGATGATCAGCATGAACTGAATGCCGCCACGGCCGAGCGCGCCGAGCAGGGCGGCAATGTTGCCGAAGGCGAAGGCCCGGATCCGGAACAGCCCGAGCCGGAACATCGGCGCGGCGACCTTGGTCTCCACCCAGGCGAACAGCGCCAGGATCGCGATGCCGCCGAACACTCCCGCCAGCACCCACGGGTTGGTCCAGCCGTCCGGGTGACCCCCGTACGGCAGCAGCGAATAGACGATGCCGGTCAGCATGGCGATGAGGCCGGCCGCAAACAGCGTGTTGCCCAGCCAGTCGATCCTGGCGTGGATGCGCACGCCGTTGTCCTTGAGCATGAGATACGCCCACACCGTCCCGAACAACCCGAACGGGACCGAGACCAGGAAGACCAGCCGCCACTCGATCGGCGCCAGCACCCCGCCGAGCAGCAGTCCGAGGAACGAGCCGCTGACACCGGCGATGCCGTTGATGCCCATCGCCTTGCCGCGCTCGGCGACCGGGAACGCGTCGGTGAGAATCGCGGTCGAGTTGGCGAACAGGAACGCGCCGCCGACGCCCTGGAGCACGCGCATGATGATGATCCACAGCGCGCCGGCCGGCCCGGTGAGCCACGTGACCGACAGCATGATCGAGAACAGCGTGAACACCGCGAAACCGAGGTTGTACATCTTGACCCGGCCGTAGATGTCGCCGACCCGGCCGAGGCTCACCACCAGCACGGCGGTGACGAGCGTGAAGCCCATGAACACCCAGAGGAAATAGGAGGTGTTCGACGGCACCAGCGGGTTGAGCTTGATGCCCCGGAACAGGTCAGGCAGCGAGATCAGCAGGATGGACTGGTTGATCGTGACCATCAGGATGCCGAGCGTCGTGTTCGACAGCGCGATCCACTTGTAGTGCCTCCCCCGCCCAGGCCGGGCCTGGGTTGCTTCGAGGCTCTGCTCGTCGACCGCCATTCGGGCTCCTCATCGCTGCTGGTGACACGCGCGTCTGCGCCAACTCTAACCTTGACGTTAGCGTCAGAGTTCAGCGGTCACGACTTGCAGCCTGAAATTTGCCTGACTGCTAGCAAATTGTTGCGGGGGGACGCCGACGACGTCCCCGGCAGGCCGCTCGCTGGCCGCGCGGCGGCTGCCCGCAGGCGGTGCTCAGCTCGGCGGCGGCACCACGACCGGCGCGCTCAGTGACATGGCGTGCAGCGCAGTCGGCAGCAGCACGGCCCGGACCGCGTCGTTGCCGCGGCGCGCGGCATCGATGAGGAAGACCAGCCTGCCGCCCACGGACAATGTGCCCTGCCGCAGGTAAGTCCACCGGCCGCCGCTGCCAGCCACCTCCAGGACGACGACGTTGCCGGGCTGAGCATAGGGCGCGCTGACCGTCAGCAGGTCGGTCGTCCCGGCTGTGCCGATCTGGAGCGCGATCGACACCGCGGGCACGACGGTCACCCGGACCGGCGCGCTGACCGCGACGCCGGACACGGCCAGCCGGAAGTCAGCGTCGGTGCTGACGACCGGGACTGTGATTACTCCGTTCCCCGCGGCATTGGCCGGCACCGAGCCCACCAGGTGCCAGCCCAGGGTCAGCGCCGGCCGCTCCCACAGCGTCATGGTGACGCCGGCCACCGGGTGGCCGGGCCAGGTGAGCTGACCGCTGATCACCACGCTGGCGCCCGCGGTGATCCGGGGGCTGTCCGCCGCCGCGGATATCGTGGCGCCGCCGACCTGGCCGACCGGGCTGGCGGAGGACCTCGGCGCCGCTCCGGACGGCGCGGCGGTGACCGGTGGGGAGAGCTGCTGGCTGGCCGGCGGCACCGAGTGCCCGGACCCGGCCGGCCTCGAGCCCCGCTGGTTGTCCGGCACCCCGGCGAACTGGAACACGACATGCGCGAGGTGCTGCATCGGGGCAGGCAGCGCCGCAGTGTATGCAGCTGCGGCCATCCCGGCGCAGACCACCACCGCAGCGGCCGCGACCAGGCGCACGGTCCAGCCGCGCGGCCTGCGGAACTGGCGAGTTGCGAACCGCCCGCCCGCCTCGCGGCCGGGAGCGACGTGGCCCGCCGCGCGCAGCGCGCCGGCCGACGGCGTGCCGCTGGACCGGAACATGGCGAGAACCGCCTGCTCGCCGGCGAGCTCGGCCGGCTCGGCCGGACCGGTCAGGGCCCGCATCAGCGCGTCGAGTCCGGCGTCGTAAATACCGGTCTCCTCGGTTAGGTCTGGGGCCATCGGTCCACCTCCGTCCGCATCCAGATGTCCTGGTCATTTCCGGGCCGCATGGCAGGCGGCGAGACCTGCCGCGGCTTCGTGATCGCTCCGGCGCCGTCGCCGGCGATGACCGAGGCGTCCACCGTGCTCGGGTGAATCGTCACCGGCCGGGCGTCGCGGCCTGCGCGACCGCGGCGGTGGGCGAGCGCTCGCACCGCCGGATCGTCGGCGAGGGTCCGCAGCCCGCGGTGCAGCGCGACCCGCACCGCGCCCGACGACTTGCCGAGTATCTTCGCCACGTCCGGCGTGTCGAGGCCGGCCAGCACGCGCAGCGCGACCGCCTCGGCCTGATCGCGCGACAGGCCCCGGAGCAGGGTCACCGCCAGGTCGGCGGAGATCCCGTCCAGCACCTGATCCTCGACGACCTGGGTGTCGGCCAGGATGTCGAGGCCGGCGTTGGCCGCCCGGGCCGGCCGTCTCGACCTGGCCCTGGCCGCGTCGATGGCGCGGTGCCGGCCGATCGTGAACAGCCAGCGGCGGAAGTCCTCTTCGGTTCCGGAGAACATGCAGATGTCCCTGACGACCTGCAGCCACGTCTCGCTGGCAACATCCTCCGGGTCGTCGCAGCCGATCACCCGCAGGAACCGCAGCAGCCGAGGCTGCAGCGCCCGCCACAGCTGACGGAAGCCAGCCTCGTCCCCCGCGGCCGCTCTCGTCAGCGCGTCCTCAAGGACATAGGTTTCAGCCACCATCGCGCCAGCAAGCGTCGCATGCTAGCGCGGGCGCCGGGGCCATCTTCGGTGACCCCGGCGCCCATCGCAGCAGCCCGCCGGTCCGGTTCAGGAGATGGTCTCGGTGGCGCTGATCGAGGCCTGGAAGTTCGGCGTGCCGGGGAAGACCAGCCGGAACGTCGCGCTCTTCCGCACGTGCACGCCGAACGCGACACCGCCGTGCGGCCCGGTGAACTCGTGCCCCACCACGGCCCAGTGTCCGCCCGCGCCCTCGCGGAGCAGCAGCACGGTCTTGCCGCGCACGCCGTGGTCGGACTCGTTGGGCTCGTACAGCCGCCCGTCGATAACGGCCGTGATCCGGTGCTTGTGGGCAACCTGCCGGAACACTCCGATCGACAGCGCGGTCAGGACCTTGCCGACGGCCGGCGTGGCCGACGGGCGGGCCGACTTCTGTCGATAGGTCTGCTTGACAGCGTCGCCGACAGCAGCATGGCCTACCTCGTGCCGCGGCTGCTGCGGATGGCTCCGGACCGCCGCGCTGGCAGCCGTGGTGCCGCCGACCGCGGCGATCAGGGCCGCCGCGGCAGTGACGGCACCGATCCGGGCCGGGATGGACGCAGGTGGCAGGCGCATCGTTTCTCCTTCAGAGGGGGGTCCCCGGGCATCGTTGGGGGGTCGAAAAACACCCGCTACAGCGACGGCGGACCCGGCCGCGTTACGGCCTGCGATGTGACCTGCGTCACACTCGCAGCCCGGCCGTGGCCGGGGGGTGTGCTGACGCCCTCCGGACGACCACCGTTTTGTCCAAGCGGCAGGCCGTTGTTCCGCGCGACGATGAGCCCATGAGCGACCAGGCGCAATTCCTCGGGGTCACGGCTTACCTGCGATACCCGGACGGCGACGCGGCGGCGGCGTGGCTGAGCCGGGTGCTCGGTTTCGGGCCGGTCGATCCGCGGCGGGTCAAGCGGGACAGCGGCGGACGCTGGGAAGAAGGCGAGCTCGCCATCGGGCCAACTCGGATCGACATCAGCGGTGGATCCGCGGCCGCGCCCGACTTCGGGGCCGGAGCGCTGCTCGTCGTCGCCGTCACCGACGTCGACGCGCAGTACGAGCGGATCCGCGCCGCCGGCGCGGAGATCGACCAGCCCAAGGACGAGCCCTACGGCCCCCGGTCGTGCCATGTCACCGATCCCTGGGGGTACCGGTGGTACTTCTGGCAGGGCGCCGCGCACTTCGCCTGAGCTGGGACGGAGGGGTAAGCAGCGAGCGTTAGTCCGCAGGTGGTCCGCAGGGCTCCGCAGGTCCCGAGTTCGTACCGCTCCCGGTACGCCCGAACCTGTTCCGGTAGTCCTTGCGCTCCCGCATCGCGGCGTCGACGGCTGCCCTCGTGGACTCGTCCCTGTCGGGCCACAGGTGCCCGTAGGTGTCGAGCGTCGTCGTCGCTGACCCGTGCCTCAGCCGCGCCTGCACCGTCTTCACGTCACACCCCGAGGCGATCAGCAGCGAGGCGAAGTAGTGCCTCAGGTCGTGGAACCGGAACCCTGCGGGCAGCCCCGCGACCTTCCCGCGAGCTGTCCGCACGGCGTCCTCCAGCCGCCACGGGCTCACGTCCAGCAGCCGCCCCCCGGGTGTCTCCGCTGAGACAGCTGCCGACAGCTCCAGCGCGAGCGACTGCGGGATCGGCACCGCCGTTCTCGAGATCTCGGTCTTCAGCTCCTCGGCGGGGTACTGCACCACCGGGTGAATCACGCCTCGCATGAAGTCGATGTCAGACACCCTCAGTCCGCACGCCTCGCCAATCCGCAGCCCGGCGAACGCGGCGAGGAGAATCGCCGAGCGCATGTCCGCGGGCATCACGTCGTGGAGCGCCCACACCTGAGCCGTGGTTGCAACGTACGGGCGCTGCCGTCCCGCGCGAGGTGAGGTCCGGCGGGAGCAGGGTGATCTCGGGATCAGCCCGTCGTGCACAGCGTCGGACATGATGTGAGCGAGGCGGCGGTGCAGCGCGTGCACGTAACTCTGTGACAGCCCGCTCGCTGCCAGCCTCGCCAGCCAGTCACGCACCTGAGACGGGCGCACCGAGGACAGTGTCCTCGTTCCGAACTCCGCCCTGATCTTCCTGATGTGCACCTGTGCCGACTTGACGGTGCCAGGGCGGCGTGTCGCGTACCCAGCCAGCCATGTGTCGCACCATTCGCCGACCGTCATCCGCGCGTTCTTCGGGTCCGTCC
>JASHPF010000061.1 GCA_030038295.1 Streptosporangiaceae bacterium
GGAACGGCCAGGGACCGATCGGGCGGGCGAGCCGGGATGCGGCCCGCACCGCAGCGCCAGGCCCTGACCAAGCCGCAGACCCGGCCAGCGCGCGGCGGCGCGGCGCGGCGGGCAGCGCCAGCAACCTGCGCCTGGTGTGGGTGTATCCGGACCTGCTGAGCACCTACGGCGACCGCGGCAACCTGCTGGTGCTCTGCCGCCGGGCCAGGCTGCGCGGGCTCGGCGTCGAGGCCATCGAGGTCAACTCGGATCAGCGGGTGCCGGGCCAGGGCGACATCTACCTGCTGGGCGGCGGCGAGGACCTGCCGCAGATCCTGGCCGCCAGCCGGCTCCAGGCGGACGGCGGCCTCGCCGCCGCCGCCAGCGGCGGCAGCGTGGTGTTTGCCGTGTGCGCGGGCTATCAGGTGATCGGGCACCAGTTCGGCGGCGTCGAGGGTGAGCCGGTGAAAGGTCTCGGGCTGCTGGACGTCACGAGCGGCCGAGGCGAGCGGCGCGGCGTGGGCGAGCTCGTCGCGGACGCCGACCCGTCGCTCGGCGTGCCGACGCTCACCGGATTCGAGAACCATCAGGGCGTCACCGCGATCGGGCCAGACGCGCGCCCGCTCGGCCGGCTGAGCCGGGGCGTGGGCAACGGCGACGGTACCGAGGGCGCGTACGCGGGCAAGGTGCTCGGCACCTACATGCACGGCCCGGCGCTCGCCCGCAATCCGGGGCTCGCCGACCTGCTGCTGAGCTGGGCGGCCGGGCCGCTGAGCGCGATCGACCCGGCCGAGGAAGAGTGGGCGGCGCGGCTGCGGGCCGAGCGACTGGCCGCGGTGGCTCAGTAGACGAGCGCCTGCGCACTCTCGGCCAGCGCCTCGGCGACGAAGGTCGTGGCGCCCGAGATCCGCACCCCGTCGACGACGTCGGACTCGGTAATATCCCGGCGCGCCGCGCACTGGCTGCACAGCGTGACCGTGCCCATCTGCAGTACCGTCGCGAACAGCTCGGGCAGCGGCGTGGCGTGCGGCAGCTGCAGATCCGGGCAGCCGTCCGGCAGCGCGAACCAGGCTGCTTCGCCCGTGAGCCAGAGTGACACCGGCACGCCGCTCGCCGCTGCGGCCGCCGCGACGGTCAGCGCCTGATTGCAGCGCTCCGGCTCGTCCTTGCCCGCCGTGAGCTTCAGGACCAGGGAACGTGTGGCCATGTCTTGCACCCTAGCGCTTACGCCGCTGGCGGTGGCACCAGCGCGCTGGCGAGCCTCGCTGCCGCGGCGTGGCGCGGCCGAGCCGGCCGGCAGTGAACCTACACTGCCCAGCCATGGGATCGCCGCTGACCGGCATCGCGCTCGTCGTCGCCCTCGGGCTGGCCGCCGGGGCTGGGTTTGCGCTGCTTATCGGCCTGTTCCGGGTGACCGGACGGCGAGCCGCCTGGACCGGCCGCGGCCGCTCCGCTGGTGGTGCGGCTGAGCCGGTCACGCGGAACGGCCCCGGCTAACGAGCAACGGACTGCAGAGCGCCAGCCATGCCGTCCTAGGGTCGTGGGTGGCGGACTCGCGCCCTTGGAGCGCTCACCCTGGAGGGAGCGGAGCGGCATGGAACCACGTCAGCCGGCCGCCGGACGGCCGGGCGGACTGCCCGAGCAGTTCGACGTGCACCCGAGCCTCACCCCGGTGCGGTTCTTGCTCGGCCGGTGGGAGGGGGCCGGCGTGGTGGGATACCCGACAATCGAGAGCGCGAACTTCGGCCAGGAGATCACGTTCGATCACAACGGCAAGCCGTTTCTGATCTACACAAGCCGAACCTGGCTCATCGAGGCGGACGGCACCATCGGCCGGCCGCTGGCGATGGAGACGGGTTACTGGCGCCCGCAGGAGGATGGCGGGCTCGAAGTCGTGCTGGCGCACCCCACTGGCATCACCGAGATCTACCTCGGCGAGGTGACCGGCACCAAGATCGAGATGGTCACCGACGCGGTGGTCAGGACCGCTACGGCCAAGGAGGTGACCGCCGGCCGGCGGCTCTATGGTCTGATCGGCGCCGACCTTGGCTGGGCGTACGACATGGCCGCGGTCGGCCAGCCGCTGCAGTCACACGTTTCCGCGCAACTCAAGCGCGTCACCTGACTCAGCGGCGGCCGGTGGTCCGCGCCGGTGGGCCTGGCAGGCGATCGTGGTGGCCAGGGGGAAGAAGAAACCCCCGGACCGCTCCCGCACCAGACCAGCCCGGCGCGGGTGCGCCAGGTACTGGCCCGCCACGGGGACCGGCTGGACACGGCCGGTCAGTCCGGGGGCCCGGTGTCTGCCGTGAATTCGCCAACCGCCGCCCAGCCCAGGGCCAGCGCGCTGGCCGACACCGCTCAGCCACGCAGAGCGAGCGAAGCAGGAGCGGCCAGTTCTGAAGCAGGCCAAGGAGCGGCTGGTGATGCGCTTACCGCGGCAACCCGCGAGTCAGCGCTTCACGCAGGCGGCGGCTAACGGACAGCCACCTCGCAAGTCCGACATCTATGCATACGTTGGACCACCTCCTTTCCTGCGTAAGCGCAACGCTACGACACCCGGCGCGGGCCGGCAACCGCGTTACCCCGCGGGCCCGCCGCCGCCCGGTCGGGGCTGCGCCGCGCGACCCCACGGACTAGGCGGCGTCACTAGACTCGGCAGCGTGGCGCAGACATGGGATGACACCATCCGGGCCAGGGGCTATCGCGTTACCCCGCAGCGCCAGCTCGTGCTCGAGGCCGTCGCCCGGCTCGAGCACGCCACCCCGGAGGAGATCCACGCCGAGGTCCGCCAGACCGCGCACGGCGTCAACGTCTCCACCATCTACCGGACCCTCGAGCTGCTCGAACAGCTGGGCCTGGTCACGCACAGCCACATCCACCACGGCGCGCCGAGCTATCACCTGACCGAGCACGCCCAGCACGTGCACCTGGTCTGCCGCCGTTGCGAGCGGGTGACCGAGGTCGACCAGGCGGCCGTGACGCCGCTTGTGCGCACGCTCGAGGAACGCGAGGGCTTCCTGACCGACGTCGGCCACCTGACCGTGTTCGGGCTCTGCGCCTCGTGCCGCGGCGGCTGACACCGAAGAGAAGAAAGGGGACGGGAACGTGGCTGAATCCGGGCGCTGCCGTCCGGCCTGCCGATGAGCAGCCCGCTGCTCGGGACGCCGGGAGCCGTCCCGGCCGACGGACCAGACGCCGGCGTCGCCGCGCACTACGGCGACCCGTACGCAGAGCAGCGCGCACTGGCCCGCAGCTGGGGAGTGGTCGACCGGTCGCATCGCGGCGTGCTGCGCATCACCGGTCCCGACCGGCTGAGCTGGCTGAACAGCCTGACGACCCAGCAGCTCGAGGATCTCGCGGTTGGGGCCGCGACCGAGGCGCTCGTGCTGAGCCCGCAGGGTCACGTCGAGCACCAGCTCATCCTCGTCGATGACGGCGACTCGACGTGGGTGCACACCGAGCCCGGCGACACCGCGCCGCTGCTGGACTTCCTGACCTCGATGCGCTTCCTGCTGCGCGTTGACCCGCAGGACGTGTCTGCGGACTACGCCGTGCTCACACTGCAAGGACCTGGCACGCCGGCTGATGATCGAGGCGGTATCGCGCTCCGCACCGGGTCCGGCGTCGACCTGATCGTCCCGCGGCCGGACCTCGAGGATGCCGTCGCCGGGCTGCGGTCAGAGGGCGCCACGCTCGCCGGGATCTGGGCGCACGAGGCCCTGCGTATCGCGGCGGGCCAGCCTCGGCTCGGGCTCGACACCGACCACCGCACCATCCCGCACGAGGTCGGCTGGATCGAGACCGCCGTGCACCTGAACAAGGGCTGCTACCGAGGTCAGGAGACCGTCGCCAGGGTGCACAACCTCGGCCGTCCGCCGCGCCGGCTGGTCCTGCTGCACCTGGATGGGAGTGAGGACCGGCTACCTGCGCACGGCGACGCGGTTCTGGCGGACGGCGCGAGCGTCGGCTCGGTCGGGTCGGCAGCGCGGCACTACGAGCTCGGTCCCATCGCGCTGGCGCTGGTGAAGCGGACGACCCCCCTCGAGGCCACGCTGACGGTCGACGGCATCGCGGCGGCGCAGGAGGTCCTCGTGTCACCAGAGGCCGGCGCGAACGTCCGGGTCGATGCCGCGCTCCGGCGCAGGGGAGACCTGATGGGCCGCGCGCGCTAGAGTCCGATCGGCCCCAGCTACCCCGTTCCCCCTGGAGGTTCCCGCGGTGCTGCGCCAGGCGCTGCTGGCCTTGTCGGCCAGCCATCGCTCGCGTGAGGTGATCATGGCTACCCCGCTCGCCCGCGGCCTCGTGGCGAGGTTCGTCGCCGGCGAGACCATCGACGACGCGATCGCTGTCACGCGGCGGCTGGCTGCCGACGGGCGCCTCGTCACCATTGACTTCCTCGGCGAGGGCACCGCCGACCCCGAGCAAGCGGCCGCCGTGACCGAGGAGTACGTCGCTCTGCTCGGCCGGCTGTCGGCGGCCGGCCTCTCGGCCCGCGGCGCGGCGGAGGTCTCGGTGAAGCCGTCCGCGGTCGGACTTGGGCTGCCCGGCCACGGCGAGAAGATCGCGCTGGAGAACATCAGGCGGATCGCCGGGGCCGCCCGCAACGCTGGCACGACGGTCACCGTGGACATGGAGGATCACACCACGGTCGACCGGACGCTCCGGCTGGTGGCGGAGTTGCGCGCGGACTTCCCCGATCTCGGCTGCGTGCTCCAGTCCTACCTCGAGCGCAGCGCGGCGGACTGCCGCGCGCTCGCGGTGGCGGGCTCACGCGTGCGGCTCTGCAAGGGCGCCTACCAGGCGCCTGAGGGAATCGGCCTGACGAGCAGGGCCGAGGTGGACCGCAGTTATGCCCGGTGCCTGCGCATCCTGCTGGCCGGGCCGGGCTACCCGATGCTGGCCACCCACGATCCCAGGCTGATCAGGATCGCCGCCGCGCGCGCCGAGCTAGCCGGCCGGGCCAGCGATAGCTTCGAGTACCAGATGCTATACGGCATCCGGCCGGGAGAGCAGTCACGGCTGGCCGCGTCCGGTGCCCGGATGCGGGTGTACGTGCCGTACGGCACCGACTGGTACGGCTACCTCATCCGCCGGCTGGCGGAGCGCCCGGCGAACCTGGCGTTCTTCCTCCGCGCGCTGCGCTCCTGGCACTGACGCCGCTGGCCGGCCCGTCCCGACCGGCCCGAAGGTAGGCTCGGCGGCATGATCGCGATCCTCGGCGCCGGGAAGATGGGCGAGGCACTCACTTCTGGCCTGCTGCGCTCCGGAGTCGTGGGGCCGGGAGAGATCGTCGCCGCGGTGCGCCGCCCCGAGCGGGCCAAGCAGCTGCGGGACGGCTACGGCGTCGACGTGACGACGGCCGCGCAGGCCGCCGAGCGCGCGCAGACTCTGGTGATCTCGGTCAAGCCGCAGGACATGAGCGCGCTGCTGGCCGAGATCGGCCCCGTCGTCACGCCCGCCAAGCTGGTCATCTCCGTGGCGGCGGGCATCACGACGGCGTTCATCGGCGACCAGCTCGGCGGCGCGGTGCCCGTGGTCAGGGTCATGTCCAACACCCCCGTCCTCGTGGACGAGGCGATGAGCGTGATCTCGCCGGGTCGGCACTCGACCGAACAGCACCTGCGGCGGGCCGAGGAGCTGCTGCAGCCCGTGGGTAAGGTGCTGCGGATCCCTGAGGCGCTCCAGGACGCGGCGACCGCGCTGTCCGGCAGCGGACCCGCGTACGTGTACTTCCTCGTCGAGACCATGGTCGACGCGGGCATCCTGCTCGGGATGCCGCGCAACGACGCGCTCGAGATGGTCAAGCAGGCGGTGTACGGCGCGGCCAAGATGCTGCGCGACTCGGGGGAGCATCCGGTGCTGCTGCGCGAGGCGGTCACGTCACCGGGCGGGACGACCATCAGCGCCATCCGCGAACTGGAACGGCACGGTGTGCGCGCGGCCGTGTTGTCGGCGATCGAGGCGGCGAGAGACCGCGGGCGCGAGCTCGGGTCGGGGTGAGCAGGCGGCAGGTCGGCTTCCGGCCGGCCGGTGGTGTATCGCCCGCGTCACGCGGGATCGCTGCCGAGATTGGTGGGCCTGATTCGCTGCAATGGGACCAGATTGGCGACTGAGGTCACCGACTACGCACCGTAAACATCCTTCTGACCTGCGGTGATAGTGCAGTCGTCGCCGACAGGCCTGCGTTTGGCCGCAGTGCTGCCGAATTGGCCTGCCTCGGCCGGGTTGCCCTTTCGCATACAGGACTTACGCTGGAGACGGACGTGACTGATGCGCCGGAGTCTTCGACGCAGCAGTTCGGTCGGAAGAGGGCTATCAATGGCAGCAGACGCTACTCCGCTCAGCGAGGTCAGGTTCCTAACCGTGGCCGAGGTGGCCGCGATCATGCGCGTTTCCAAGATGACTGTCTACCGACTGGTGCACTCAGGTGAACTGGAGGCCATCCGGGTCGGGCGCTCGTTTCGGGTGCCCGAGCAGGCGGTCACGGGGTACCTGAGGGAAGCGTACGTGGGGACGGACTGAACTGAGCGTCCGCGCGGCGCGGGTACGGTTACCAGACCGCGCCGACGGCCCGGCTGGTTGACCGACCTGGCGGGCGATGCCTGGCGATCCGCCGCGGCGGAGGTACGCTGTGGCGTTGGCATGTGCCCGGCCGCCCGATGTGGCGAGCATGTGCGCAGGCATGCCCGTCAGCCAGGACAGCAGATGAGGGTGGTCACGTGGGTTCTGTCATCAAGAAGCGGCGCAAGCGGATGGCTAAGAAGAAGCACCGCAAGCTGCTCCGCAAGACGCGCGTGCAGCGCAGGAACAAGAAGTAGCGTTCTGACGGGCTGACCGGCGGCCGTGGCGACGCGAAGTCGGAGGTGGCTGGCCAGCCATGGCTGAGTCGCGGCGGCCAGGGCCCCCGGCTGGCTTGGCGGGGCGGCTCGCCGGGCTCGCGGGTTTCGCGCGCCGCCGCCTCACCGGCAACTACGCAGTCGACGAGTTCGGCTTCGATCCGGAGTTCAATGAGGCCGTGCTGATGCCGGCGGCGCTCGCCCTATACCGGAACTGGTTCCGGGTGCAGATGCGCGGTCTCGCAAACGTGCCCAGCACCGGACGGGCACTGATCGTTGCGAACCACTCCGGCGTGCTGCCGCTCGACGCGATCATGCTGCAAGCCGGCCTCCACGCCGAGCACCCAGCGCACCGGAGCCTTCGCCTGCTCGGCGCCGACCTGGTCTATACCCTGCCGCTGCTCGGCAGCATCGCCCGCCGCAGCGGCCACACCAAGGCAGACCCGGACCTGGCCAGCCGGCTGCTGACGGCGGACGAACTCGTCGGCGTGTTTCCCGAGGGCTTCAAGGGCATCGGCAAGCCCTTCACCGAGCGGTACCGGCTGCAGCGATTCGGCCGGGGCGGGTTCGCTCGGACCGCGCTGGAGGCCAGCGCGCCGATCATTCCGTGCGCGATCGTCGGCGCGGAAGAGATCTATCCGATGATCGGGAACGCCGAGCTGCTGGCCAGGCTGCTGCGGCTGCCGTATTTCCCACTGACGCCGCTATTTCCCTGGCTGGGTCCGCTCGGCGCCGTGCCGCTGCCGTCGAACTGGATCATCGAATTCTGCGAGCCGATCCCGACGCGCGAGCTGGCCGGCGCCATCGCCGACGCACCGGAGGAGATCATCGCCGACCTGGCCGACCGGGTGCGGGACACGATCCAGGCCACGCTCGATGACCTCGTCGTCGAGCGCGGCCCGGCATTCTCCTAGCCCCACGTCGGGCCGGGCAACCACGATCGGTCCCCGGCGACTGCCTCGGCGTGGACGGGCGCGGGATCAGCCGCTGGTCCGCCGCCGCCGCCGCGCCAGTCCGGCGGCCATCCCGCCCGCCACCGCGCCCGCGCCGGCGGCCACGGGCAGCGCCACGAGCGTGACCCTGCGCGCCGACCGGAACTCGTAGACGGGCCAGCCCCGGCTGCGGGCCGTGCGCAGCAGGTCGCCGTCGGGATTGACCGCGCTCGGGTGGCCGACGATCTCGAGCATGGGCAGGTCGTTGGCGGAGTCGCTGTACGCGCTGCAGCGAGACAGGTCGAGACCCTCCCGGCTGGCGAGGGAGACGATCGCGGCCGCCTTCGCCGGGCCGTGCAACAGCCCGCCGACCAGTCGTCCGGTATAGACGCCGTCCGCGGTCTCGGCCACGGTGCCGAGGGCGCCGGTCAGCCCGAGGCGGCGGGCCAGGATCGCGGCCAGCTCGACGGGGGTGGCGGTGACGAGCCAGACGCGCTGGCCGGCGAGCAGGTGCTGCCTGGTCAGCTCCCTCGTCCCGGTCCAGATCCGGTCGGCGATCGTGTCGTCGTAGATCTCCTCGCCGAGCGCGACGATGTCGTCGACCCGCTGGCCGGCCACGAAGGCCAGGGCAGCCTCCCGCGCGGCCTCGATGTGGTTCGGATCCTCGATACCGCGCAGCCGGAACGCAACCTGGCTGAGCGTGATCCTGGCGAAATCGGTCGGCCCGAACATCTTGCGCGCGGCGAGTCCCCTGGCGAAGTGATAGATCGACGCGCCGCGCAGCAGCGTGTTGTCCACATCGAAGAAGGCCGCGGCGCTCGGGTCGGGCAATGGCGGCACCAGGCCGCCGACGGCTCCGAGGGGCCCGGCGTCCGCGGGCTGGGCGTCCGCGGGCTGGGCGTCCGCGGGCTGAGCATCCGCGGGCTGAGCATCCGCGGGCTGGGCATCCTCACGCCGAGCGGCCGTAGCCGGAATGGGCCCGGCAGCGCTGACGTCCGCGTCGCGCGGGTGTCTGCCGAGCCGGGTGAGCACTCCGGACCGGCCGGCCCCTGGCCGGCCGTCGGGATCGGCCTCGCGGCTCATGCCTTCCAGGCTACCGGCGACCCGCGCGCTATCCGCGCCCGGCGCGGCTCCGTCACCAGACCGTCACGCGACCGCCACAGATCCGGCACCTTCGCGTTGCTGGCGGGTCGGCACGTCGCGCCGGGCCAAAGACGCTCTAGCCTGGCTCGCCCGGCTGGGCCACAGCACCGCCTCGCGTCAGGCACCATAGAGGCAATGCATTCTGTGGTAGCGGTGGTCGGTGCCCTCGTGGCCGCGGTCGGCAGCGGCGTCCTGCTGATCCGGTGCTTCCGCACGCCCCGAGGCGATCTGATCGCCTGGTCCGTCGGCCTGCTCGGACTGCTGGTCAGCCTCGGTGCCCAGGCGATGGGCTACGTGTCTGGCTTCGACGGGGCAATCTTCCGCGCGATGGAGCTCGGCGGCCAGGTGGTCGCGCCGATGGCGTTCCTCGTCGCGCTGGCGGAAGTGGCCGGTCGCAGTGCGCTCGGCAGGTTCTGCTCGCGGCTGTACATTGGCGCGCTGGGCCTCGTCGCGTTCGTGGTACTGGCGCTCGACCAGCTCACCACCGCGCGCTTCAGCAAGGCGTTTCCGCCGGCCGCTACGTTCTACCAGGAACCGCCGAACTACCTGATCATGTACGCGATTGGCCCGGTTACCGTGCTCGTCGCGGTGATCACCGTCGCGATGGTGCTGGCCCGGTCGGGCCGGCCCGGCTGGCGCGACGCGGTGCCGGCTCAGCTGCTCGGCGGTGTCGCCGCCCTGGCACTGGCCTATCCCGGGCTGGCGGAGCTGGCGAGCCACCACGTGAAGTTCCATGTGCCGCTTGGCTCGGTTTTCGCGATCCTCTGCGCGCTCGCGGCAGCCCTAGCGTGGCTGGCCGGCCTCCGGAGCGCCGCACTGCCGCTCGCGGAGCTGCACGGGCAGGCGCCCAGAGCAGACGACCGGGCCGATGCCGGCCGGCGCTCTGACCGGGCGACCGCTGGTCGTTACCGCGATGGCGACGGATACGACCGGGCTCGTCGATACGAACGCGCCGGCCGGTACGACCGCGGCAACGGACACGCGGACGCTGACGATCATGGCCAGGACAACGGCTATCCCGACACCCGCTACCCCGACTCCTACGGCGAGGGCGGCGTCTACCGTGGCGGCGGGCTGTACCGGGAGCAGCGGCCGGGTCGGGACGGGGCCGGCCGCCGCGGCGACGACTGGGCGGACAGCCGGACTGCGGCCGGGTACGCGGAGTTTGCTACCGGCGACATCCTGCCGGCCGACTTCGCCGCCGCTGAGCTGTATCGAGACGATGCCGGCCAGGTCTTGGCCGGCGGTGGCTGGCAGTCGCCTCCGGAAGAGGGCGACCGGTGGCCCGTCGACGACAATCGTGGGCGGGCCGGCCGAGACGACGACCGCAGGGGCACCGGGAATCCGGCCGAGCGCGGGCCACGGGACTCCGGTCGGCGCCACGACGACGACGATCCCGCCGAGCGCAAGCGGGCGGAACTGTTCGGCCAGATCACGATCTACACGCTGCTCGAGGACCGGATCGAGGCCTTCGACAAACTCACCGAGCGCGTCGTGGCGCAGGTCCGCAAGCGTGAGCCGGACACGCTGGTGTTCATCGTGCACGCGGTGCCGTCGGCGCCCGCGCAGCGCATCTTGTACCAGGTTTACCGCTCTCGCGCCGCGTATCAGCGGCACCTGGAGCAGCCCTACATCCACCAGTTCGATCTTGACCGGCGGCCCCTCGTGCTCGCCACGAACGTCGTCGAGCTCGGCCTCCAGCAGGCCAAGGTCTCGCCGTTCCCGTCGGTGGCCGAGCTATTCCCGGAACCTGGCTACGACACCTCCGGCTTCGAACGGCCCGACTACCTGCGCGATTACGGCCGGAATCCCGCGCAGCCGGGCGGCGGGCGGCGGGAGTACCGGTGAGCGGGCAGCCGCACCGCGTGACGCTGCTGACCCGGCCCGGCTGTCACCTGTGCGAGGATGCCCGGGCCGTCGTTGCCAGGGTGGCGGCCGACCTCGCGGTCGGCTGGGAGGAGCGGGACATCACCGCGTCGCCCGACGATCTTGCGCGGTACTCGGACATGATTCCGGTCACGCTCGTCGACGGGGTCCAGCACGACTTCTGGCGGGTGAGCGAGGAGCGCCTGCGCGCCGCTCTGCTGGGCTGACGCGGCCGCGATGAGCTAGCCAGCTCGCCAGGGAAGCAGCCGCAGATGAGCCCGGGTTCGGCTGCCGACCGGCGACTTTGTGCAAACGTTCACAAGGGCGTACGGTGAGACATCGAGAGCAACGCGCGGCTGCTCCGGTTCGCGCATTCGTCATACCGAGTCCCCAGGAGGACCGGCGCATGTCCCGCCGTCCGGCCACGGCCGGCCGTTCGGCCGCTCCGCGCGGCAGTGTCGCCCGCGGTAGCGCCACCCGCGGCGGTAATGGCGCCGCTGCCGACGGCGTGCCGCCGAGTGGCGGTCACGGCATCCCGGATGCGACCGTCGCGCGGCTTCCGGTCTACCTCCGCGTCCTGTACGCGCTCGCGGACCGCGGCGTGGCGACGGTGTCGAGCGAGGAACTGGCCGCGGCCGCCGGGGTGAACTCGGCCAAGCTCCGCAAGGACCTCTCCCATCTCGGCTCCTATGGCACCCGCGGCGTCGGCTACGACGTCGACTACCTCGTCTACCAGGTCTCCCGCGAGCTGGGGCTGACCCACGACTGGCCGGTGCTCATCGTCGGCGCGGGCAACCTGGGCCGTGCGCTCGCGAACTACGGCGGCTTCGCCTCCCGCGGGTTCCGCATCGCGGCGCTGGTCGACAGCGACCCCGCGGTCGTCGGCACCGTGATCGCCCGGCACACCGTGCGCAGCGCGGCCGACATCGAAGACGTCATCCGGCGTTTCGATGTGGCGATCGGAGTCATCGCCACCCCGGCGCCGGTCGCCCAGAATGTCTGCGATCGCCTGGTGGCGGCGGGCGTCACGAGTATCTTGAATTTCGCGCCGGTGGTACTCGGTGTGCCCTCCGGCGTTGAGGTGCGTAAGGTCGACCTGTCGATCGAATTGCAGATCCTGGCTTTCCACGCGCTGCGGCGCGGCGCGGCCGTCGGGCCCACGGACCGCCGGCGGGATAGCCACCTCGCCGGTCGGCGAGCCGACGGCGAGCCGCGGACGGCGACGGGAACACCGGACGGGCCGCCTGGCGGCGGGCGCCCCGAGGACCTGGACCGGAGCGTGGCCGAGCTGACCACGCCGGCGCACCTGGATGTGGCTGCCGGGCTGGCAGCCGCCGGGCCGCTCGACGGCGCGGCCGACTACACCGCGCCCGAGCGCGGCACGCCCGACGATTATGAGACAGGAGTCCAGGCGGTAGGCACATGAGCGTTCTGGTCGTCGGCCTGAGCCACAAGGGCGCGCCACTCGCGACGCTCGAGCGGGTCGCGCTGACCGGTGACGCCCTGGACAAGCTGCTGCATGACGTCGCCAGGGCCGACGACGTGGCCGGCGCCCTCGTCCTGAGCACCTGCAACCGGGTCGAGGTCTACGCCGAAGTGGAGAAGTTCCACAGCGCCGTGGCCGCCATCTATGAACTGCTGTCCCGGCACTCGCACGTGCCGCCCGCGGAGCTCACATCGTGCCTGTACGTGCACTACCAGGACCGTGCCGTGCAGCACCTGCTGACCGTGGCCTGCGGGCTTGACTCGATGGTCGTGGGCGAGAGCCAGATCCTCGGCCAGCTCCGTCAGGCGCTGCGGCTAGCCAGGGACCGGAACACGCTCGGCCGGACCCTGTCCGACCTCGGCTCGCTTGCGCTGCGCGCGGGCAAGCGCGCGCAGTCGGAGACGAGCATCGGCGCGGCCGGCGCGAGCCTGATCAGCCTCGGCCTGCAGGTAGCCGCCCGGCATTTCGACGGGAACGGGCTCGGGCGTGACGACGGTATCTCGCCCGCTGCACCGCCATCCGCCCTCGCCGGGAAGCGCGTGCTGGTCATCGGCGCCGGCGCCATGAGCGCGCTGGCCGCCGCGAGCCTGGCCAGGGTCGGCGCCGCCGAGCTCGTGGTCGCGAGCCGGACAAGGCAGCGGGCGCAGCGGCTGGCCGCGTCGGCCGGAGGCCGCGCGGCCGACATGGCGGACGTGGTCGCGGAACTGGCTACCGCGGACCTGGTTGTCACGTGCACCGGCGCATCCGGGCACGTCATCACGGCGGACATGGTCGACGAGGCGCTCCGCCAGCGGACCGCCGCACGCTCCGGACCGCAGACCCGGTCGTCGGCAGCCGGCCTCGTGCTGCTGGACCTGGCCATGCCGCGGGACGTCGAGCCGACCGTGGCCACGCTGACCGGCGTAGCGCTGACCGATCTGCAGACCCTGGCCGCCGACGGTCACCCGGCGTTCGAGCCTAGCGACCGGCAGATCGGCGAGGTCCGCAAGATCATGGCCGAGGAGCTGGCCGCGCACACGTCGGCAACCCGCGCGGCGACGGTGACACCGACGGTCGTCGCGCTGCGAGCCAAGGCCGCCAGCGTCGTCGACGCCGAGCTCGCCCGGCTCGCGGGCCGGCTCGACGGGCTGGACGCCGCGGCGATGGATGAGGTGGCGAAGTCCATGCGCCGGGTCACCGACAAGCTGTTGCACGACCCCACCGTCCGGGTGAAGGAACTGGCCGGCGCCCCGGGCGCCGATAGCTATGAAGACGCGTTGCGCGTCTTGTTCGATCTCGACCCCGCGGCGGTGCAAGCTGTTGCCCAGGCCGACGCCCAGCTGGCCGGCTGGCCGCAGGGCCCGACGATTCAGGCGGACCGGGAGGAACGATGAGCGGCGCTCCGCTGCGCCTCGGCTCACGCCGCAGCCCCATGGCGATGGCCCAGTCTCGCCTGGTCGGCGACGCGATCACGGCACGAAGCGGGCGAGAGGTCCGCTACGTGGGCGTAGAGTCCGCGGGCGACCAGAGCCCTGGCCTGCTGACCCAGATCGGCGGCACCGGCGTATTCGTCAGCTCGCTGCGGGCCAGCCTGCTGGCGGGTGACATCGACGTCGCAGTGCACTCGCTCAAGGACCTGCCCGTCGGTCCGGCGACCGGCATCGTGCTCGCCGCGGTGCCGGTCAGGGACGATCCGCGGGACGCGCTGGTGACCCGTGACGGTGCGAAGCTTGCGGACCTGCCGCACCGGGCCACCATCGGCACGGGCTCGCCGCGCCGGGCCGCGCAGCTGCTGCTGCTGCGCCCGGACGTCCGCCCCGTGCCGGTCCGCGGCAACGCGGGCACCCGGCTGGCCAAGGTTGAGAACGCCGAACTCGACGCCGTCGTCCTCGGCTACGCCGGGCTGGCGCGGATCGGGCGCCTCGACGCGGTGACCCAGGTCTTCGAGCCGGACGAGATGCTGCCCGCCGCCGGCCAGGGCGCGCTCGCGGTTGAGTGCAGCGAGGCTAGGGAAGATCTCGTTGCGCTACTCCGCTGCGTGGACGACCCGGTCAGCCGGGCGGCGACGACGGCGGAGCGCAGTCTGCTCGGCGGCCTGATGGCCGGCTGCGCGGCGCCGGTCGGGGCCTACGCCGCCGGGGTGGACGAGCTTTCGCTGCACGGCGCCGTCGTGGCGGCGGACGGGGGAAGGGCGCTCCGCGGCAGTGTGAGCGGCCCGCTGGCGGCAGCCGAGCTAATCGGTCGCCAGCTGGCCGCGGACCTGCTCGGCCGGGGCGCGGCAAGTGTGATGGCTGTGTCCGGCGGACACCTCAGTAGCGGGGACGATGAACAGTGAACCCCACACCCACGACCAGGAAGGTCGGTAAGCAGGCCAGGCCGGCGAGCGACAGGACCGGCGGGCGCACCGCGGATGCCCGGGTGGCCGGCTGGGTCGCCTTCGTGGGTGCCGGCCTCGGCGACGAGAACCTGCTGACGGTCCGGGCCGCCGCGCTCATCGGGCGCGCGGATCTGGTGGTCGCGTCGCAGTGGCTCGGCGAGCGGCTCGGGCACCTGCTGAAGCCCGATGCGATGCTGGCCGATTCCGACGCCCAGCTGCAGGACCCGAAGCTGCTGATCAAGGCGGCCAAGGCCGGCCAGCTGGCGGTCCGGCTCGTGCCCGGCGACCCGTTCCTGTTCGGTACCGCGGCGGCCGAGGCAGCCGCGTGCGCGAAGGCAAGGGTGCCGTTCGAGGTTGTGCCCGGGGTGTCGGCCGCCACCGCCGTGCCCACGTACGCTGGCATCCCGCTGACCACCGACGCCAGCGGCGAGGTGCGGATCATCCACGCGAGCGACGCCAGCCGGGTGTCGGCGACCGATGGCACGCTGGTCATCCTGGGGGCCGAGAACGGCCCGGTGGACCTCGGCAAGATGCTGCTGGCGGCGGGCTGGGCGGAGGACACGCCGTTCGCGATCACCTGGAACGGCACCACCACCGAACAGCACACCGTGGTGGGCGCGCTCGGCTCGGTCTCCGCCGACCTGAAGGCCGCCGGGGTGAGCATGCTCACCGCGCACGGCCCGGCTGTCGCGGTGGTCGGAGACGGCGTCACCGCGCAGGCGGCGCTGTCCTGGTTCGAGACCAAGCCGCTGTTCGGCTGGCGGGTGCTGGTTCCGCGCACCAAGGAGCAGGCGGACGAGGTTTCTGACCTGCTGCGGGCCCGTGGTGCCGTGCCCGAGCAGGTGCCGACGATCGCGGTGGAGCCGCCGCGAACGCCGCAGCAGATGGAGCGCGCCGTCAAGGGCCTGGTCACCGGCCGGTACCAGTGGGTCGGGTTCACGTCGGTCAACGCGGTCCGGGCGATCAGGGAGAAGTTCGAGGAGTACGGCCTGGATGCCAGGGCCTTCGCCGGCGTGAAGGTTGCCGCCGTCGGCGAGCAGACCGCGACGGCGCTGCGCGAGTTCGGCATCATGCCGGACCTGGTGCCGGACGGCGAGCAGTCGGCCGAGGGCCTGGCAGACGCCTGGCCCGCCTATGACGAGGTGCTGGACCCGATCAACCGAGTGCTGCTGCCGCGCGCCGACATCGCGACCGAGGGGCTGCTCTCCAGGCTCACCGAGCTGGGCTGGGAGGCCGAGGACGTCACCGCCTACCGGACGGTCCGCGCCGCACCGCCGCCTGCCGCGGTCCGTGAGGCGATCAAGGGTGGCGGCTTCGACGCAGTGCTGTTCACCTCGTCGTCCACGGTGCGCAACCTGATCGGCATCGCGGGCAAGCCGCACGCGGTGACGGTGATCGCGGTCATCGGCCCGCAGACGGCCAAGACCGCGGCCGAGTTCGGCCTCCGGGTCGACGTGGTCGCGGCCAAGCCCTCGGTCAGCGCGCTGGTCGAAGCGCTCGCCGCACACGGCGCGGCGTTGCGAGACGCCGCGATCGAGGCCGGTGAGCCGGTCCGCAAGCCCAGTGAGCGCCGCCGTGGCGCCCGCCGCCGGATCAGGTGAGGCCCGTGCCGGCCACCGCGAGCGCGCGACCCCCGGAGTCACTGTGACCGCTCGCTACCCCGTTACCAGGCCCCGCAGGCTTCGCCGCACCGCGGCACTGCGCACGCTCGTCGCTCAGGTGAGCGTGCGCCCGTCGAACCTGGTTTTGCCGCTGTTCGTCAAGGAGGGCATCGGCGAGCCGCAGCCGGTCTCGTCGATGCCCGGCGTCGTCCAGCACACCAGGGACAGCCTGCGGAAGGCCGCGCACGAGGCGGTCGAGGCCGGCGTGGGCGGGCTGATCCTGTTCGGGGTGCCAGCGGTCAAGGACGGCCGCGGGTCGGCGGCCGACGATCCCGGTGGCGTCGTCCAGCTCGCGCTCCGAGACCTCGCCGCCGACGTGGGCCAGGACACCGTGCTCATGGCCGACCTGTGCCTGGACGAGTACACCGACCACGGGCACTGTGGGCTGCTGACGCCGGCGGGCGAAGTGGACAACGACGCGACGCTGGAGCGGTACGCCTCGATCGCGGTCGCGCAGGCCGAAGCCGGCGCGCACGTGGTGGCCCCGAGCGGGATGATGGACGGCCAGGTGGGAGCGATCCGCGGGGCGCTCGATGCGGCAGGTCACGGCGACGTGGCCATCTGCGCGTACTCGGTGAAGTACGCCTCGGCGTGTTACGGGCCGTTCCGGGAGGCGGCGGAGTGCGCGCCGCAGTTCGGCGACCGGGCCGCGTACCAGCAGGATCCGGCGGCCGCCAGGGACGCGCTGCGCGAGGCGCTGCTGGATGTCGACGAGGGCGCCGACATCGTCATGGTCAAGCCCGCCGTGCCCTACCTGGATGTCATCGCCCAGGTATCCGCCGCGGTGCCGGTACCGGTGGCCGCCTACCAGGTGAGCGGCGAGTACTCGATGATCGAGGCCGCGGCCGCCAACGGCTGGCTGGACCGGGACCGGATGATCATGGAGACGCTCACCGCGATCAGCCGGGCCGGAGCCGACATCATCCTGACCTACTGGGCTGCCGAAGTCGCCCGCCGGCTTCGTTAGGCGCCCGGCCGCCCCGCGGTCGCCTGCGTCGAGTGCTCGGCCACCCCGCTGGCCGAGGCCAGTAGCTTCGGCAAGAGCGAGTGCTCCACCACGCGGGCTAAGGCTGCATTGAGCGATGTAGTTGTCTGCCGGGCACGCGGCGAGGGGCGCGCTGCCGCGATCTACGGGCCGCCATGGCAACGGCACTTTGAATCGCCGGCGCACCAGGGCGAAGGTCTCAATGAGGCATCCGGGCAGGCGACAAGAAACTAGGCTGGCGCTTGGCAGCGGAGCGGCGGCAGGACACCTCAGAGGCGAACCCCGGCGGTCGCGGCTGATCACGATCTACGGGGGGCCAGCGTCGCTGACCGCGTCGTGGCAGTAGTGGCAATTCGTTCCTTATTCCAGGTAAGCATGGTGATCGTATGATCCGGCCTGTTATGATCAACCTTCGCAGGCGCCGCAGTCTGCCCTAGCCGCGGGACGGTGACCTTGGTGCGCGCGGCCCGTTCGCCGGGTGGCTATGAATTGGACGGGGGTCAGTCATACCAGGGCGAGCAGCGCAGCCGTTCTAGGCGCGAGAAGAAACGGGCACGTCGTAATGCGGCGGCGTGGCGTGAGTACGTTGCGTCGGCCACGATCGTCGGCAGGGTTGATCACTCCGCAGATCCGCGTGTCCGGTTTCGCCGCGTAGCGTCGCCGGGACAACGGCTGGCGCTCACGTCCCTAGTCCTGCTGAATGCAGCTACCGCCGCCATTTTCATCCGCTGGCTGTTGCTGCCCGCCCACATCCCAGCGGCAGCCATTGTCGGCCTTGATGGCTGGAAGATCGACTGCGCGAGGTTCGCCTTCTGCGTCGTCGTGCTGGTCGAAGTCATTCGGCTGACACAGAACTTCGCTATCTGGGTCTTTGCGTTCAACGCCAAGGACCCGGTACCCAAAGCGCTACCGGCGGGGCTACGCGTCGCGGTCCTCACCACCATCGTGCCGTCCAAGGAGCCCCTGCACGTCGTGGAACGGACGCTGCGGGCGATGAAGCAGATCCGGTACCGCGGCCATGTGGACGTGTGGATCCTCGATGAGGGCGACGACCCAGCGGTTAAGGCGATGGCAGTCCGGCTGGGCGTTCACCACTTCTCCCGGCGGGGCATTCCTCAGTTCAACACCAGTGGCGGCGCGTTCCGGGCCAAGACAAAGTCGGGCAACCACAACTCCTGGCGCGTCCAGCACGAGCACGACTACGACGTGGTCGCGCAAATGGACCCGGACCACGTGCCACTTCCTTGTTTCCTCGAGCGCACATTGGGCTATTTCCGCGATCCAGACGTGGCATTCGTGGTGGCGCCGCAGGTATACGGCAACATGTATGACACCTGGGTTGCCCACGGAGCCTCGGTGCAGCAGTACCTGTTCAGCGGCATCGTCGAGCGCGGCGGCAATGGGATGTCTGCGCCGCTTCTGATCGGCACGAACCATTTGTACCGACCGGCGGCCTGGCGCCAGATCGGCGGCTATCAAGACTCCATCATCGAAGACCACCTGACTAGCATGCGCGTCCAGGGAACTGTTAACCCCCTCACCGGACGGAACTGGAAGGGCGTCTATACGCCGGACATTCTCGCGATCGGAGAAGCGCCTACTACCTGGACCGACTACTTCAATCAGCAAAAACGCTGGTCGTACGGGATCTGGGAGATACTGCTCAAGCGCAGGCTGAAGAAAGGCATCAGGCTGAAGTTGCGCCAGCGCATCATGTACACGCTGGTCCAGTTCTATTACCCGAGCGTCGGGGCGACCGTACTGCTGGGGACTACCGCGACCTCCATCTACCTGCTGCTTGGCATCACGGCGCTGCACGTGGCCGGGGTCCCGTGGGTGGCGCTGTGGTCACTGAACATGGCGACGTGGTTCATCCTCTGGCTGTGGCTTCGCCGCTTCAATCTCGCAACTCATGAGCGGCGTGAGATAGGCATGCCGGGGATGTTGCTCGCCTTGTTCGCAGGACCCATCTATGTTGCGGCGGGCCTGCGGGCCCTGCTTCGGATGCCGCTACGGTATGTCGTCACGGCGAAAGGTCAGTTCAGATCGGGGGACTCTGCCCGCACCTTCGGGCTGCACGTCGCATGGGGTCTGGCGGCGGCGTTGCTGGTTTTCATCAGCCTCCGGCTGCACCACGACCTCATCGCCTTGCGGGTATGGGCGACCCTCGCGGTGGTCGTGGGCACGGGGCCGCCGCTCATTGCAGCTTGTGCTTGGCTTACCCGTGGCAAGGCACGCAGACGGAGCAGTGTCGACCGCCGTGAGCTGGACCGCCACGCGTGGCAGGGAGAAATGGTTCAGGACTTCAGGAGCCCTGATCTGATCCCGTTGTTCGAGCGCGCAGCGCTGGAGTCGGATGATTTCGATCCCCTCGAGGAAGCTGACTGGCAGGTACCGCGCCACGCCGCGGCTCGCGGCCCCGCGCGCAACGGTGCCGACCGGGACGGCGGGCGGCCCGCCAGCCGGACAAGCTGGTCTGCTGACTGGCAGCCTGTTGGATCTTCTCCAGCACGCCGCCGGCCGTTGTCGCCGCGGCAAGACCGCGACATGAGCGGCGTGCGGCGCGACCCGTGGCAGCAAAGCCACGACGAGCAGCAGCCACCCTGGCGACCGGGCACCAAGCAGCCCAATAGCCGGTTCGCTGACGCCGCGTACCCAGTACGCTCTGCGGAGGAACATCGGCAGGCCCGCGGCGGGTCGTCGCTCGATGGGGTTGGTTGGCAGCAAGCAGAAGTGCCGCTTCAGCCGCGTCATCAGGCGCGCCGGGTCCTCCGCGAGGAGGACCATCTTGAGGGACGGCAGGGAGCGCATCGCGCATCATCGTCCGAAGACGCTCCCGTGCACACCTCAGACCGGAAGGCGTCATGGTTCGACTGACCATACCGAGACTGCTGTTCGTGGCTCTGGTAGGCGCGTTGGTGGCCTATGCGTTCGTCTACGGTCCGCGCCTCTCGGATTCGTCAGCGCATGCGACTACGGCGGACCAGCGGAAGTCGCCGAGCGTGAAGTCCTCGCCGGAAGTTCACGCGGTCTTCCCGCCGGCCGGGCAGAAATTCATCGGCATTATGAGCGGCGAAGGCCCGTACAACTTCTCAGCAGTCGACACGTTTACGCAGGATGTCGGCCATGAGCCCGAGGTCTATGAATTCTCCCAGGGATGGGCAATCAACCAGTTTAATGCCAGCCTGATCAATGCAGTGGCTAAGCGCGGCATGCTCCCGATGATTTCCTGGGAGCCATGGAACTACCTGAAAGAACCAACGGAGGATGCTCTTCGCGGTTATCAGCCCGCCTATAGCCTGGAGAATATTATCGATGGTAAGTACGACAGCTACATAAGGTCCTGGGCTGAGGGTATCAAGAGCCTTGGCTACACCGTTGCCATCCGACTCGCGCACGAGATGAATGGCTACTGGTATCCGTGGGGGATATTCGCGGAAGGGCAGGGGAACACCGCAGCGCAGTATGTGGAGATGTGGCGGGACGTTCATAACATCTTCACTCAGGTGGGCGCTACGAACGTGATCTGGGTCTGGTCGCCTAATATCATCTGGAATAGCTTCACTGACCTAGCTTCATTGTATCCAGGTAACAATTATGTCGACTGGGTAGGGCTGTCCGGCTATTACGGTACGCCTGGCATGGGTGATTACCAGACATTCAATCAGATCTTCAACCCCACCATCGCCGATATTCGAAGCTTCACCGACAAGCCAATTGTCATTACCGAGACGGCCGCGACGGATGTGAGTGGCCTCATGCCGCGCTGGATCACCGCCATGTTTCAGGAGCTGCCGGAGCACCCGGGCATCATCGGCGTGATCTGGTACGAGGACTTCGATGTCGTCGACTGGAAGGTGGTCGACGATCCCAACGCGGTGGCGGCTTTCAAGCAGGGATTCTCGAGCGCGCTGTATCAGGTCCAGTGGGAACCGGGGATGGTTCCGCTCGAGAGCGTGCCTCTCGGTGGCTCGTCAAGCCCTTCCCCGCCCACTCCGACTCCGTCGCCTTCAAAGTAGGTCACCTAGCTGGGAACGCGTAGCGCTGCGTGACGCGGCGATAGGCGGCCAGAGCCTGCGGATCAGTCTCTAGCTGCCAGTCCTCGTGCATGTAATCGCCTTTTTGGGCAATGTCGAACCAGAGGAATCCGTCCAGATGGTAAGCGTTGAGGGCGGCGACGAGCTCGTTGACGACGCGAAGCTTGCCAGCGGCTGGCCCCGCTGCCGTCTCGGTGATCAGTATCGGATCGCTGGACAGCTCGCGCATGGCGTCGATCGTCTGAATGAACACGCTGCCGAAGGTATCTTGCGGGGTCGTGAAGTAGCCGTCAATGCCGAGCATGTTCACATACGCCCCGCCCGGCCACAGCCGGTTCAGGCTTTCGGATTCCGGGAACTCAACGTTCATGATCCAGGCCCACTTAATGGCTCTGGCCCCTGCCCTGCGGAATACCGTCACGACGTGCTGCCATGCTTGTACGTAGACTTCAGCGCGGGTGTCCCGGAATCCCCATTCGTACCAGTCGCCGTTCGCCTCGGGGGCGAACGACATGATGACGGGAGCCTTGAGGCGGAGAAGTGCCTTTGCATAGCGGGTCAGCCAGGTGTCCTCGCGGCCTGCGACGATCCACCTAAGTGGGATGCCGTACGGTTCCAGCTCCAGCAGCGGGACTGCCCCGTCGTCCAGAGCCAGCTTTGCCAGCGTCACGTTGACCGGGCCGCCCATGCTGATGTAGTGGATCGCGGCATTCGGGCGGCACTGGCACCGAGTGTCGAATGCGGCGATGTCATTCGACACGATGCCGACGTACTCGCTCGGGTATCGCCGGACTGTTATGTCTGCTGCTGCTTGGGTTCTCGCTGCGGCGGATCTGCGATGCTGCAGGAGCTTGACGCTGGCCACCGGTATGCCCACCACCACTGCCAAGGCGGCTACCACCGACAAGATGCGCATCGTCATGACTTCACCTCAACCTGTTTGCGGGTGCCCCAGCTGTTATCCCGCAGGGTCAACAACGCCACCACCCGCAACGGCAGCAACACTGTCATGGAAATGAGGCCGTACAACGGCGCTATTGCCAGCGTGCCCAACTTTCCTGGGAGATTCAGGTCGGGGTGCTCGGCCTCGAAATAGTGCCCGGATCGCGCATAGGAAAGCATGAGGACGCTGATCAGATAGGTGAGCACGGTGAAATGGCCGGTCAGCGCGGGCTTCACTGCGACCGAGTAGATCAGCGCGGTCGTGAACCCGCTCCATGTGCATATCTCAACGAGCGTCAGCCACCAGCAGACACGCCAAGGCGGCACGGTGACGATCATCCACAAGGACTCGCGGAAGAAACTCTTCGACCAGCGCAGCTGCTGGCGTACGAAGTGCTTCATGGTGAACGGCACCAGCGTCCAGGCGAGGGCATCCGGAGCCAGCAGCACCTTGCCCTCGCGGAGACAGTAATAGGTGAGGCGCCGATCATCACCAAAGGTGCATGGCCGTCCCAGGAAGCGCTGAGTGAGGAAGTCGTCGAGATATTTACGAACCGTAGGTCCGCGGTAGAGCGCCAACGAGCCGCAGGCGCATAGCACGCTGCCCATGACGGAGTAGGCTGCCCGCTCGCCGAGGAAGGCGTAGCAGTACCGCAGGTCGATGAGACGGGTCAGCAGATTCGTGCGACGGTTAGCAGCGAACACGGCGCCGGTCGTCGCTTGGACCTTCCGGCGTCCGAACGGCTTCAGGGCATTGGCGATCGCCTCACGGTGAACGACGGTGTCCGAGTCGATGCACAGATACACGTCGGCGTCCCAGGTCCTGCGGAAGCCGGCCGCTAGGCCCGCGCGCTTCCCGAGGTTCTCCCGGAAGACAATAAGCCCGTAATCCACGCCTCGCGCCAGAAACGACGGGGCAAAAGCTCGCGCAGTACGGCGGCAGCCGGGCGAGTCCGAGGCGTCGTCGATGATCGTCAGAGAATCCGGTAGCCGGGTCGATGCCAAGATCGACTTGAGGCACTCTGCGAACGCCATCGGATCCTCATTGCGGCAGGTGATGATGGCCGAGACGTTGTAGCGCGTAAGCACCCGGTGCGAGTCAGGTGTCTCGGCGGCCGGCGCGGCAAGGAGGGATAGCAGCAGCTTGGTGCCGATCAGTACCGTCACGGCCAGCCCGTACCAGCCCAAGCGCACCGTCACGCTGCCAGTCGCGCTGATCGCCGTGTGCAGGACGAGAACGAAACCCAGCACGGCTCCGGTGAGCACCGCGACGGCCAGGACCCGGCCGCCTCGCCGCTTGCGCCGCTCTGCCGGCAGGCTCTGGTCGGGATCGACCGCAAGGCTCAGGGCCGCGGCAAGCCCGGCCCGCTGGGACGCGATAAACCTCAACTCCCGGGCGCTCCGTGCCTGCTCCCGCGCGCCCCACTCTTCCCGCAGCCGTTCTATAAGGTCAGTGTCAAAGAGTGCCGACTCCTCGATTCTTGGCCCCCGCGGCCGGGGCGGTGCCTTCGCTTCGCCTTGGCCGCGGCGGGATGAGCCATGCAAACGCTCGTATGGCCAGCCATCGTCGGCGGGCAAGTAACCTCCAGCTCACGGCTCGCTGCGGCGACTGGCAATTGGGCGAGGAGAGATCGGCCAGGCGCGGCGGTCCTACCAGACTGGGGAGTCCGCAGAAGCCAGCACACCGTATCGCAACCCGCCAGCCTTACGGATCGTAATCTGACAAATCGCCTCCTGCACATCCGTCTTGCTCCGCAGTCATGCTCGACGTTGGGTTGTGGCGGGTGGCTGCCGGAACATGCGGTGGCCGCTCTGATCGGCTGACTGGGCAGCGAGCGCTTGTGGACGCGCCGCCATCATGGGTGCAGGTGCCAGGTAGCCTGATCACTCCACAGTCTCCGTCGCATTTCGGCTTGGTTACGCCGGCGGGGCCGGCGCCCGGTCCTCGGTGCCGTTTCCGGCAGGATCAATACGACAGGACGGCTCAGAGGCTGGCACGGGCTGACCGGGAGTAAGTCCACGTGGTCGAAGCTGTACTGCGACACAGGCGCCGCAGGGCGGTCGGGCGGACCGCCGACGCTGCCGTGCGCTATGCCGCTCTGGGCTGGCCGGTCTGCCCAGGCGCCTACCCGCCGGGTCACGCCGACCGGCCGGAGGGATTCCAGCGCTCGTGTTCGTGTGACCGGCTCGGCTGTCCGTCACCCGGCTCCCATCCGGTCTCGCCTGCGTGGCAGAGCGTCGCGAGCGATGACCCGGAGGTCGTGGCGGGCTGGTGGGAGACGACGCCGGCGGCCAATGTCATCCTGCCGACCGGGCGAGTATTCGACGTCCTTGACGTGCCAGCCGAAGTCGGAATCCCCGCCCTCGCCACGATGGAGCGGACGGGCGTGCGGCCCGGCCCGGTAGCGATGAGCGCCGGCGGCCGGGCCTACTTTTTTGTCCGCTCCAGGGGAGCGCCCGCGGACGAGAACGAGTGGTGGTCGTGCCACCTGGACTGCCTGCCCGAGCAAATCGCCGACGTGGCGGGGCTGCGCTGGCATTGCCGGGACAGCTACGTGCTGGCGCCGCCCTCGCGGACAACAGCGAGCAGGCAGGCCAGGTGGCTGCGCGATCCGGCGGCCTACGAGCTGCCCGACGGCGTACGCCTGCTCGAGGTGCTCGCAGACGCGTGCGAGCAGGTTCGGCCATGACGCCCAATCCGGCCCGGCCGCGGTCGGCTGAGTTGTTCGAGCGGGCCAGCGCGATCCTCCCCGGTGGGGTGAACTCCCCGGTTCGCGCGTTCGGCTCCGTCGGCGGGACGCCGGTCTTCATGGCCTCAGGCAGCGGCCCGTACCTGACCGACGTAGACGGCAACCGTTACGTCGACCTGGTCTGCTCGTGGGGCCCCATCATCCTCGGGCACGCGCACCCAGCCGTGGTGTCGGCGGTGCAGGCCGCGGCCCGCCTGGGCACGTCCTTCGGCACCGTGACCGCGGCCGAGGCAGAGCTAGCCAGCGAGATCGCTGCCCGCGCTCCGGTCGAGCGGGTCCGGCTGGTCAACTCGGGCACCGAGTCGACCATGACCGCGCTCCGGCTGGCCCGCGGTTTCACCGGTCGCGGGCTGGTGGTGAAGTTCGCCGGCTGCTATCACGGCCACGTCGACGCGCTGCTGGCGGCGGCGGGCTCCGGGGTGGCGACGTTCGGCCTGCCGGACTCGCCCGGCGTCACTGGCGCGGTGACGGCCGACACCATCGTGCTGCCCTATAACGACGCCGAGTCGGTCCGTCAGGCGTTCGCCGAGCGCGGCGGCGAGATCGCCTGCGTGATCACCGAGGCGTGCCCGGCCAACATGGGTATCGTGCCGCCCGCTGCCGGGTTCAACGAGCTACTCGCCGCGCTGTGCGGCGAGTACGGCGCGCTGCTGATCATGGACGAGGTGCTGACGGGTTTCCGGGTAACCAGGTCCGGCTGGTACGGCCGGGAGGGTGTTGCCGGGGACCTGACCACGTTCGGCAAGGTGATGGGCGGCGGCCTGCCGGCGGCGGCGTTCGGCGGCCGCGCCGAGATCATGGAACGGCTCGCGCCGGCCGGGCCCGTGTACCAGGCGGGCACGTTGTCGGGGAACCCCATCGCCACTGCGGCGGGGCTTGCCACCCTGCGGGAGTGCACGCCCGAGGTGTACGCGCGCGTGGACGAGGCGGCTGCGGCGGTCGCGAAGCTGACCGCGGACGCCCTGACGGCCGCTGGCGTGCCGTTCCGGCTGCAGACCGCGGGCAGCCTGTTCTCGGTGTTCCTCGGCGTCACGGACCCGGTGCGCGACTTCGGCGCCGCCCGCAGCCAGTCGACCGCTGGCTACGCCGCCTTTTTCCACGCCATGCTGTCCCGCGGCGTCTACCTGCCGCCCTCACCGTTCGAGGCCTGGTTCGTGTCTGCCGCGCACGACGACGGAGCGGTCGGCCTCGTGGCCGAGGCACTGCCCGCCGCCGCCGCGGCCGCCGCGGCCGCGATGGGCTAGGCCTAATAGTCTGGGCGGTCGATGAGGCCAACCGAGCACGGCCAGCCGGCCGTCGCGCCTGCCACCGACACGGTGACCACCGTCGTGCATCTGGTGCGGCACGGCGAGGTGGCCAATCCCGGCCACATCCTGTACGGCCGACTGCCTGGTTTCCACCTGTCCGAGGCTGGCCGGCTGATGGCGAAGGCCGCAGCCGACTTCCTGGCTGGCCGCGACGTCACCGTGTTGCGGTCCTCGCCGCTGGAGCGGGCGCTTGAGAGCGCCGAGCCGATCGCGGCCGACTTCAGCCTCCCCATCCTCGTCGACGACCGGCTGATCGAGGCGGCCAATCACTTCGAAGGGCTGCACTTCGGCGTCGGAGACGGCGCGCTGCGCCAGCCCCGGTACTGGCGGCACCTGTGCAACCCGTTCCGGCCGTCCTGGGGCGAGCCGTACACCGAGGTCGTGGCCCGCATGCTGGCCGCGGTCAGGGACGCGGCGGCCGCGGCGCGCGGCCACGAGGCCGTCTGCGTCAGCCACCAGCTGCCCATCTGGGTCACCCGCCGGTGGGTGGAGGGGCGCAGGCTGTGGCACGACCCGCGCCGCCGGCAGTGCGCGCTCGGCAGCGTAACGAGCCTGACCCTGGTCGGTGACCGGGTGACCGGCCTGACCTACCACGAGCCGTCCGGGCACAGCCAGTCACGGGTGGCAGGGGCCTGATCGCCAGCATCTTTCGCGCCCCGGCGTCACGTCTCCGCACACAGTCGGGCACAATAGGCCCGTACTACTGCCTGTAGGAGATCAATTCTGGTGTACCGCGTCGCCGTTCCGCTCCGGCCCGTGCTGCTCGCCGGCATCACGGCGGCCGCGATGCTGGCGGTGGCGGGCTGCGACGGCGGCGCCATCGGCGCGGATACGCCGGTCAGCAGCGGCCAGAGCTTCGTCGGACATAGCTACGAGTCGACGTTCTATCAGCCGGGCCATCGTCCGCTGGCGCCGGCGGTGTCCGGGACCACTGTGACCGGCGCGCATCTCAGCCTCACCGCGTACCGCGGCGACACCATCGTGCTGAACTTCTGGGGATCCTGGTGCGCGCCGTGCCGGGCGGAGGCGCCCGCGCTGGGCCAGCTGGCGCGGCTGTTGCAGGCCCGCGGGGTTCGATTCGTCGGCATCGACATCAGGGACGAGCCCGCTAGCGCGCTGGCCTTCATGCAGCAGTTCAACGTGGACTACCCCAGCATCAGCGATCCGAGCGACGAGATCGCGCTGGACTTCCGCAGCACCGTCCCGCCCGCCGACATCCCGACCACACTGGTGATCGATCGCGACGGACGCATCGCCGACCGCGTCTTCGGCGCCTCCACCTACTCCGAGCTGCTGACGGTGATCGACCAGGTGATCGGTCAGCGGTCATGACCTCTACCGAAAGCGCCGAGACCAGGGCGACGACGGCCGCGGCTGAGGCGGCGGAGTCGGCCGGGTGGGCCGAGTCGACGACGGCGAGCGTGACCGAGCCGACGGCGACCACCGACGCCGGCGGCCTGACCCGGCTTCCGCTGGGCGGCTGGCTGCGCTGGGGCTGGCGCCAGCTCACCTCCATGCGCACCGCGCTGATCCTGCTGTTCCTGCTGGCGCTGGCGAGCGTGCCCGGGTCCGTGCTGCCGCAGCAGGGAATCGACCCAGCCGCGGTCAGCCAGTACTACCAGTCGCACCCCGCGCTCGCGCCGTTCCTGAACCGCCTGTCGCTGTTCAACGTTTTCGCCGCACCGTGGTTCGCAGCGATCTACCTGCTGTTGTTCACCTCGCTCGCCGGGTGCGTGCTGCCGCGCACCTTCCGCCTCGTGGGGTCGGCCCGGCAGCAGCCGCCGCGCGCACCGACGAATCTGGCCAGGCTGCCGGCCAGCGCGAGCTTCGTCACGGCGACCGCACCCGGGCCCGCCTTGCAGCAGGCGGCCGGCCTGCTGCGCGGCCGCCGGTTCCGGATCAGCGAAGGCGAGGGCTGGGTCTCCGCGGAGAAGGGCTACCTGCGTGAGGTCGGAAACCTGCTGTTCCACATCGCGCTGCTCGCCCTGCTGTTCTCGGTGGGCCTCGGCGGCATCTTCGGCTACAAGGCGAACCGGCTGCTCATCGTCGGCCAGGGGTTCGCCGACACCCCCACCGCGCTGGACGTGTTCCGGCCCGGCCGCTTCGTCGGACCCGGTGACCTGGCCCCGTTCTCGATCACTCTGCACGGCTTCAGCGCGCAGTACGTCACGTCGGGCCCCGAGCTCTATGAGCCGCTGAACTACGACGCCAACCTCAGCTACACGGCGGCGCCCGGCGCGCCGGTGCGGCACTATCAGCTCCGGGTGAACCACCCGCTCGTCGTCGACAGCGTGAGCGTCTACCTGATCGGACACGGGTACGCGCCGGTGTTCAAGGTCACCGATGGCACCGGCAAGGTGCGCTGGGACGGTCCGGTGCCGTTCATCCCGGTGGACCAGACGACGCTCACGTCCGAGGGCGTGATCAAGGTCCCGGACGCCAAGCCCGGCCAGCTCGGCTTCGCGGGGGTCTTCCTGCCGTCCGCGGTGGACGAGGGCGGGCGGCTTGAGTCAGCCTTTCCGGCGGCGCTGAACCCGCGGGTGAGCCTCGTCGGCTTCACCGGCAATCTCGGCATGAACTCCGGCCAGGCTCAGTCGGTCTATCAGCTGGATACCACGGGGCTGCACGAGCTCCCGATGCAGCCGCGACCGCTCGCGGCCGGCCAGTCGATGAAGCTGCCCGACGGTCTCGGGACCGTGACCTACGTTGGCTACCAGCAGTGGATCAGCCTCGCCATCACCTACGACCCCGGCCAGCTGCCCGCCCTCGTCTCCGCCATCGTCGCCCTCGCGGGCCTGATCCTCTCCTTCCTGGTCCGGCGGCGGCGGATGTTCGTGCGCGCCGTCGCTGCCGCGGACGGGAGCACGCGGGTCACCGTCGGCGGGCTGGCGCGTTCGGACGCGGCAGGCGGCTTCGAGGCCGAGTTCGACACGCTGACGGAGCTGCTGCGGACCGAGCTGGCCGCCACCAGTGACGTCACCGCTACCGACCGCCAGCGGGCGGCGCTCACCAGCACCGCGGAGGCTGCCGCGGAGTCGCCCCCGCACGCAAGCGCTAACGGGGGTTCCGGGGGGTCGATCCCCCAAGCCAGCGCCGCGGGGGGTTTCGGGGGGTCGCCCCCCCAAGCCAGCACAGAGGGAGAGTGAGCTAGACATGCCCATCAACGGGACGCTGGCCGATCTCAGCAACGGCCTGCTGCTCGCCGCGGTCGTGCTGTACGCGCTGGCCATGCTGTGCTACGCGTGCGACTTTGCCTTTGGCCGGGACCGGCTGCTGGCCGGTCTGACCGAGGCGGGTGCGGCGGCAGCCGGGTCCGGGGCCGCCGCAGGCGCCATGACCGAGACGGCCGCTCCGTCGCTCGTCGCCGCGGGAGCGCGCCGCCCGGCCATTCCGGTCGCCGCGGGCGCCGCGGTGCCGACCCGTCCCGCCAGCGGCTCGTCTGCTGCCGCCGCCGCCGCGTCGCCGCCCACCGGGACCGTTGGCCGGCCGGCGAGCCGGTGGCCGTCCGGGTTCTGGCTGCGGCTGGCGTTCAGTCTGACCTGCGCCGGGGTGACCGTGCACGTGCTGGCCATCCTGACCCGCGGGCTCGCCGAGCACCGGACGCCGTGGGGCAACATGTACGAGTTCATCGCGGCGTTCACCTGTGTCGTGGTGCTGGTGCTCGTGGCGGCCTCGATCTGGCAGCGGGCCTATTACCTGGGGCTGTTCGTGCTGCTGCCGGTCGTGCTCGCGCTGGGCATCGACATCACGGTGCTGTACACGCCAGCCGGCTCGCTCGTGCCCGCGCTGCAGTCGTACTGGATCGCCATCCACGTCACGGCGATGATCGTGGCGATCGGCCTGTTCATCTTCGGCGCCGTGGCGACCACAATGTACCTGCTAGCCGACCGCAGCCAGCGGCGCCTGGCCGCTGGCCGGCCATCCTGGTCGGCTGGCATTCTGCAGCATCTGCCCGGTGCTGCCGTGCTGGACCGGCTGGCCTACCGAAGCATTCTGTTCGCGTTCCCGGTCTGGACGTTCGGGGTCATCGCGGGAGCAATCTGGGCTGACCACGCGTGGGGCCGGTACTGGGGCTGGGATCCGAAGGAGACCTGGTCGTTCATCACGTGGGTGGTCTACGCGATGTTCCTGCACGCCCGGGCGACGGCCGGCTGGCGGGGCCGCAGGGCGGCGTACATTCAGCTGATCGGGTTCGGCTGCCTGCTGTTCAACATTATCGGCGTCAACCTCTGGATCACCGGCCTGCACTCCTACGCCGGAATGAGCTGACGCTCACCACACGGATCCGATAACGAGCCCTCGAGGTCGCCGCCATCGCGGCTGTCGCGGATTCGCCGGTCGAGCTCGAGCAGGAACTCCGGGTCATCGTCAGGGCCGAGGGGCCGCGGCGAGGTCAGGAAGCCGACCGCGCCCGCAGGCTCCGCATAGCCGCCGGCCGCGCGCGCCGCGGGATGCCGGTACATTGCCTCCGCCGGGCCGAAGCCGCCGGCCGGATACGGGTTCGACCGGTGCCGGGCCAGCAACCGCCTGGGCCTTCCGACCAGGAGCCAGGCGACCGCGCCGAACACCCAGAACGCACTGGCGATCAGCAGCCAGGTGCCCTTGGTGAAGGTGAGGAACTCCGAGTCCGGCGTCATGGCGATGTCCAGCATGCACGGCAGGACAAATCCGACGGTCGCGAGGACGATAAGCGCGCAAGCCAGCCACATGGGGGCAGCCTAGCGGCACCTGACGCGTGCTCGGTCATGAAATGCAACATCTGCGCAAGTCGCCCCGTGCACTGCCTGACTGCGACGTTCGCCACGCTTGGCGGGTGCGCCCTGCCGGGGGCGAGCCAGATCTGGCGGCCATCGCCCGCATCCGGGCTGACGCCAGCGCCCGTCGGAGCATAGCCCGACGGCGTGTCCTCGGCTGATCAAGCCTGCAGCTCGTGAGATTCCGCACACCGGAAGCCACGCAGTGAAGCCGCGGCCTCCGGGGTCCCAGCGGCCGGGCTAGGCGAGTATCGTCGGCCACCGGCACTGGCCCGACGGTGTCGAGTCGCTGCGCCGGACTTTCCGTGATTGCCTAGGCCAATCGCCCCGCCGAGCGTGGCGGAAAGGACCAAGCCGAGTACGTGGACGCGTCAGCCCGTGCCATTGCCGGAACGGTACTCGCCGTCCAGCAGCTCCCGCACCTCTGCCTCCCGGAACCGGCGGTGCCCGCCGGGGGTGCGGATGCTGCTAATTCGGCCAGATGCGGCCCACCGCGTCACGGTCTTCGGGTCGACCCTGAAAAGCGCGGCTACTTCCCCCGGCGTGAGCAAGCGCTCACTGTTGCCGTCCATCGTCTGCTACCCCCTGGGTCCAAGGTCCGTGCACAAGTGTCGCAGAAACTCGCGAACTTAGCCACAAACTAGAGTTTTATCCCTCGATTCGGAAAAATTCCGTTTGACTGATCAGTCAAGACGTAACTCGGTCAATGACGGCACCGCGCGTTACGGCCGGCCGCGCCCGCCAGAATGACCGGACTCGGCGGGTGGTAATGGCCCGCGCCCAATGGGCGCACCTACTCGCTGTGGCCATCCGGCCTGGCGCCGCAGTAATGGAACCCGCGGGGCACCGTCACGGTGACCGTGCACTACGCTCGTACCGTCATGCGTGCGACGTTGTTCTACACCCTGCTGCGGATCCTGCTCTTCTTTGCCGCGGCGCTGGTGCTCGCCCTGTTCGGGGTGCACGGGATCACGCTGCTCGTGGTGGCACTGGTGATCAGCTCCATCATCAGCCTGCCGCTGCTGTCGAAGCTGCGCGACCGGATGTCGGCATCGCTGACCCGCCGCGTCGACAGCTTCCACGCCAGGCTCGACGAGGGCACCAGGGCGGAGGACGTCGACTGAGCCCGCGCGGCGGTTTCAGCGGTCTTAGCGGTCGATAGCAGGCTGGTCGGCGAGCCAGCCCCCGGTGGTGAGCATCGCGAGCACCGCCTGAACCGCTTCTTGCCTGCTGACCGTGGACGTGTCGATGATCAGCTCGGCGTCGGCGGGCTCCTCGTAGGGATCCGAGACGCCGGTGAACTGATCGATCAGGCCCGCCCTGGCCTTGGCGTACCAGCCCTTTCGGTCGCGTGCCTCGCACACCTCGATGGGCGTGGCCACGTGGATGAGAAAGAAGTCGCCCGCCTCGCTGACCAGCTGGCGCACCCAGCTGCGGGTCACGGCGAACGGGGCGATGGGCGCGCAGATCGCGATGCCGCCGTGCCGTGCCACCTCGGCCGCCACGAAGCCGATCCTGGCGATGTTGAGATCGCGGTCCGCGCGGGAGAACGTGAGCCCGGCCGACAGCAGCTGCCGGACCAGGTCACCGTCGAGCAGCGTCACCTGCCGGTCGCCTCGCTCGGCGAGCACATCGCCGAGATCGCGGGCGATGGTCGACTTGCCCGAGCCGGACAGTCCGGTGAGGAATAGCACGAGCCCGCGCTCTGACCGCGGCCGCCGCACCCGGCGCAGCTCGCGCGCGATGGCCGGCGGGGTGACCCACGCCGGGATCTCGCTGCCGGCGTCAAGGAGATCACCGAGCTGATCCGCGGAGAGGTCTTCGCGCTCGGTCCCCGGCTCGATGAGGGCGTGCGGCCGCCAGACCTCGGCAGCCGGGTCGTAGGCCCAGTCGCCGGAGGCGAGGATCGGGATCACGGCGCTCGCGGTCAGGTCGGCGTCAGCGGGCAGGCTGGCGGCATCCGGGCCTGCTCCGTCGGCCATGAGGTGAGTGGCCCCGTAAGCCGCCGCAACGCGCGCCCGGAGCGCTAGCTCGCGCGCGCGGCCCGCCGGACCGGCGCCGTCAGGGTGCGGTGGCAGCGGCACCGGGACCACCAGCGAGCCTGGGGGCAGGCTCGGCACGGCCGCGAGCACGGCCCGGATCAGGGCCTGCGGCGTTCCGACCACCTCAGGGTGCCCGCTGACCAGCGGAAGGATCAGAACTCGCGCGGCCAGCTGCCCGGCCCGGTGCCGGAGCTGGCCGATCTGCCTGCTGCTCAGCGGCCCGCGGGTGGCGAACGCGAGCACGGGGCCTGCACCGAGGCGGGTCCTGGTCTCCGCGGGCGTCAGCATCAGCCGGCGGAACGGGCCGTGCTCGGGGGGGCGGCTCGCCGATACCTGGCCGGCCAGCCGCACGAGCCCCGCCTGCGACCCTTTCCCGAATGCCGCCCGCTCGCGGATGGCCAGCACCGCGATCGGCGTGCCCTCCTGGTCGGCGAGCACCAGCCGGTCCGGACCGTCGACGGGCCGCTCCGGTACCGCGGCCGCGGGCAGGTCGAGGGTGACGGCGGCCGGGAACGGTGTGCCGTCGGGCAGCCGCCACGAGCTTGTCACCGCGGTCGCCTCGGCGGCGGTCATGAACCCCGTGAGTGGTGCGAACGCGCCCGACAGCAGCAGTTCGAGATCGCCGAGCTGGGTCGGCGTGAGCGTGCACGTCGGCAGGGAGCTGAGCTCCGCCGGGGAAACGGCCTCGGCAGCCACCGTGTCCTCCTCCCCGCCCGGCTCGGGACGCCCCGGCCGTTGCCCGTGGCGCCCAGCCGCCGGCTAGTCCGACCGCTAGCGCAGGGTGCGACCGCTAGCGTCACCATCACGCGCGTTATACGAGAGTTCAGCCGACGCTCACGGACGCAGTTTCATCCGCCCCAGTCCGTTACGGCCGTCATGGCCGCCCGGCAGTGCTGAGGGTACACGGATCCGGCCCGGGAGCGGGACCGCCGCCGGTGCCGGGCAGCCCGCGACGGCGTGGTTCTGGCCGAGCCGCACCCGGCCCGGCCGTAAGCTAGGAACAACCCGCGCCGTGCCCGCTCAGGCGCACCGGTCAGCAGGCCAGGAGCCCGTCGCGCCTCGGCTGCGGGCCTTTCGTGCTGCCTACGTAGGGACTCACGTGACCCTCTCTGGTCTGCTCCCTGTCATCCGCGACGACCCCAGCCTGCGGCAAGCGCTCGACCAGGCCGCCGAGCTCCCGGCGCTCGGCGGCGATCTGATCGCGCCCGCAGCGCTCCGCCCGCTGCTGGTCGCTGTGCTGGCGAACCCCGCACAGGCAGCCAGCGGCGTCACGGTCGCGGTAACCGCGACCGCCCGCGAATCCGAGGACCTGGCCGCCGCGCTCGGCTCGCTGGTCGGCCCGGAGGTCGTCGGCCACTTCCCGTCCTGGGAGACGCTGCCGCACGAACGGTTGTCACCGCGGCCGGACACCGCCGGGCAGCGGCTCGCCGTGCTGCGCCGACTCGCCCACCCCGATGCCTCCGATCCGCGGTCCGGACCGCTGCGCGTGCTGACCACGCCGGTGCGCAGCCTGCTGCAGCCGATGGTCAGCGGCCTCGGCGAGCTGGTCCCGGTGACGCTCGCCGCTGGCGACGAGGCGAGTCTCGAGGACACCGTGACCCAGCTCGTCGGGATCGGCTACGCCAGGGTCGACCTCGTTGAGCGGCGCGGCGAACTGGCCGTTCGCGGCGGGCTGCTCGACGTGTTCCCGCCCACGGAGGAACACCCGCTGCGGGTGGAGTTCTGGGGCGACGAGGTCGAGGAGATCCGCTACTTCCGGTCGACTGACCAGCGCAGCCTCGCCGCCGCGCCGGACGGCCTGTGGGCGCCGCCGTGCCGGGAGCTGCTGCTGACGCCTGCCGTCCGCGCGCGGGCCCGCCAGCTCGCCGCGGAGTGGCCCGGCCTGCAGGACATCCTGGGCAAGATCGCCGAGGGCATCACGGTCGAGGGCATGGAGGCACTCGCCCCGGCGCTCACCGACGGGATGGAGCTGCTGCTCGACTATCTGCCGCCGGGCAGCACGATCGTCGCGTGCGACCCCGAGCGGATCCGGGCCAGGGCCGCCGACCTGGTGGCCACCAGCCAGGAATTCCTCGAGGCCTCGTGGCTCGGCGCGGCATCCGGCGGCCAGGTGCCGATCGACCTGGGCGGCGCCGCGATGCGGCCGATCGCCGAGGCGCGTGCCCTGGCCGCGAGCCTGGAGCTGCCGTGGTGGACGATCACGCCGTTCGCCCCTGCCGGGGACGGGACCGGCCCTGGCGACGGCGAGCCGGCTGGTTACCGGGACGGCGAGCCAACCCCGTTCCCCCTATCCGCACAGCCGGCCCCGAGCTACCGCGGTGACACCGGTCGCGCCGTGCCCGACATCCGCAGGTGGCTGGCCGACGGCTGGCGGGTGGTGCTCGTGACCGAGGGTCACGGCCCGGCGAAACGGCTGGCCGAGCTGCTGCGCGGGGAAGGGCTTGGCGCGGCCGACGGCGACCTGCCACGGCAGCCGGAGCCCGGCATCGCCCACGTGGCGACGGGGATGCTGGAGTCCGGTTTCGTGTGGCCGTCCGTGCGGCTCGCGGTGCTCGCCGAGGGCGATCTCGCCGGCACGCGGCCGGGTAGCAGGCAGGCGCATCGCATGCCGAGCCGTCGTCGCGGCGGTATCGACCCGCTTCAGCTCACGCCCGGTGACTACATCGTGCACGAGCAGCACGGGGTCGGCCGGTTCCTGGAGATGACCAGCCGCACGGTGCAGGGCGCCACCAGGGACTACCTCGTCATCGAGTACGCGCCGAGCAAGCGCGGCCAGCCGGCCGACCGGCTGTACCTGCCGACGGACCAGCTCGACGAGGTAACCAGGTACACCGGGGGCGAGGCGCCGACGCTGCACCGGCTCGGCGGCGCGGACTGGGCGAAGGCCAAGGGCCGGGCGCGCACGGCGGTCAGGGACATCGCGGCCGGCCTGATCCGGCTGTACCAGGCGCGGATGGCCTCGCCGGGGCACGCGTTCGGGATGGACACGCCGTGGCAGCGCGAGCTGGAGGACGCGTTCCCGTACGTGGAGACGCCCGATCAGCTCGCCGCCGTGGACGAGGTCAAGGCTGACATGGAGCGCGCCGTCCCGATGGACCGGCTGATCTGCGGTGACGTGGGCTACGGCAAGACCGAGATCGCGGTGCGCGCGGCCTTCAAGGCAGTCCAGGACAGCAAGCAGGTGGCGGTGCTGGTGCCGACCACGCTGCTCGCCGCGCAGCACTTCGCCACGTTCAGCGAGCGGTACGCGCCATTCCCGGTGACGATCAGGGCGTTCTCGCGGTTCCAGTCGGCGGCCGAGGTCGCCGACACCCTCGAGGGCCTGGCGTCCGGCA
Source organism: Streptosporangiaceae bacterium (assembly GCA_030038295.1). Lineage (GTDB taxonomy): Bacteria > Actinomycetota > Actinomycetes > Streptosporangiales > Streptosporangiaceae > JAJYUU01. Next base: position 36,412 of record JASHPF010000061.1, read on the forward strand.
AGGTGGACGTCGTCATCGGGACGCACCGGCTGCTGTCGCCCGAGGTGCGGTTCGCCCGGCTCGGCCTGCTGGTCATCGACGAGGAGCAGCGGTTCGGCGTCGAGCACAAGGAGTACCTCAAGCAGCTGCGCACCGAGGTGGACGTGCTGGCCATGTCCGCCACGCCGATCCCGCGGACGCTGGAGATGGGCATCTCCGGGATCCGGGAGATGTCGACGATCCTGACCCCGCCGGAGGAGCGCCACCCGGTGCTCACCTCGGTAACGCCCTACGACGAGAAGCAGATCGCCGCCGCGGTCCGGCGCGAGCTGCTCCGCGACGGTCAGGTGTTCTTCGTGCACAACCGGGTGTCGTCGATCAACAAGGTCGCCGCGCGGCTCGCCGAGCTGGTGCCGGAGGCGCGGATCGCCATCGGCCACGGCCAGATGAACGAGCACACGCTGGAGAAGGTGATGAGCCAGTTCATCGACCGCCAGTTCGACGTGCTGGTGTCGACCACCATCGTCGAGTCGGGGCTCGACATCCCGAACGCCAACACGCTGATCGTGGATCGCGCCGACGCCTACGGACTGCCGGACCTGCATCAGCTCCGGGGCCGGGTGGGACGCGGCCGGGAGCGCGGCTATGCCTACTTCCTGTACCCGCCGGAGAAGCCGCTGACCGAGACCGCGCACGAGCGGCTGGCCACCCTGCAGCAGCACACGGGCGTCGGGGCCGGCCTGCACATCGCGCTCAAGGACCTCGAGATCCGCGGGGCGGGGAACCTGCTGGGCGGCGAGCAGTCGGGCCACATCGCGGCCGTGGGCTTCGACCTTTACGTCAAGATGATCGGCGAGGCGGTCAGGGAGCTGCGCGGCGAGGGGCCGGCCGAGCGCGCGGAGGTCCGGGTCGAGCTGCCGGTGGACGCGCACATCCCGCACGACTACATCACCGGCGAGCGGCTGCGGCTCGAGGCCTACACCCGGATCGCCGCGATCGACTCCGCCCACGACATCGACGCGGTCCGGGACGAGCTCACCGACCGGTTCGGGGCCGTGCCACAGCAGGTCGAGAACCTGCTCGCGGTGGCGCGGCTGCGGGCGGTCGCCCGTACCGCCGGGCTGACCGATATCGCGGTGCAGGGCACGAGGATCAAGTTCGCTCCCGTCGACCTGCCGGACTCCCGGCAGGTCCGGCTGCAGCGCCTGTACCCGGGGTCCGTCCTGAAGCCGGCGCTCAGTACCATGCTCGTACCGGTGCCGAAGGCGGCCGCCGCGACGCCCGGCGCACGGCCAGGGTCGGCACAGCCCCCGTCGGGCGGCGGCACACCCGGGACCATCAGCTTCGGCGCGCCGCCGCTGCGTGACCAGGAGCTGCTGGCGTGGTGCGAGACCCTGGTCGAGTCGGTGCTCGGCGGGCTCCCGCCGGACTCGGCACAGCCGGTAGCCGATGGCGGGTAACCTCGCGCCGGGTGCCGTGAATCCGGCGAGAAGGGAACGGGCTTGGTCAGGGTGAGAGTGCCTCGCAAGGCGGCGGTGCTGGCGGCTGCCGTGGCGGCGGGCTGCGTCGCGGTGTCCGCGTGCGGCTCGGTGCAGATGGGTGCCGCGGCGATCACCGGGAGCGCCCGGATTTCGTCGGCGACGCTGACCAACGAGGCCGCCAACCTCAACGCCGCCTACCAGGCGGACCAGGCCGCTAACATCACGCCGGAGTCGCCCGCCGGCCAGGCGACGCAGCAGGCGCTGACCTGGCTCATCAGGTTCCAGATCGGCGACAAGGTCGCCGAGCAGAACGGCATCAACGTCACACCGGCCCAGGTGCAGAAGGAGTTCTCGGCGCTGCGGGCCGCTGCGGTGAGCAACAAGGTGACGGTACCGGTATACGTCTCGGTCCTCTACGCGCTGCCGCCCGACCTGGTGCCGCAGTTCGGCCGGTACGCCGCGATCCTGTCGTCGCTCGAGTCCCGGATTACGGGCGGCAAGGCTCCGTCCACGCAGGCCGAGCAGACCAAACTGGAAACCGCCCTCGAGCGCGACCAGTGCCTCGCGAGCAAGGGCCTCGGCATCACCGTGAATCCGCAGTTCGGCGAGTTCGACTACAGCAGCTACTCGGTCGTGCTCGCGCCGCCCACGCTGTCCGCCAACCAGTCAGCATCGAAGCCGGCTGCCATCAAGCTCACGCCCCCGTGCTGATGACCCGGTGCCGATGACCCCGTGCTGATGACCCCGGGCCGATGACCGACGCCGAGGTGCCGACACCGGGCGCGCGGCTGCTCGACCTCGTGCAGGTCATGGACACGCTGCGGCAGCGGTGCCCGTGGGACGCGCGGCAGACGCACGAGACCCTTACGCCGTTCCTGCTGGAGGAGACGTACGAGGCCGTTGACGCGCTGACCGCGGGCGACCAGGCGGCCGTCCGGGAGGAGCTCGGCGACGTGCTGCTTCAGGTCGTGTTCCACGCCCGGGTGGCGCAGGAACGGAGCGACGGGACCGGGTACACCATCGACGATGTCGCGGACGGCATCATCAGCAAGCTGACCAGGCGTCATCCGCACGTTTTCGGGGACGTTTCGGTGTCCGGTCCCGACGACGTCAAGCGGAACTGGGACGCGATCAAGGCGGCCGAGCGGGCGGCCGCAGGCTCCGGCGAGCCTGTTTCCGCTCTCGACGGCGTGCCGCTGCATCAGCCGGCGCTGGCGCTGGCCGCTCAGTTGCTGCGGCGGGCCGAGCGGGCCGGCGCGCCGCCCGAGTTGGCCGATCCGGCGAGGCCGTCGCCGGGCGAACCGGCGGAACAGGGATCCGCGGGCGCGGACATCGGGCAGCACCTGCTCGCCCTGGTCCGCCGGGCGAGAGCGGAGGGGCTGGACCCCGAGCTTGAGCTCCGCGCCGCCGCGCTGGCGTACGCCGACCGGGTGCGTGCCTGGGAACGGAGCCGCTAGACCTCGCCTGGTTGCGAGCGGCACAGGGCCGTACCGGCGTGCCAGTGCCTGGCAGGACCGGCCCTGGACTAGGCTCCCAATCGACTCCAGACCGCGCTCGACCAGCAGGAGCTGAACACCGTGGCCTCCATCGAAGGCATCTTCGCCAGGCAGATCCTCGATTCCCGTGGCAACCCGACCGTCGAGGTTGAGGTCGTCCTGGACGACGGCAGCCACGGGCAGGCGTCGGTGCCCAGCGGCGCGTCGAAGGGCGTGTTCGAAGCCGTCGAACTGCGGGACGGCGACGCGGAGTATGGGGGCAAGGGCGTCACCAAGGCCGTGCAGGCCGTCATCGACGAGATCCAGCCCGAGTTGCTCGGCTACGACGCCGACGATCAGCGGCTGGTGGACGCTCAGCTCATTGATCTCGACCACACGCCGGACAAGTCCCGGCTGGGCGCGAACGCCATCGTCGGCGTGAGCCTCGCCGTGGCCAAGGCCGCGGCCGAGTCCGCCGGGCTGCCGTTGTTCCGGTACCTAGGCGGCCCGAACGCGCACGTCCTGCCCGTGCCGGCGATGAACATCCTGAACGGCGGCGCGCACGCGGACACCAACGTGGACATCCAGGAGTTCATGATCGCCCCGCTCGGCGCGAGCACGTTCGCGGAGGCGGTGCGGTGGGGTGCGGAGACCTACCACGCGCTCAAGGCGGTGCTCAACCAGCACGGCCTCAGCACCGGGGTCGGCGACGAGGGCGGGTTCGCCCCGAACCTGGAGCACAACCGCGCCGCGCTCGACCTGATCGTGGAGGCCATCGGCAAGGCCGGGCTCACGCCGGGCCGGGACGTGGCGCTCGCGATCGACGCCGCCGCTAGCAATTTCCTCGATGGCGACAGCTATCGGTTCGAGGGCGGGCACAAGACCGCGGACGAGATGACGCGCATCTACGCGCAGTGGCTGGACAGCTACCCGATCGTCTCCCTGGAGGACCCGCTCGCCGAGGAAGACTGGACCGGCTGGCGCGCCTTGACGGCGGAGCTCGGCGACCGGGTCCAGGTGGTCGGCGACGACATCTTCGTGACCAACCCGGCCCGGCTGCGGCGCGGGATCAGCGAGCAGGTGGCTAACTCGCTGCTGGTCAAGGTCAATCAGATCGGCACGCTGACCGAGACGTTCAGCGCGGTCGACCTGGCTCACCGCAACGGTTACACCACGATGATCTCGCACCGGTCCGGCGAGACCGAGGACACGACCATCGCTGATCTGGTGGTGGCGCTCAACTGCGGTCAGATCAAGTCTGGTGCGCCCGCTCGGTCTGAGCGGGTAGCCAAGTACAACCAGCTGCTGCGGATCGAGGAGCAGCTCGACGACGCCGCCGCCTATGCCGGCCGCACGGCGTTCCCGCGGTTTGCTGCTGACGGGCTGTGAGCCAACCGAGGGCTGCGGGAGGACCGGCCCGGCGAGGGGGTGCGGGGGATCGTCCCCGCGGGCAAACACCGCGCGGCGCCGGAGCCGCCGCGGGCAGGCCGAGCTTCGCTGGCCACCCGAAGCTCACGAGTCGTGCCGCGGTGCTCGTGATCGTGCTCTGCGCCATCGCGCTGAGCCTGGCCTATCCTGTCCGTGAGTACATCGCCGAGCGCCGCCAGATTGACCAGCTCCAGGCCCAGAACGCGGCGATCGCGGCGCAGGTGCGGTATCTGGAATCGGAGCAGCGCGCGCTGACCTCACCCGGCAGGATCGAGCAGGAGGCGCGGGACTCGCTGCACATGTGCTTCCCTGACCAGACGTGCTACGAGGTAATCAGCCCCGCGAAGCCGCACGCTGGCACGCCGGTCCGGCTGGCCAGCACGCCGTGGTACGGGCGACTGTGGGAGTCGGTCAGGAAGGCCGACGGTGCCCCGTCGCGGTGAGGTCGTGACGGCAGGCAGCGCGGCGTCGGCGGCCGACCTTCGGGACGTGGCTCGGCAGCTCGGCCGGGAGCCGCGCGCCGTCCTCGCGATCGCGCACCGCTGCCCGTGCGGGCTGCCGGACGTGGTGCAGACCGCACCGCGGCTGCCAGACGGCACGCCGTTCCCCACGCTCTACTACCTCACCTGCCCGCGGGCCAGTGCCGCCATGAGCAGGCTCGAGGCGGCCGGCGTCATGCGCGCGATGGCGGCCAGGCTGCAGGCCGACCCGCGGCTCGCAGCCTCGTACGCCGCTGCCCATCGTGACTACCTGGCCCGCCGGAATGCGGCGGCGGAACGGGCCGGCGTGGCTCCGCTGCCCGCCGGCACGCAGAGCGCCGGCGGCATGCCGGACCGGGTGAAGTGCCTGCACGCGCTCGCGGCCCACGCGCTCGCGGTGCCCGGCGTGAACCCGCTTGGCGCCGAGGCGGTCAGCGCGGCAGGGCAGTGGTGGCAGGCTGGCTCGTGTGCCGAGGACGGACGATGAGCGGACGAAGGGCGGAGAAATGAGCAGGCGGGTGGCGGCTATCGACTGCGGGACGAACTCGCTGCGCCTGCTGATCGCCGATGCCGACCCGGCGCGGCACGAGCTGACCGACCTCAAGCGGCGGATGGAGATAGTCCGGCTTGGCCAGGGCGTGGACGCTACCGGCCGCCTCGCGCCCGAGGCACTGGATCGGACGATGCGCATGCTGGCCGAGTACGCCAGGGACATCATGGCCGCCGGCGCGGTCGCCGTCCGCATGGTGGCAACGAGCGCCACCAGGGACGCGGCCAATGCGGCTGACTTCACCAGCGGCGTCGAGGTGACGCTCGGCGTCCTGCCGGAAGTCATCAGCGGCCAGGAGGAGGCCGCGCTCTCCTTCGCGGGGGCGACCGCGGAGCTGACCGCCGAGCCCGCGCCCGGCGCTGGCCCGCGACCGGATCCGCCGTTCCTGGTGGTCGACATCGGGGGCGGGTCCACCGAGTTCGTGCTGGGCAAGCCGGGAGCCAGCCCGGAGCGCAGCAGCGATCTGGCGGCGATCTCCGTCGACGTCGGCTGCGTGCGCCTGACCGAGCGGCACCTGCACACCGATCCGCCCACAGCGGCGGAGATCGCCGCGGCCAGTTCCGACATCGACCGGGCGCTCGACGACGTGTCCGCCGCTCTCGCCGTCGAGGAAGCGCGCACTCTGGTCGGGCTCGCGGGATCCGTCACCAGCGTCACCGCGATCGCGCTCGGCCTCGAGGCATACGACCCGAGCCGGACTCACCACGCCAGGATTCCGGCGTCGACCGTGCACGCGGTGACCGCGCAGCTCCTGGGCGAGACCCGGCAGCAGCGCGCCGCCATCGGGTCCTTGCACCCCGGTCGGGTCGACGTCATCGCGGCGGGCGCGCTGGTGCTGGACCGAGTCATGCAGCGGTTCGGCTTTGCCGATGTCGTCGCCAGCGAGCACGACATCCTGGACGGCATCGCCTGGTCGATCGCCGGATCCGGCTAGCGCGTGGGCGGGCTGAGCAAGGCCGTGGCCCCGGACCACTGGCCGGTCCCGCCCGGCACCGGCTGGCCGGAGGATCCGGCGACCGCCGCCACGCCGGTTGCGCGCAGCCGGGCGGAGGTCCGCGCGCTCGCCGACAGCGCGGGCACGCTGACCGAGCTGGCTGCGCGCGAGTCCGTCTGCCGGGCCTGCGACCGGCTGGTTCGCTGGCGCGAGGAAGTTGCCGCGACGAAGCGTCGGTCGTTCCGGTCGCAGACCTACTGGGGTCGTCCGGTGCCCGGCTGGGGCGCCGACCCGGCCTCGATCCTGATCCTCGGCCTCGCTCCGGCGGCCCATGGCGGGAACCGGACCGGCCGAGTCTTCACCGGCGACCGCAGCGGCGACTTCCTGTTCGCCTCGCTGTGGCGGTGCGGCCTGGCGTCGCAGCCGGACTCGGTGGCCGCGGGGGACGGCCAGCGACTGATATCCGCCCGGATGGCGGCCACCGTCCGTTGCGCGCCACCGGACAACAAGCCCGAGCGGGGCGAGCGCGACGCGTGCGAGCCGTGGCTCGCCGCCGAGCTGAGGGCGCTGCGTGACCAGCTGCGCGTCGTCGTCTGCCTGGGTCACTACGCCTGGCAGGCGGTGTGGCCGCAGCTGCCGGCCATCGGCTACCGGCCGCCGCGGCCGCGTCCTGCCTTCGGGCACGGTGCTGAGGTGGTGCTCGACCGGACCGGCGACGCGACCCAGCGCCTGGTCGTGCTGGGCTGTTATCACCCGAGCCAGCAGAACACCTTCACCGGCCGGGTGACCGAACCGATGCTGGACGCGGTATTCAGCCGGGCGCGCGACGTCGCCGACCGTCGGCCGCTGCCCGGCCGTGCCTAACGGGCGACGCTCCAGCGCTACCCGCGGGCTACAGAGCGTAATAGGAATGGCGCCCTGGTCACTGCGAGTATCAGGCTGCGAACTATCGCAGCGATTGGAAATGGTACGGGGCGGTCATAAAACTGAGCCTCCCCATTTCATTGTCTGGAGTCGTTACATGACCGCGGGGTATCATCGCAACGCCCCCGTAGCCCAAGGGAAGAGGCCGGCCCCCTAAAAGGGTCCCCAGTGTCGGTTCGACTCCGACCGGGGGTACCGATGACCTGCGGTAACGCACGACAGAGGCAGCTGCCGCGGGTCATTCACGCCACGGAGTTGCCACGTTCAGCATTAATTCGCGGTGCGCGGTAACGGGCAGGTTACGGACCTTCGGCCGACCGCAGCGCAGCGACCGGTACGGCCATTTTGCGCCACATTGAGAACGCATGCCACCGACGCCAATGCGATCACGGCACTGACGCTCGGCGCTCCCGTTAGCCGCTGACGTTGGGTCCGGCGCGGTCGATCGTGATCCTGACGATCAGCCGCCTGTCCCGCCTCATCGCCGCCCGATAGTCCTCCCAGTCCGGGTGCTCTCCGGAGATGCGCCGGTAATAGTCCTCCAGGAGCGGCAGCGCCTCGGGCAGGTGGATCAGCTCCGCGCTTCCCTCGGCCTGGACCCACTCGCCGAAGAACCCGTCATTGATGACGCACAGCGACGCTCGGGGATCACGCGCCAGGTTCTTTGCCTTGATGGCGGTCTCCCTGGTGCTGATCAGGAGTCGGCCGTCAGCATCGACCGCCACTGCGACCGGCGAGAGTTGCGGACGGCCATCAGATCTGGTGGTGGCCAGAATCGCGCGGGGATGGCTTGCGATGAAGGTGGTGGCGCGGCCGATGTCCACGAAAGCTGGCTAAGCGCCATTGAGCCTGGCGCGCCGTCGGACCTCGTACTCGTGCACGATCGCGCTGGCGTAACCGTGCGAAAGGCCGTGCTCATCGGACAGCCACTGCGTCCGCTCGGTACGACGCAGGAGGGCAGGGCCAGATTCTATCCGGCTGAACCACTCTCGGAGCTGGAGTCCCGTCACTGTCGGGATGCGGTCGATGATGTGCTGATGCATCTCCGGAGAGTGGGTCAGGGACAAGTCGCACCTCCGAGGCGAAGGAAGTCCTTGCAGTCGAGAGTGCACCACCGTCGCCCGGCTGACAACCCCTGGCGGCCGGCGTTCCGTAATGTGTCGGCTAGCCCCCGGCTACCTTCCGGACAAAGCCCCCATCGTGGCCGACCGCACCCCAGCCGACCCCGGCGAAGGCCACAATCACGCCGGTCACCCCCAATAACGGTTATGACCGGCGCTCTTGCAGCCGCTGCCGCGGCCCCGGCTGAGCCGTCAGCGGCTCAGCTCAGCCGCTCGAAGATCATGGCCATGCCCTGCCCGCCGCCCACGCACATCGTCTCCAGGCCGATGGCCCTGTCGTGGAACTGCAGGCTGTTCAGCAGCGTGGAGGTAATGCGCGCGCCGGTCATGCCGAACGGGTGACCGACCGCGATTGCCCCGCCGTTGACGTTGAGCTTGTCGATGTCGATGCCGAGGTCGCGGTACGACGGGATCACCTGCGCGGCGAAGGCCTCGTTGATCTCCACGAGGTCGACATCGTCGATGGTCATGCCGGCCCGGCTCAGTGCCTGGCGGGAGGCCTCAACCGGGCCGAGTCCCATGATCTCGGGCGACAGGGCGGTCACGCCGGTCGACACGATCCGGGCGAGCGGCGTGATGCCCAGCTCGGCTGCCTTGGTGTCGCTCATGACCACGACGGCCGCCGCCCCATCGTTGAGCGGGCAGCAGTTGCCGGCGGTCACGGTGCCGTCCGGCCGGAACACCGGCTGCAGCTGCGCCACCTTCTCCAGCGTCGTGCCCGGGCGCGGGCCGTCGTCGGCGGAGACCACGGTACCGTCCGGCAGCGTGACAGGCGTGATGTCGCGCTGCCAGAAGCCGTCAGCCAGCGCCTTCTCGGCGAGGTTCTGCGACCGGACGCCGAACTCGTCCTGCTCAGCGCGGCTGATCCCGCGGAGCTGGGCCACGTTCTCCGCCGTCTGGCCCATGGCGATGTAGATGTCGGGGAGCCTGCCGTCGGTGCGGGGGTCGGTCCAGGTGAAGCCGCCCCTGGCCATCTCCGCGGCGCGCGCCTCTGCGGCGGCGAACACCGGGTTCTTGGTGTCCGGCTGGCCGTCGCTGCTGCCCTTGCTGAACCGGCTGACGCACTCGACGCCGGCGGAGATATAGATGTCACCTTCGCCCGCCTTGATGGCGTGGAAGGCAATCCGCGTGCTCTGGAGCGACGACGAGCAGTACCGCGTGATGGTGGTGCCCGGCAGCGAGTCGTAGCCGAGCATGATCGCGACCACGCGCGCCATGTTGTAGCCCTGCTCGCCGCCGGGCAGCCCGCAGCCGAGGATGAGGTCGCTGATCTGCGCAGGATCGACCTGCGGCACCTTGGCGAGTGCCGCGGTGATCAGCTGCGCGGTGAGGTCATCGGGACGGATGGTGGTGAGCGACCCCTTGAACGCCCGGCCGATGGGCGAGCGGGCGATGGCGACGACGACTGCCTCCGGCATGGCGACTCCCTGCGACAAGTCCGCTGTTACTCACTAGCAGCTTAATGAAACGCGGGCCGTTGGTCGCTTCCGCGCCGCTCGGAGCGGGCTAGTCACTAGGTTTGTCCCTGGTAACAGAGCACCGGAATGAGGCATTGTGCCGGCGCCCAATGTCCAGAGCAGACCCGGTACAGCAGCCTTGAACCAACGCGCCGGGACTTGAGCTGGGCTCGGCCGACCTGCGGAGGGACCATGGCATTCCCGAGCGACCTGGAGATAGCCAGGGGAGCGCTGCTCAAGCCGCTGGAGGATGTGGCCGCCGAGATGGGCATCGGCCCGCACCTGCTGGAGCCGTACGGCGAGCAGGTCATGAAGGTCAAGCTGGCCGCCATCGAAGAACTGGCCAACCGGCCGGTCGCGAAGTACGTCGTGGTCACCGCGATCACGCCCACCCCGCTCGGCGAGGGCAAGACCACCACGACTGTCGGGCTCGGTCAGGGCCTGCACCGTATCGGCAAGCAGGCCACCGTGACCATCAGGCAGCCGTCGATGGGCCCGACATTCGGCATCAAGGGCGGCGCTGCGGGCGGCGGGTACAGCCAGGTCGTTCCCATGGAAGTGCTGAACCTGCACCTCACCGGCGATATGCACGCCGTGACGGCGGCGCACAACCTGCTGTCGGCGATGATCGACAACCACCTCTACCAGGGCAACGCGCTCGGCATCGACCAGCACAACATCACCTGGCGCCGGGTCCTTGATGTGAACGACCGGGCACTGCGCAACATCATCGTCGGGCTCGGCAACCGTGGCGACGGCGTGCCGCGGCAGACCGGATTCGATATCACGGCCGCCTCGGAGGTCATGGCAACCCTGGCGCTGACGTCCTCCCTGGCCGATCTGCGCGCCCGGCTCAGCCGGATCGTCATCGGCTACACCTCCGGTGGCACCCCGGTCACCGCCGAGCAGCTCACCGCGGCCGGCTCGATGGCGGTCATGCTGCGAGACGCGATCAAGCCGAACCTCATGCAGACGCTGGAGAACACGCCGGTGCTCGTGCACACCGGCCCGTTCGGCAACATCGCGACCGGGAACTCGTCGGTGATCGCCGACCTGATCGCCATCCACGGCGGCGACTACCTGATCACCGAGGCCGGCTTCGGCGCGGACATGGGCGCCGAGCGCTTCTTCAACATCAAGTGCCGCACGTCCGGCCTCGTGCCGAACGCCGCGGTCGTCGTGGCCACGGTGCGCGCGCTCAAGGCGCACTCGGGCAAGTACCGGATCGTGGCCGGCCGGCCGCTGCCGGAGGATCTGCTCGCGGAGAACCCCGACGACGTCATCGCAGGCGCCGCGAACCTGCGCAAGCAGATTGAGAACGTCCGGGTGCACGGCGTGCCCGCGGTCGTCGCCATCAACGCCTTCCCCACCGACCACGCCAGCGAGCATCAGGCGATCAGGGAGATCGCCGCCGAGATGGGCGCCCGGTCAGCGGTATGCACGCACTTCGCCGACGGTGGCGCTGGGGCGGTCGAGCTGGCCGAGGCGGTGGCCGAGGCCGCGGACGAGCCATCGCACTACCAGCCGCTGTACCCACTGTCCGCCAGCCTGCGGGAGAAGATCGAGACGGTGGCCACGAAGGTCTACGGGGCGGCCAAGGTCGAGTACTCGGCGGATGCCAGCAAGCAGCTCGACACCTACGAAAAGGCAGGCTTCGGCAACCTGCCGGTCTGCATCGCCAAGACGAACCTGTCCATCTCCTCGGATCCGTCGCTCAAGGGCGCGCCCACTGGCTGGACGCTGCCGGTCAGGGAGGTGCGCGCGTCGGTCGGTGCCGGGTTCGTGTACCCGATCTGCGGCGAAATCCGGACAATGCCAGGTCTCGGCAGCAGCCCCGCCGCGACCCGGATCGACCTCGACGACGACGGGCTGATCGTCGGCTTGTCCTGACCGCGAATCCCGTCAGCGCGCAGACATGTGCGTGTCCTGGCGGGCAAAGTCTTCGCGATCATGAAGTAAGCGCTTAGCAGGCGGCTAGGGTGCTTATGCGGCCGCGCCGGGGCGGGCGGCGTGGTGGGATACCGTCGAAAGATGCGTTCCACCACGGCGACGGCAAAGGTAGCCCCATGCAGGTGCACGAGTCCCTGATCGACTTGTTCGGGAACACACCCCTGGTCCGGCTGCGCAAGGTCACCCGCGGCCTGCCAGGCGCCGGGACCGACCCAGCCGTGCTCGCGAAGGTCGAGTACTTCAATCCCGGCGGCTCGGTGAAGGACCGGATCGCGCTCCGGATGATCGAGGCCGCCGAGCGCTCGGGGGAGCTCAAGCCGGGCGGCGTCATCGTGGAGCCCACCTCGGGCAACACCGGCGTCGGCCTTGCAATCGTGGCGGCCGAGAAGGGGTACCGCTGCCTGTTCGTCTGCCCGGACAAGGTGGGCCAGGACAAGATCAGCGTGCTGCGCGCGTACGGCGCAGACGTGGTCGTCTGCCCGTCGACCGTGTCGCCTAGCCACCCGGACTCCTATTACTCGGTGTCCGATCGGCTCGCCAGGGAGACGCCCGGCGGCTGGAAGCCCAACCAGTACGCCAACCCGGAGAACCCGCTCTCGCACTACCACTCCACCGGCCCGGAGATCTGGGCGCAGACCGAGGGACGGGTCACGCACTTCGTGGCCGGGATCGGCACCGGCGGCACCATCTCGGGCACCGGACGTTACCTCAAGGAGGTGTCCGCCGGCCGGGTGCAGGTCATCGGCGCCGACCCGGAGGGCTCGGTGTACTCCGGCGGCACCGGGCGCCCTTATCTCGTGGAGGGCGTCGGCGAGGACATCTGGCCGGACACCTACGACAAGAGCATCTGCGACCAGATCATCGCGGTCAGCGACGCCGACTCGTTCCTGATGACCCGGCGGCTCGCCCGTGAGGAGGCGCTGCTGACCGGGGGCTCCTGCGGCATGGCCGTGGTCGCGGCGCTTCGGGTCGCCCGGCAGGCCGCGGCCGGTGACGTCATCGTGGTGCTGCTGCCAGACGGCGGGCGGGGCTATCTCGGCAAGATCTACAACGACGAGTGGATGACCGACTACGGGTTCCTGACCGCGGAGACGGCCGAGCCCAGGGTCGGCGACGTGCTGGAGCACAAGCACCGCGGGCTGCCCCCGTTCGTGCACGCTCACCCGACGGACACGGTCCGGCATGTGATCGCCAGCCTGCGCGAGTTCGACGTGTCCCAGCTTCCCGTGCTGAGCGCCGAGCCCCCGGTCATGGCCGCCGAGGTTGTCGGCTCGATCGTGGAACACGACCTGCTGGACGCGCTCGTCATGGGCAAGGCCGCGCCGGACGACGAGGTCGCCGGGCTGATGTCGCCGCCGCTGCCGATGGTCGGCTCGGGCGAGCCGGTCAGCGTCGCGGCCAGGACTCTCGGCGACGCAGGCGCCGCAATCGTCCTCGTGGACGGCAAGCCGGCCGGGGTGATCACGCGGCAGGACGTCCTTATCTTCCTCTCCGGCGAGCCTGACTAGGCTGCGTCGGCGGGGCCAGCCCGTTCCCCCTAGACTTGGCCGCCTGGCCGGAGCAGCGGGCGGGCCGCCGGCCGGAGCAGCCAAGGGGATGGCGATCATGCACCAGGATGGGTTCGAGACGCTGGCGATCCACGCCGGGCAGGAGGCTGACCCGGCGACCGGCGCGGTCGTGCCGCCTATCTATCAGGTATCGACGTTCAAGCAGGACGGCGTCGGCGGGCTGCGCGGCAAGGAACTCGGCGCGGCCGCCCGGTGGATCGAGGGGTACGACTACGCGCGCACGGACAACCCGACCAGGGGGGCGCTGGAGGAGTGCCTCGCCGCGCTCGAGGGCGGCCCGCGGTGCCTGGCGTTCGCGTCCGGGATGGCCGTTGCCGACTGCCTGATCCGGGCGGCATGCCGGCCCGGTGACCACGTGCTCATCCCCGCCGACGCCTACGGCGGCACCTTCCGGCTGTTCGATAAGGTGCTCGCCGGCTGGGGGCTCAGCTACCAGCCCGTGCCGATGGCCGACGTCGCCGCGGTGCGGGCCGCGCTCGCGGAGCGACCGGCTCGCCTGGTCTGGGTCGAGTCGCCGACCAATCCGCTCCTCTCCATCGCCGACATCGCCGCGCTGCGGCACGTCGCGGCCGACGCGGGAGCGCTGCTCGTCGTCGACAACACCTTCGCGTCGCCGTACCTGCAGCAGCCCCTGGCGCTCGGCGCGGACGCGGTCGTGCACTCCACGACGAAGTACATCGGGGGTCATTCGGACGTCGTGGGCGGTGCCGTCGTGGTTGCCGACTCCGAGCTGGGCGAGCGGCTCTATTTTCTGCGGAACGCGGTGGGCTCGGCCCCCGGTCCGTTCGACGCGTGGCTCACGCTGCGGGGCGCCAAGACCCTCGCCGTCCGGATGGACCGGCACTGTGAAAACGCGGCCAGGATCGCCGACATGCTGGTCTCACACCCCGCCGTCGGCGCCGTGTACTACCCGGGGCTGGCGTCGCACCCCGGCCACGAGGTGGCCGCGAAGCAGATGCGCGGGTTCGGCGGGATGGTCTCGTTCCGGGTCCGGGGCGGGCCGGCGGAGGCGGTCGCGGTGTGCGGGCGAACCCGGCTGTTCACGCTGGGCGAGTCGCTCGGCGGAGTGGAGTCGCTGATCGAGCACCCGGCCAGGATGACGCACGCGTCGGTCGCCGGGTCACCGCTCGAGGTGCCCGCCGACCTGGTCCGGCTGTCGGTCGGCATCGAGTCGTGCGACGACCTGATCGAGGACCTGCGCGCCGCGCTCGGCTAGCCTGCGCGGTCTTGGCCGGGCACCCGCGAGCGCCCCAACGGTTAGTGCACCGCAGCCGCCGGAGCGCGCCAGCGCTGCCAGCCCGGGTGGACCGAGAACAGCCGGGACGGAGCCGGCGGCGCGCCGGCCAGCTCCGCGCGCGGCCGCAGCATCAGCCCCGAGGGCACCGGTTCCCACCACGGCTCGGCGCCGAGCAGCCTGCTGTACAGCTCGACAGGGCCGCCGCGGCGGGCCTGCACCGCGGCCGGGCCGAGCACTAGCTCGGCGGGGGCGGCCTGGTCGGCTGCCTGCCAGCGGAAGTCGGCGGAGATCCGGACCTGGTCGGCGTGGTTCGGGAGCGCCGCGTGGGCGGTCAGGCAGTGAAACAGCAGCACGTCGCCGGGCCGGTACTCCGTCGTGGCCCAGCCGTGGGCGTCGGCAGCCAGCAGCCGCGGCCGGGTCGGCGGGCCCAGGTGGCTGCCGGGGAGTACCGCCAGCCCGCCGAGCTGCGGCGGGATGTCCATGAGCGGCAGCCACGTCGTGAGCATGTCCTGGACGCCCGAGACGGCGTAGTCCCGATGCACGTACCGGCCCTTGGTCACCTCGCCGCGCCGCTCCGGGTACACCACCCGCAGTACCTTCACCGGGTAGCTGAATGCCCCGGTGCCGAGAATCCGCCTGATCACGTCGCGCAGCGGCGCGAGGTACGCGAGCCGATTGAGGCCGCGACTGGCCAGGGCGGCGCGGAACGACGGGTCGGCCAGCGCTTCCCGCACGCCGACAGGGCGCCGCGAGCCGGCCGGGGCGGCCCAGTCCCGAGGACGCCACCGGCCGGATGCACCACCGCCCGGCCAGGCCCGGTGATCGTGGCGCCCGTGGTCGTGACCGGTATGGCCCGGCTCGCCGCTGGCCGGCCCGCCGTCGAGCCGGCTCAGGTCGGTCCAGCCGCCGAGGCTCAGCTCGGCGTGCACCCCGTCGTAGGCGGCCTGCACGTCCGCGGGACGCAGCAGCCGCCGGAAGAACAGGTAGCCGTCTTCGGCCAGGCGTCGCCGCAGGCCCGCCTGATCCGCCTGGAGTGCGATGGAGTCGACCAGCTCGCGCACGTCCACTACGGTAACGCCACGTGGGCCCGCTGGTCCGGTGCCGCGGTCGGTCATCCCCGGCTATTCACGCCGCTCGGTCGCGCGCACCTCATGCCTGCATCGGCGCAGCGGGTCCGGCCAGTGATATCCCCTCCTGGCGAGTGGCCGCCGGCGCTCCGATCGGCCTGTCGCTATCGCTGACCGGGACGTCACCGCCGCGACCATCGTGACCATACTGGCGGGCGCCGGGCCGAGACCTTCGTCACGAGGAGACAACCGAGTCCCCCTAACGCGCGTCACTGTGCTATGAGCCCCCCGGCGCCATCGCGCCACGACGCCACGGCGCAGCGATTCCTGCGTGCCGCGGTCCAGCTCATGGACGCCTATCTCGAGGACAAGCCTGGCCGGGACCGGCCGGCCAGGCTCCGGGCCATCCGCTTCCCGGCCGCCCTGGACTGGCTGCGGACCGCGGATGTCATCCGGCTCGCTGGCGAGGCCCAGGGTAAGGCCGGGACCAGCCGAAAGGCGTTCTTCAACCGCTGGCCCACGCGCGAGGAGTTCGTCCGCGACGCGCTGGTGTACGCGCTGGTCGCCGAGGTTGCCCCCGGCGATCCGCTGCAGCAGGCGAAAGTGATGCCCGCCGATGCGACCGCCTCGGCGGCCACGTCGCTCGCCGCGGCGGTGCTGCGCATCTCCGATCAGCTGCTGGACTCGTTGTGTGCCCACCCCCGGAGCTATCTGACCCTGCACGTCGGCCCGTTGCTGCCGCAGCATCCCCCGGTCTGGGCGGCGGTGCTGCCTGCCATGCGGGAAGGGTCGCAGGTCTGGGCAGACGGATTTGCCGCGCTGGTCACTGACCTCGGTCTGGTCTTCCGGGCGGGCTGGACCCCGCAGCGGCTCGCGCTGGCGCTGCAGGCCGCGCTCGACGGCTTCGTCCTACGCTTTCGCATTCAGCCCGACGACTACCAGGCGTCGCGATGGGAGGGCGCGAGCATTTTCGCCGACACGGTCCTGGCGATCGTCCTCGGCGTGCTTGACCACGAGCGGACCGGAGAGGACGGCCGCGTCATCCTTGACCGCCTGGTGGGAGGTCGGTCCGCCGGGCCGACCTGAGACCGAGCGTTCCGGTCGGGGCGGGCGGCCGGTAACTCCCGCGGCCCCTGGGCGTCGCGCGCATTATTGAGGCGTGAGCGAATCCGGTCATGACGGGCTGTTCGGCGAGCTGTTCGGCCGCGGCCCGGCCGGCCCGTCCGACCAGGACTGGCTGCGAGCGCTGCTGGACACCGAGGCCGCGCTGGCCAGGGCGGCCGAGCGAGCCGGGCTGGCCCCCGCGGGATCGGGCGCGGCGGTCTCGGCAGTGGCCAGGGCCGACCGGTTCGACGCCGCCGAGCTCGGCCGCCAGGCGGTGCTCATCGGGAACCCGGTGGCTGCGCTGGTGCGCGCGCTGAGTGACCTGGTGCCGGCCGATGCGCGCGAGGCCGTGCACCCGGGCGCCACGAGTCAGGACATCATCGACACGGCCGCCATGCTGCTGGCGCGGCGCGGGATCGACGCGATCGACGCCGACCTGCGCGCCGCCGCGGAGCACACGGCCGAGCTGGCTCGCGCACACGCTCGGACCGTCATGGCGGGCCGGACCCTGCTCCAGCAGGCGGTGCCGGTGACCTTCGGCCTCGTCGCGGCGGGCTGGCTCACCGCGATCGACGACGCCAGATGGGAGCTGGACCGGGTCCGGGCGAGTCGGCTCGCGGTGCAGTTCGGCGGCGCGGCCGGGACGCTCGCCTCGCTCGGCGGGCGGGGGCCCGCAGTGGCCGCGTTGCTCGCCGAGGAACTGGGCCTGCCCGAGCCGGTGCTCCCCTGGCACACCGACCGGCTGCGGATTGTGCAGCTCGCAGCCGCGCTGGCCGGGGTCTGCGCGGCGCTCGGCATGATCGCCAGGAACGTCACGCTGCTCGCGCAGACCGAGGTCGCCGAGGTCGCCGAGGGTGACGGCGCGCCGGGGCAGGGTGGCTCATCGGCAATGCCGCACAAGCGGAACCCGGTCGTGTCGGTGCTCATCCTCGGCTGCACCCGACGCGCGCCGGGGCTGCTCGCGACGCTGACGGCAGCCGCGGAACAGGAGCACCAGCGGGCCGCCGGGGCGTGGCACGCCGAGTGGGAGACGCTGTCAGAGCTGCTCCGGGTGACGGGATCGGCGGCGTCCTGGTCGGTGCCGCTGCTGTCCGGTCTGCGGGTCGACGGCGCGCGGATGCGCGCCAACCTGGACGCGGCCGGCGGCCTGCTGCTCGCCGAGCACGTCGCCGCTGTGCTCGCCCCGGCGCTCGGACGGCTCGCGGCGCACGATCTCGTCGCCGCCGCGGCGGTGCGCGCTGCCGC
>JASHPF010000062.1 GCA_030038295.1 Streptosporangiaceae bacterium
GGCGGCGTGCTGCTGCCGGCCCCGAGCCAGACCGGGTCGGGCGCTGGCGCGTCGGCCGGGAGCAGCGCGCGGGCGTCGCAGTTGCCGCCGTCTGGGCCGCTCGAGCCGGCCGACCTGTTCGTCGTGGGGCCGCAGACGCTGCCCGCCGCCTCGGTGGCGGCGATCGGCAAGCTGGCCGGCGTGACCGCCACGAACCAGCTCGACGCGGCGCGACTTGACGTCGACGGCGAACAGGTCCCGACGCTCGGAGTCGACCCGGCTAGCTTCCGGCAGTTCGCGGCCAGCCCCACGGCGTCATCGGCCGCGTTCTGGCAGAACGTCGCCGACGGCGACATCGCGGTCTCCTATCTGATGGGTCAGCAACAGGACATTCCGCTCGGCGGAACGGTCACCGTCACCGGCGGGCACACCGAGAACCTCACGGTCGGCGGCTTCGGCACGGTCGGCATCGGCAACGTCGACGCCGTAGTGTCCGCGCCGGTCGCCGCCTCGCTCGGCATGCCGGCCGGGAACGCTCTTGTGGTCAGCGCTCCCGGCGCGCGCCTCAGCGAGCTCATCAGCGCGATCGAGGGCCTGCTGCCCGCGGGTTACGCCGTGGCGTCGCTGGTCGCGCAGGCGCCGGAGACCGGTGAGGCGGTGAGCGCGGGTGAGGCCGGCGGCGCCGGCCTCACGCCGGCTGACGGCCCCGGCCTCACCGTGGCGCAGACCCGCGCGTTCCTGGCCGCCGCGCTGAGCCGGCTGGGCATGGAATACGTGTGGGGCGGCGCGGGGCCGACGGTGTTCGACTGCTCCGGCCTCGTGCAGTGGTCGATGCGCCAGGCCGGGATCGTGATGCCCAGGGTGGCGGCGCAGCAGGCGCTCACCGGACCGAGCATTCCTGTGGCGGAGCTCCAGCCGGGCGACCTGCTCTTCTACCACACCGACCCGACGGCGCCCGAGTACATCTCGCACGTGGCGATCTACCTGGGTGACGGCCTCATGGAGCAGGCTCCCGAACCCGGTGAGGACGTCGAGGTCGTGCCAGCCGATTTTGGCGCCGGCTTCGCCGGGGCGGTCCAGGTGTACCCGCGAGTGGCCGCGGAACTCGCCGGCGATTCGCCCGGCTGAACCAGGCAACGGGCGCCCGGTGCCCCGGCGAGGTTGCGTACGTCGGCTAGTAGTGTAATCATAATTACATGACTTCTGAGAAATCAGATCAGGACTCGGTCGCCGAGACCCTCCAGGGGTGGTTCAGCGGCCGGCTCCCGGACGGCTGGTTCACCGGACCGCCCGAGATCAACGTCGATCGCGAGGAAATCACCGTCGTCGGGACGCTGCCCGACCCTGGCGCAGGCGCCGACGCGAGCGAGGCCGCGGCCGCCGCGGCCGCCGAGGGCCGGAGCCGTCGATTCCGCGAGGAAACCCGCGAGCACCGGATCGAGATCGCCCTTGAGGCCGAGCACAAGTTCGGCCGCAAGGTCTCCTGGGGCGTCGAGGTTGGCGGTCGGAGGGTGATGTTTACCACGTTCTCCGTGCCGGTCATGACGAGGCTGCGACAGAGCGAGCGGCAGGTGCTCGACACCCTCGTGGACGGTGGCGTCGCCCGCAGCCGCAGCGACGCGCTGGCCTGGTGTGTGCGCCTCGTCGGCGCGAACTCCGACAGCTGGCTCGCCAACCTGAGAGCCGCCTTGCGCAAGGTTGAGCAGGTCAGGGCCGAAGGACCCGACGCCTGACCGCGAGCGCGCGGGTCAGTTCGGCGTCCGACCCGAGGGCAGGATCGCGGCCAGACGTGCGCCACCGCGGCCCGGCGCTGCCCGGCGCACCGGCAGCACCGCCGTTCCCCCTGGTGACGCTCGCAGTCGGCCCGCGGTAGCCAGCCGCGGGGCGTACGAGAAAGATTGCCTGGGTCAGCCCCATTTGAACCGCTGATGCCGGGGTATGCTCCCCCAATCCCGAGATCACAGGGCTCCCTGTGTCTGCGCGGCGCGATCCGCGAGCCCTGGAGGAGGAGCAGTCCGGTGAATGAGGCAACCGCCGGCAGGCCGTCCGGCACCGTGAGCACAGCGAAATGATGGACACGCGGCCACAGCTGGCGGACCTCGCGGCGACGCTGGACAAAGCCGGGCTGACGAACCCCGCGGTCCGGGAGTTCGTCCGGCACTGGGCGGACGTTACCGGTGCCAGCCGGGTCGAGGTAGTCGGCGCCGCCGATGACCCGCGGCTTGTGCGCGAGTCGCTGGCGGCCGGCGAGATATTCCCGGCCGGCCAGGGCCGCTACTACGCGCGCAGCTACGTCAAGGACACCGCGCGGTCCGAGGAACGGACGATCGTCGCGACGGCTAACCCCGCGGACAAGGGCGTCTACAACAACTGGCGCTCGGCCGCGGAGATGCGCCCGCTCGTGACGGAGCTCATGCGCGGCGCCTCGGCCGGCAAGACCATGTACGTCATCCCGTACCTGATGGCGCCGCCGGGCTCGCCGCTGGTGCCGTACGCGGTCGGCGTCGAGCTCACCGACCACCGCACCGTCGCGCTGCACATGATCCGGATGGCGCGGTGCGGTGTCGAGTATGTGAACGACCTCGCCGAGCCGGGCACGTTCGTCCGCGGCGTGCATGTCACCGGCGACCTGGCGCACCTCGGTCAGGGTACGCCAGCTGACCAGCGCTACTTCGTCACCATCGCCGACGAGCGGACGATCCTGCACTTCGGCTCGTCCTACGGCGGCAACGCGCTGCTCGGCAAGATCGCGCACGGGTTGCGGCAGGCCTCCTACGACGGCTGGGCGTCGGGCGAGTTTCTCGCCGAGCAGTTCATGCTCATCGGCATCGCGGACAAGCAGTCCGGGCGCACGTGGCACATCTGCGGCGGCTTCCCCAGCGCGTCCGGCAAGACCAACCTGGCGATGATGCTGGCCCCGGACTGCCTCGGCGACCGGTACCACGTCTCCTTTTACGGCGACGACATCGCGTGGCTGCGAGTAGACCCCGCCGACGGCAGGATCTACGCCATCAACCCGGAATTCGGCGTGTTCGGCGTCGCCAAGGACACCAACGAGATCACCAACCCGACCGCGCTCGGTTCCGTCGCGCCGGGCACCGGGGTGCTGTTCACCAACGTCGCCTACAACGAGCTCACCCAGGAAGTCTGGTGGGAAGGCCGCACGCCGCGGCCGCCAGCGGACCTGGTCGGCTGGCGGGACTGGACCGGGGGGCTGATCGCCGAGCGCTCGGCGGCCGACCAGGACAACCCCTGGGCGCACCCGAACAGCCGGTTCACCACCACGCTCGCGAACGTGCCGAACATCGCCGCCGACTTCGAAAGCCCCACGGGCGTGCCGATCGACGCGATCATCTTCGGCGGCCGGACGCGCGATCGGGAGCCGCTCATCAGGGCGATCACCGACCTCGCCGAAGGCGTCTACGACGGCCTGACACTGGGCGCCGAGGCGACGTTCGCCGCCGAGGGCGTGGACGGCCAGCTCCGCTACGACCCGATGTCCATGCGCCCGTTCATGTCCTACCCGGAGGGGGCGTACGCGGCGCACTGGCTGCGGATCATCGGCTCCGCGTCCGCCGCGGGGCGGCCGATCTTCGCGCACGTCAACTGGTTCCAGCGGGATCCGGACGACGGCCACTTCCTGTGGCCGGGGTACCGGGACAACCTGCGCGCGCTGCTTTGGCTGATGCGGCTCAAGGAGGGCCAGGTCACGGGCGTGCAGACGCCGGTGGGCGTCGTCCCGGCGGCCAGCGAGCTCGACCTCGAGGGCGTCGATATCGAGCCGGCGGACCTGGCGAGGATCCTCAGCATCGACGTCGAGCGGTGGCGGGCCGAGATGGCTCACCGGGAGCGGCTCCTCGCCCAGTTCGACGGCCTGCCGGGGGAGATCTGGGCGGCGCACCGCCGGGTTGCCGCTGATCTTGCCGCGCTGGCCGACGGCTAGGCCTCGCGCGCCGCTGCCGCGGACCACACGGAGCGAAGGGCGGCGGGAGGTCAGGTCGCTCACCCGGTGCGGGGGGTGCGGGATTCGGACGGGCCGATGTTAACGTTCCGCTATGGGGGAACTACGTTGCGTCGATGGCTCCGTGCTGGCCGTCGAGGCCGTGACCTGCCGTGACAGGGCGGGTCAACCGTACGAGATCACGCTGAGCTTGACCAGGGACTCCGTGCCGTTCGCGGCTGTCGGGCAGCGCTGCGGCTACCAGCTTTCGCGGCTGGCCGAGCGGGTGAGCGCGGCTCGCCTGGACCCGGTGCAGGCGGCAGCGTGGCCCGACCCGGACGACCGGTTCCCTGCCCCGTTCCCCTCCGGTCCGGACCCCGTCCGATCCGATGACGTGGCCTTCGGCGGTGGCGCGGCGCCCGGCGCGCGGCCGCACGGAGCGGCGCATGCGGGTGCCGGGCGCCCGGCGGCCGAGCTGCCAGGGGACCACGAGTACTTCGCGCTGCGGTCGCGCGATCGCGGCGACCCGCCAGGATCGGGCGAGCTGCGGTGCGTGCTCCGGTCGAGTGCGGTCTGGCTGGGTGAGTGCACCGGGGTCGGGCCCCACCAGCGGGCCACGCCGCGGCTCGCCGCGGCCGGCCACGGCGGATGGCGGCTTTCCCGCCGCGCGGTGATCGAGGCGTGGGGATCCGGCGGCGTGGGCGTGCGCGCTGTCCTGACTTCGGCCGAACTGGTGGCATTCTTGGATACGGTCGTGACTGGACTGGCCCGCGTTGCGGCAGAGGTTCCGCAGGCGCGGGAGGTGCCGGCGGGTGACAGGTCAGCCGGGAATGCGACGGGCGGCTCGGCCACGCCGCCGCAGTGGCGGCAACGAGGAAGGGTGCCGGATGGGATTGCGCGGTCTCGTCTACCGGCTCTACGAGCGCAGGCTCGAGGCGGCCTTGTCGCCCCAGGCGATACCGCGGCACGTCGGGGTGATGTGCGACGGTAACCGGCGGTGGGCGAGGTCTGCCGGGCTGGCCGACGTTAGCAGCGGGCACCAGGCCGGCGCCGACAAGATCTTCGAGCTGCTGGCGTGGTGCCAGGAAACCGGCGTCGAGGTTGTCACGCTCTGGCTGCTCTCCACGGACAACCTGGCGAGGGAGCCGGCCGAGCTGGAGCCGTTGCTTCGCATCATCGAGGGCACCGTCGCCGAGCTGGTGACCGAGGGCTGGCACGTCAAGCCGGTAGGGGCGCTAGACCTGCTGCCGGCCGACACGGCTCAGGCTCTCAAGGACGCGGCGGAGGCCACCGCCGGCAACAGCGGCCTGCTCGTCAACGTCGCCGTGGGCTACGGCGGGCGGCGGGAGATCGCGGACGCGGTCCGGTCACTGCTGCAGGACCACGCGACCCGTGGCACGACGATCGAGGAGCTGGCCGAGATCCTGGACGTCGAGCACATCGCCGAGCACCTCTACACCGCGGGGCTGCCTGACCCAGACCTGGTCATCAGGACATCGGGGGAGCAGCGCCTCGGCGGGTTCCTGCTGTGGCAGAGCGCACACTCGGAGTTCTATTTCTGCGATGCCTACTGGCCGGCCTTCCGGCGAGTTGACTTCCTCCGCGCGCTGCGGTCGTACGGTGAGCGACACCGCCGGTTCGGTGCGTGACCGGATGCCGCGGACGCGGGTGCTGACCTGCGGAACTACGTGAACAGCACGTTACGGTACTTCCCCCTCCCGGCCCGCTTAGGTACGGTCTGAACTGACGGGCGGTGCCTTGCCGCCCGCCGGGAAGGCCCTTGAGATCCTCGAGCTTCGCGTCCTGGTACGCAGGCGAGATGAGCGAAGGGCCGGGTTCCCGGCCCCTCGCTGGGCCGGACCCGGTCCCGCCGACACGTCTCCGTGTCCGACCGCGGCGCCAGCCGGCGCCCAGGGGAGTGCGAGTGGCCAGTTCCTCAGCACGTCGATCTGCTTCCGGTGCGCAGGCGGAGTCTGTCGCTGCGGGTTCCCGGCGGGTGACTCCGGCCGGGGGCGTCCGGGAGCGGCCGCGAAGGGCGGACGTCCCCAGCGTCAGCCGGGCGCGCCGCACCTACGTCCTGGACACGAGCGTCTTGCTGGCCGATCCCGCGGCGATCGGCAGGTTCGCCGAGCATCAGGTGGTGCTGCCGGTCGTCGTCATCACCGAGCTGGAGGCCAAGCGCCAGCATCCCGAGCTTGGTTACTTCGCCCGGCAGGCGCTCCGCTACCTCGACGAGCTGCGGGTTAGCTACGGTCGGCTGGACGCCGACATCCCGGTCGGAAACTCGGGCGGGAGCGTCCGGGTCGAGCTGAACCACTCCGATCCAGCGGTACTGCCGGCCGGGTTCCGGCTTGGCGACAACGACGCCAGGATCTTGTCGGTGGGGTGCAGCCTCGCCGCCGAGGGCGAGGACGTGATCCTGGTCAGCAAGGACCTGCCGCTTCGGGTTAAGGCGGCGGCCGTCGGCCTGACGGCGCAGGAGTACCGGGCTGAACTGCCGCCGGACTCCGGCTGGACCGGGATGGCCGAACTGGACGTGACCGCGACCGACATTGCCGAGTTGTACGAAACCGGCCGACTTGAGCTGTCCTCGGCCCGGGAGCTCCCGTGCCACACGGGTCTGGTGCTGCTCTCCGGCGGGACCGGGGCAGGCAGTGCGCTTGGCCGGGTCCAGCCCGACAAATCGGTCAGACTCGTCCGCGGTGACCGGGAGGCGTTCGGGCTCCGCGGTCGCAGCGCCGAGCAACGGGTGGCCCTTGACCTGCTGCTCGACGCCGAGGTGGGCATCGTGTCCCTGGGTGGCCGGGCCGGGACCGGCAAGTCGGCGCTGGCGCTGTGCGCGGGGCTGGAGGCGGTGATGGAGCGCCGCCAGCACCGGAAGCTGGTGGTATTCCGGCCGCTCTACGCGGTCGGCGGGCAGGAGCTGGGGTACCTGCCAGGTTCCGAGGCGGACAAGATGAACCCCTGGGCGCAGGCGGTCTTCGACACCTTGTCGGCGGTCACGTCGCAGGCCGTGATCGAAGAGGTGCTTGACCGGGAGATGCTCGAGGTGCTGCCGCTCACCCACATCCGGGGCCGTTCGCTGCACGACTCGTTCGTGGTCGTAGACGAAGCGCAGTCGCTCGAGCGCGGCGTGCTCCTGACCGTGCTGTCCAGGATCGGGGCCGGCTCCCGGGTGGTGCTGACGCACGACATCGCCCAGCGCGACAACCTGCGGGTAGGGCGGCACGACGGTGTCGTCGCGGTCATCGAAAAGCTGAAGGGCCATCCGCTGTTCGCGCACGTGACGCTCGTGCGGTCGGAGCGGTCGCCGATCGCGGCGCTGGTCACCGAGATGCTCGAGGACTCCGGGCTGTGAGGTAACGGCCGCCTGCCGCCCGCGGCGGCGGTTACCGCCTGCGAGCGCCGGGTAATTTTCTGATTGCCATGAGCGATCAGTCGGGCCGCCGGGCTGCGCTGATTCACCCGGTGCCGACCCTGCCCGCACAGGGGGAAACCGGGGGCCGGCCCCCTGGGTCGGCTTCGCGGGCGGATACCGGGGGTCGCCCCGCAGGACCAGCAGCCACACCGGTCTCCGTCGTGATGCCCGCGCGCAACGAGGAGCGCTACCTGGCCGAGTCGGTCAGCCGCATCCTTGCGCAGGACTACGACGGAGAGCTCGAGCTGGTCCTTTCGGTCGGCCCGTCCACCGACCAGACCCGGCAGCTGGCCAGCGCGCTGGCTGCCACCGATCCGCGGATCACGGTGATCGACAACCCGTCCGGCCGGATTCCGGCCGCGCTCAATCTGGCACTCGCGGCCTCCCGGCACCCGGTTGTGGTCCGCGTCGACGCTAGGGCCCTGCTTCCGCAGGGTTACATCCGCACTGCCGTCACCACGCTGCGCCAGACCGGCGCGGCTAACGTCGGCGGGATCATGGCCGCAGAGGGCGTCACGGCGTTCCAGCGGGCCGTGGCCTGGGCCATGACCTCACCCTTCGGAGTCGGGTCGGCCAGCAACCACACCGGAGGAGCGTCCGGGCCGGCCCCGACCGCCTATATGGGCGTCTTTCGGCGGAGCGCGATCGAGCGGGCCGGAGGCTTCAACGAGCGGTTCGAGATCGCGGAGGACTGGGAGCTCAACCACCGGATTCGCCGGACCGGCGGCCTCATCTGGTTCCAGCCCGAACTCGCGGTCACCTACCGACCGCGAGCGACCGTGCGCGAGCTGGCGGCCCAGTACTTCCGTTATGGCAGGTGGCGACGTGTGGTGTGCCGTCAGCATCCTGGCACCGTCAACCTGAGATACCTGGCTCCCCCCGTCGCGGTCGCCGCGGTTGTTGGCGGACTGCTGTCGGGGCTGGCGGGCCTGGCGGGGCGAGCCCTGGGGGCCCGCGGCTGGCCTGCCCACCTGGCTGGCGGCTTCGTCCTTCCGCTCGGCTACGCGGCCACTACCGCCGCGGTGGCGGGCCGCGCATCGCGTGAGCTACCCGGACCGGTAGCAGCCCGGTTGCCGGTCGCACTGGCCACGATGCATTTGTGCTGGGGGACCGGATTCCTGACAAGTCCCCGCGGGCTGGCCGGGCCAGCCGCCGTGGTGGCCTCGCCGTTACCCAGCCCCAGCCGACTGGTCGATGAGAGCGCCCGCGATGGCCAGGTCGTCGGCATAGGTGATCTTGAGATTGCGCTCGCTGCCGATCACCGCACCGATGGCGACCTCAGGCAGATAGCGCAGGACGATGCCGCAGTCATCGGTGGCAGGGGTGGTGGCAAAGCCGGGGTCGGCCTCGGCGCGCTCGTAGGCGTGGCCGATCACGGAGAGGTGGAAGCCCTGCGGCGTCTGGCAGCGGGCGAGCTCGTGACGCGGCAGCACTCGCTGAATGGTCCCGTCGGCTATCTCGACGATGGTGTCGGACGATGGCACCACGACGCTGATGGCCTGCCACCGGTCGAGGGCCGCGACGCAGTCCGCGATGATGCGCTGATCGACCAGCGGCCGGGCGGCATCATGGAACAGCACCCTGGCGTCGGCCGGGGCCTCGCTGCGAAGCCATCCGAGTGCCTGTCGGGTCGAGTCGGTCCGACTGGCCCCGCCCCGGATCACCGCGGCCACCTTGGCCACGGCAGCGAGTTCTCGCTGGACCTGTTCCTGCAGCTCGGCGGTGGTCACGACCAGCACCTGGTCGACACCTGGGGCACGCTCGAAGGCCCGTACGCAGTGCTCGATGAGACTACGCCCAGCCAGTACCCGCACTTGCTTCGGGCTGGCCGAGCTGAACCGGCTGCCTGACCCCGCGGCGAGCACCACCGCTACGGTTCGCATGGCCGGACCCTACCTGCTCCGCTGGCCGGCCGGAGCCGACGCCCCGCTGGCGCCGCGACGGGCACCTGTACGTACGCTGGGTATCGCTCTCACTACTTAGTGCTCCGGGGACCTTGAGTACGGGGGATTCTCACGGCGCTGGCCTGAATGGGCCGGCGCCTGATAACGGTGCAGCGCCGGCCGGCCAGAGCGCCGCGACCGGGGAGGGGGCGCGCCCGCGAGGGCGCCGCTTCTCCGATCGACGGCGCCCGGCCGGCCGGGAGGCGGGAGCGGCGTGGCCTGGTGCCCGCCGCCGCCCC
>JASHPF010000063.1 GCA_030038295.1 Streptosporangiaceae bacterium
CTGCGCGCCGAACACGAGCCGGCCGCGCCCGGCGCGCCGGTGGCGGTCCGGTCCAGCGCCGTCGGCGAGGACGCGGCCGACGCGAGTTTCGCCGGTCTGCAGGACACCTACCTGTGGGTGCGCGGTGCCGCGGCGGTGCTCGACCATATCCGGCGGTGCTGGGCCAGCCTGTACAACGCCGAGGCCGTGAGCTACTGGCTGCGCCAGCGAGCTCACCAGGCCGCGCCGGAGCAGCGCGTGGCGATGGCCGTCGTGGTGCAGCGGATGGTCGACCCGCGATCGGCGGGGGTCATGTTCACCTGCAGCCCTACGACCGGCGACCGGTCGGTGATCGCCATCGAGGGCAGCTGGGGACTCGGTTCGGTGCTCGTCGGCGGCGAGGTCACGCCCGACTCGTTCGTCGTCAGCAAGGTGACCGGCGAGATCCTCCGGCGGAGCATCCCGGCGAAGCTGCGGCTGCACCGGCTGCACCCGTGCGGGTCCGGCACCGAGGCCGCCGACGTCCCGGTCGAGCTCCGCGAGCGGCCCTGCCTGGACGAGGACGAAATCGCGGCGCTGGCCCGGCTCGGGCGGCAGGCAGAACAGCACTTCGGCACGCCGCAGGACATCGAGTGGGCGATCACCGGCCCGGCCGACGGTCACCGGGTCGTGCTGCTGCAGAGCCGGCCGGAGACGGTGTGGACGGCGCGCGCTACCGGGGCGATCGCCGCGCCCAAGGCGAGGGCAATGGACCACGTGTTCGAGCAGCTCGGTCGTGCTGTGCTGATCCGGGGGGCTGACCCAGGACCGGGTGACGGAGCCGCGCGGTGGACCTGACCAGCGAGGACGTGCGCGACATTCTGCGGGTGCTTGATGGCCTGCCCTATGGCGAGCTGCAGCTGGAGACGGCGCGGTTCCGGCTGTCCCTTCGGCGCACCGCCGACGGCGGCTGGACGCAGGCGATGGAGGTGCTGGCCGATCCGGCGGGCGCGTCGGCCGGGGCCGGTCCGGCCGCGGGCCACGAGGCGGCTGGACCGGCGGCCGACGGAGTCGGCCCCGAAACGGCGGCCCTCACCGAGGAAGGGCTCATCGACATCCGCGCTCCGCTGCTCGGCACGTTCTACCGGGCACCGCGGCCCGGCGCGCCGCCGTTCGTCACGGTCGGTTCGCCGGTTGAGCCCGACACCGTTGTCTGCATCATCGAGACGATGAAGCTGATGAACTCCGTGACCGCCGGGGCGCGCGGCACGATCGCCGCGATCGTGGTGGACAACGCGCAGTTCGCCGAGCAGGGCACGGTGCTCATGCAGATCCGGGCGGCGCGGTGATGCTGCGGCGCGTCCTTGTCGCCAACCGCGGCGAGATCGCCGTGCGCGTGCTGCGAAGCTGCCAGCGGCTGGGCATCGAGGCCGTGCTCGCCGCCTCGGACGCTGACCTCAGCTCGGTACCCGCGCGGCTGGCCGACTCGGTGATCCGGCTCGGCCCGGCCGCGCCCGCCGACAGCTACCTCAGCATCGACGCCGTGCTGGCGGCCGCCCGCACCGCTGGCGCCGACGCGGTCCATCCGGGCTACGGCTTCCTGTCGGAGAACCCCGGGCTGGCGAGCGCGTGCGAGGCCGCCGGGGTGGTGTTCATCGGTCCGACGGCCAGCCAGCTGCAGGCCGTCGGGGACAAGCTGACCGCGCGTCGGCACGCCGTCGCCGCCGGCCTGCCGGTCGCGCCCGGCGGCGAGGTCGCCGACGCTGCCGAAGCGCTGGCGCTGGCGGCCGAGATCGGCTTCCCTGTGCTGATCAAGGCCGTCGCCGGCGGCGGCGGCCGCGGCCTGCGGCCGGTCGACGATCCGGCCGCGCTGACCGACTCGATCGAGCTGGCGATGGCCGAGGCAGCCGCGGCGTTCGGCGACTCGCGGGTTTACCTGGAGCGGTACCTGCCGACCGGACGGCACGTCGAGGTGCAGCTGCTCGGCGACGGCGACCACGTCGTGCACCTGGGCGACCGCGACTGCTCGGTCCAGCGGCGGTACCAGAAGCTGGTCGAAGAGGCGCCCGCGCCGCTGCTCGACGACGACTTGCGGACCGCGATTTACCGGGCCGCGGTCGCGTTCGGAACGCACCTTGGCTACCGCGGTCTCGGCACCGTCGAGTTCCTCGTCGAGCCAGGCGGGTTCTGGTTCCTGGAGATGAACGCCAGGATCCAGGTCGAGCACCCGGTTACCGAGGCCGTCACCGGGCTCGACCTGGTCGCCGAGCAGATCTGGGTCGCCGAGGGAAACCCGCTGCGGTTCGGCCAGCACGACGTGGCGGTCGCCGGGCACGCGATCGAGTGCCGGATCAACGCCGAGGACTGGGCGGACGGCTTCCGGCCGAGCCCCGGCATCGTCAGCCGGGCGGTTTTCCCGGCCGGGCCGGGCATCCGCGTCGACACGCACGTCCAGCCGGGCACCGCGGTGCCACCGTGGTACGACTCGCTACTCGCCAAGCTCATCGTCAGCGGCCCGGACCGGGCGGCGGCCCTGGCTCGGCTGCGTGCGGCGCTGGCCCGGTGCGAGATCGACGGGGTGGCGACGACGATCGGCCTGCACGAGCGGCTCACCGCCACCGACGAGTTCGGCGCCGGCGCCGTCGACACCACGTTCCTGAACCGGCTGCTGCAGCCAGCACCGGCGACCGGGGGCTGCCGTGGCTGACATCCAGCTCGTCGATGTGTCGCTGCGCGACGGCAACCAGAGCCTGTGGGGCGCCACCGGACTGCGCACCAGACACATCGTCGAGATCGCTCCGGTGCTGGACCGGATCGGATTCCGGGCGCTCGACTTCACCTCCAGCACGCACATGGGCGTGGCCGTGCGCACCCACAGGGAAGACCCGTGGGAGCGGATCCGGCTGACCCACGCGGCGATGCCGCACACGCCGCTGCAGTTCATCGGATCCGGGCTGCGATTCATCTCCTGGGAGCCGGTGCACCCGGACCTGATCAGGCTCGCCTACCACCGGCTGGTGGACGCCGGCTTGCAGCGGTTCGTGGTGCTTGACCCCATGCACGACATGGCTGCGATGCTGCAGTCCGCGCGCGACGTGCGCGCGGCGGGCGGCACCGAGATCATCGGCGCGCTGACCTACACGCTCAGCGCCGTGCACGACGACCAGTTCTACGCGGGCCTGGCCGCCAAGATGGCGGCGTCGCCGGACTTCGACCGCGTGTACGTCAAGGACCCGGCGGGGCTGCTCACCCCGGACCGGGCGCGCACGCTGTTTCCCGCTGTGCAGGCCGGGCTCGCGGGCCGGCTGCCGCTGGAGCTGCACTCGCACTGCACGATCGGGCTGTCGCCGCTCACCTATCTGACCGCGGCCGAGCTGGGCGTGGACGTGCTCCAGGTGGCCTGCGGGCCGCTCGCGAACGGCACCTCGCTCCCGAACGCTGAGCGTGTCGTGGCGAACCTGCGTGAGCTCGGCCACCGCGTGGACCTCGACGATCGGCTGCTCGCCGCGGCGTCCGCCTACTTCGGGCGGCTGGCCATCGCCGAGGGGCTGCCGCCGGGGGTCCCGCAGGAGTACGACGCCTCGTTCCTGCGGCACCAGATGGCAGGCGGCGTGGTGACGACGCTGCGCCGCCAGCTGGCCGAGCTCGGCCTGTCCGACCGGTTCGAGGCGGTGATGGCCGAGGTGAGCCACGTTCGCGCGGACCTGGGCTACCCCATCATGGTCACGCCGTTCCCGCAGATGGTCTGTGGCCAGGCCCTGTGCAATGTGCTCGGCACCGACCGGTACGGCAATGTGCCCGATCAGACGATCCTGTACGTGCTCGGCAAGTTCGGCCGGCCGACCGCGCCCGTCGACCCGGACGTGCGGGACCGGATCCTGTCCCGGCCGCGGGCCAGGGAGCTTCAGGCGCAGCCGCCGCCCGCCTCGCCCGAGGAACTGCGCAAGACGCTGCCGCGCGGCATCGGTGACGAGGAGTTCCTGCTGCGCGCCACGATGCCGGCCGGTGAGGTGGACGCGATGCTCGCGGCCGGACCGGCAAGTCGGCGGTACAACCCCGAGCTCAAGCCCGTGCTCGACCTGCTCGACGGGCTCGCGGCCCGGCCGCCAGTGGCGCAGCTGCGCATCGACAAGCCGGGGTTCCGCCTCGAGTTGCGGGCCGAGCCTTTCGGGGTGCCGCGTGCCTGACGACCCCGTTCCCCTCCCCGCGGATCGGTTGCGCACCGTCCGCGGTTTCGTCTTCGACCTGGACGGGACGCTCGTGCTTGGGGACAGGAACAACCAGGGCCTGGCCCCGCTGCCGGGTGCCGTCGAGCTCACCCGCTGGGT
>JASHPF010000398.1 GCA_030038295.1 Streptosporangiaceae bacterium
GCTAGCGCTGCCACCGGATCGCGGCTAGCCGACGAGGGCTCACGTAGCCGTTCTCGGCGAACCAGCGGGCCGAGTCCTCGATCGCGAGCCGGGCTGGCCGCGACTTGTGCCCGATCTCCGCACGGGCCCGGTCGTCATTGAAGATCATCTTTGTGGTGGACATCCGCGCACCCTCCAGCGGCACGCGCGGATCGCGACCGAGCAGCCGTCCCTCGACCAGCGTCGAGGCGAGGCCGGCCGCGAGGCCGAGCGATGCCGGCACCGCCAGCCGCGGCATCGGCAGGCCCGAGCAGTCCGCGAGCGCCTGGAGGATCTCGCGCATCGACATGTTCTCGCCGCCGAGGATGTAGCTGCGGCCGTGACGGCCGTGTTCCATCGCCGCGACGTGGCCGAGGGCGAGATCGTCGACGTGACACACGTTGAGGGCGGTGTCGACGAAGCCGGGCAGCCTGCCGTTGAGGAAGTCGGCCACGAGCTTGCCCGTGGGCGTGGGCGCGGTGTCGCCGGGGCCCAGCGGGAACGTGGGCAGCGCGAGGCTGACGTCCAGCCCCTCGGCGGCCGCGCGCAGCACCTCGTGCTCGGCCTCGAACTTGGTCCGCTTGTAGTCGCCGAACAAGTGCGCGACGTTCGCGAGGCTGGTCTCGTCCGCGAGCACGCCGTGCTCGGTGCCGTCCAGCCCGAGCACTCCGACGGTCGAGGTGTAGACCAGCCGCTGACACCCCGCGGCCAGCACCGCATCGATGACGTTGCGAGTGCCGCCGACGTTCACGTCACGGAATACGCGGCGGTCACGCGCCCAGAGCCGGTAGACGGCTGCCAGGTGGAAGGCGTACCGGGCGCCCTCGAACGCCGCCCGCACCGCCGCAGCGTCCCGGATGTCCACGGTGACCCGCTCGACATCGGTGAGCCCGGCCAGGTTGCGCGCGTCGGTGCCGGGCTCGACCAGCGCGACCACGTGGGCGCCCTTGGCCTGGACGGCCCGCGTCACGGCGGAGCCGATGAAGCCGGCCGCGCCGGTAATGACGACCCGGTCGCCAGGCTCGATCGGGGTGACCGCGGGCGCGCGCCGCGAGGTGCGCAGCGCCCCGCGGGGTCCGTCAGCTTTTAACGGCAGCTCCGGGTCTCCGGCTGCCGCCGTCGGCGCGGCCTGGCCAGCCCCGCTGACGGCCGCCGCCTGCCGCGGCGCCTGCTGCGTGCTGGCGACGCTGCGCTGGGACTTCCGCCGCAGCGCCCCGAGCGCCATCGTCCGGCCGACCTCATAGGTCAGCCCTGATCCGCGGTGTGCGTCGGCCAGCACGTCGTCCAGCGCCTGCACGAAGTAGTCCACTTCCTCCGGCCCGGTGATCAGCGGCGGGATCAGCTTGATGATGTTGACGTTGTCAGCGGCCACCTGCGTGATGATCCGGTGCCGGTGGAACAGCGGGACGACGACCATCTGGGAGAACATGCCGGTCCGCAGCCGCTCAAGGGTGCGGAAGCGGCGGGCGGCGGATCGCGACGACGGCTCCCCGAACTCGATGCCGACCATCAGCCCGAGCCCGCGGACGTCATGGATCAGGTCGTAGCGTGCGGCGAGGCCGCGAAGCTTCGCCTGCAGGTCCGCCCCGGTGCGCTCGGCCCGCGCGATGATGTCCTCGTCATCGAGCGCCGCGAGCGTCGCCAGGCCGGCCACCATGGCGAGCTGATTGCGGCCGAAGGTGCTCGAGTGCTTGAGCGCGTCCTCCATCGAGTCGTGCACGCTCGAGAACACTTTCTCCGACGTCAGCATGGCGCCGACCGGCACGAAGCCGCCGGACAGCGCCTTGGAGATCGTGATGATGTCGGGCTCGAGGCCCCAGTGCTCGTGACAGAAGAACCGGCCCGTCCGGCCCATGCCCGTCTGCACCTCATCGGTGACCAGCAGGGTGCCGTGCCGGCGGCACAGGTCCTGGGCGGCCCGCCAGTACTCCGCCGGGGCGCAGTAGACGCCCTTGCCCTGGATCGGCTCCACGACGAAGGCGGCGACGTCCTTGCTGCTCAGCTGCTGCTCGAGCGCGTCGAGACTGCCGAATGGGACCGGAACGGACTCGAGCAGGGGACCGAATCCCTTGCGGAACTCCATGCCGCCGTTGAGCGCGAGCGCACCGGTGGTCAGGCCGTGGAACGCGTGCTCGGCATAGACGATCTTTGATCGCTGGGTGAACTGCCGGGCGAACTTGATCGCTGCCTCGACGGACTCGGCGCCGGAGTTGCAGAAAAACACGCGGTTAATGCCCGGATGAGCCCGGCGGACGAGCTGCTCGGCGAGCACGCCCGGCAGCAGTGCGCAGTCCATCTGGACCATGTTGGGCAGGTCCAGGTCGATCGCCTGGTGCAACGCCGCCTTGATGGCCGGATGGCTGCGGCCCAGCGCGTAGACGCCGAACCCCGACAGGTAGTCCAGGTAGCGCGCCCCGGTGTCGTCCCACAGGTAGCAGCCCTCGGCGCGGATGTAGTTGCGGTCGAACCCGAGAGTCCGGAGCGTCCGCGCGAGCTGGTGATTCATGTACCGCTCGTGCAGGGCGAAGTTCTCGCCCGAGCGCTCGGCGAACGTTCGGGCTACGTCAAAGGGCATGCCGCTCCTTGCTGTTAAGCGCCGCAGCGCCGACCCGGCACCGTCGCGATGACATAGGTTTACCGCACGTCAGTACGGTATCGACCCCCGTGCCTGACCATCTTCGCGCACGGGCAGACAAACCGTACGGTTTTCCTGGTACATCAGGCGGCGGCTGGCGGTCCCGGCCAGACGCCTAGCGGAAGTCGCGGCTGCGCGCTGCAGCGACAACCCGCAGCCGTTCCAGCCTGGTGGCCAGCAGGCTGGCGGCGCCGTCTAGCCGCTCGACGCGGCCGTGCACGAGCAGCGCGCTGGCGCTGATGCCGATCGACCGGAAGCGCTGCCAGACGTTCGGCGGGCAGATGATGTTGGCCATCCCGGTCTCGTCCTCGAGACTGAGGAACACCACACCGCGGGCCGTGCCCGGCTGCTGGCGATGCGTGACCAGGCCGCCGACGAGCACGTTCCGGCCGTTCACGGTCGTGGTCAGCATCGCCGCCGGCAGCACGCCCCGATCGGTCAGCATGGGCCTGATGTGCTCGATCGGGTGCGTACCGTAGGTGCCGGTGGCCCACAGGTCGGCGAAGGTCTCCTCGGCCGCGGTCATCGCCCGCAGCGGCGGTGCCGTCATCCCCAGCGCGGTGCCGGGCAGCTGACCGGGCCGGATGGTCGCTGCGGCCCCGGCTGCCCACAGCGCCTCCCGCCTGCTCACCCCGAAGCAGCCAAACGCGCCGCCCATGGCCAGCGCCTCCAGCGCGGCGGCCGACAGCGTGGTCCGCCGGGCGAAGTCCTCGAGGTTCGCGTACGGCTGGCCGGCCACGATCTGCTCGGCCGCGCGGGTGCCGAGGTTGCGGACCTCCGCCAGCCCGAGCCTGATCACCGGCTGGCCCGGGGCCGGCCGTCCTCCTGACGGGATATCGACGAGAACGACCCCGTTCCCTTGCTCCTCGGTTTTCTCCAGGGTCGCCTGCACCCCGCTGGCGTTCACGTCTACCCCCCGCACCTGCACGCCATGCCGGCGAACGTCGCTGATCAGGCTGGCGGGCGCGTAGAAGCCCATCGGCTGGGCGCGCAGCAGCGCGGCGGTGAACGCGGCCGGGTAGTAGCACTTCAGCCACGCGCTGGCGTAGACCAGGTAGGCGAAGCTGATCGCGTGCGACTCGGGGAAGCCGTAGCTGGAAAACGCCAGGATCTTGGCGTAGATGTCCGCCGCGACGTCCGGCGGAATGTCCCGCTCTGCCATCCCGGTGAGCAGCCGCTCGCGCAGTTCCTCGATCCGCTCCGGCGCACGCTTGGAGCTCATCGCCTGCCGGAGCCGGTCGGCCTCGGCGGGACTGAACCCGGCGCAGTCGATGGCGATCTGCATCATCTGCTCCTGGAACAGCGGCACCCCGAGCGTCTTGCCGAGAGCCCGGCGCATCAGCGGGTGCGGCAGGTCGGCCCGCTCGTCCCCGTGCCGGCGGCGCATGTACGGGTGCACAGAACCGCCCTGGATCGGGCCGGGCCGGATCAGCGCGACCTCGACCACTAGGTCATAGAACTTCGCCGGGCGCAGCCGGGGCAGCGTAGCCATCTGCGCCCGCGACTCGACCTGAAACACCCCGACGGTGTCGGCGGCCTGCAGCATCGCATAGACGCCAGGGTCTTCCTGCGGGATCGAGTGCAGGCTCCAGCGGACGCCGTGCGCCGCCTCGACCAGGTCAAGGCAGTCCCGCAGCGCGGTCAGCATGCCGAGGCCGAGCAGGTCGAACTTGACCAGGCCCGCGTAGGCGCAGTCGTCCTTGTCCCACTGCAGCACGCTGCGGTTCGGCATCCGCGCCCACTCGACCGGGCACACCTCCCCTACCGGACGGTCGCAGATCACCATCCCCCCGGAATGGACGCCGAGGTGCCGCGGCAGCCGCTGCATCTGCTCGGCCAGCTCCACCACGGCGTCGGGCACGCCGACATCCGGCGGGACCGGCTGACCTGGCGCGTACGCTCGGGGACCCACCTGCCGGGACCACTCGTCCAGCTGCTGCGGCTCGTAGCCGAGCGCGCGGCCGGCGTCCCGCAGCGCCATCCGCGGCCGGTAGCTGATCACATTCGCCACCTGAGCCGCGCGTTCCCGGCCGTAGATGTCGTAGACGTGCTGGATGACCTCCTCGCGCCGCTGGTGCTCGATGTCCAGATCGATATCGGGCGGGCCGTCCCGGCCCTGCGACAGGAACCGCTCGAACAGCAGTCCGTGTTGCACCGGATCGACGCTGGTGATGCCGATCGCGTAGCAGACGGCGGAGTTCGCCGCCGATCCGCGGCCCTGACACAGGATGTGGTTGTCCTCGCAGAACTTCACGATCTCGTGCACGATCAGGAAGTAGCCAGGGAAGTGGAGCTGCTCGATGACGTCCAGCTCGCGGGCGATCTGCGCGTAGGCACCCTCGACGCGCTCGGCTTCCGGCGGGCCGTAGCGACTGGGGGCCTTGCGCGCGACTAGCTCGCGCAGCCAGGTGGCCTCGGTGTAGCCCTCGGAGACACCGAAGTCCGGCAGCCGCGGCGCGATGACGTGAAAATCGAAGGCGCACTGAGCGGCCAGCTCCACCGTCCGCGCGGCTACGCCGGGATACCGGCGCAGCCTGGCCGTCATCTCCGCGCCCGAGCGCAGGTACCCGCCGCCCGACGCGGCCAGCCAGCCATCCATCTCGTCCAGGCTGGACCGGGCCCTGATGGCAGCCAGCGCCTGCGCAAGCCGGGCGTCCTGCGGGGCGGCGTGGTGCACGTTACTGGTGGCGATGACGTCCACGCCGGCGGCCGTGGCCAGGCCTGCTAGTGCGTCATTTCGCTCGTCGTCGGCCGGGTTGTCGCCGATGGTCAGCTCCACCCTGACGTTGTCCGCCCCAAACGCACTGGTCAGCTTCGCCAGCTCACGCGCGGCGGCCTCCGGTCCGCGCGCCGCCAGCGCGGTGAGGACCGCCCCCTTGCGGCAGCCGGTCAGGATGACCCAGTGCCCGCCGTGCGCGTCGGCGAGCGCCGGCTCGTCGTACCGCGGCATGCCCTTCTCGCCGCCCGCCAGCTGGGCGGTGCTGATGACACGGCACAGTCGCCGATAACCCTCCGGGTCGCGGGCGAGTACCAGCAGGTGCCGACCCGCCGGATCAGGGACGCCGGTCCGGCCGCCGGGCACACGATCGAGGCTGAGCTCGGCGCCGAAGACGGTGCTGAGGCTGCCGCCTGCCTCCCGCAGCCGCGCCGCCGCCTGGGCAAACTGCGGCACCCCGTACATGCCGTCGTGATCGGTGATGGCCAGCGCGGACAGGCCGCGCGCGGCCGCCTCGCGGACCAGGTCGGACGGGCTCGACGCGCCGTCCAGGAAGCTGTAGGAGGAATGGCAATGCAGCTCAGCCCATGGCTGCCGGGGCTGGTCCGCGCGGCCGGGCTCAGCTGGCCCGCCCGGCTCGCGGGGCACAGCCGATAGCCGAGCAGCCGGGCGCGGCACCACACCCGGCTCGACGCCCGTGCCCCAGGACAACAGGCGCTCGAGCTCTCGCCACGGGACCGGCGGATTGTCCCAGCCCATCCGAACTCCCCCGTCGCTGACTGGTCCGGCGTCAGCTCCTGGCCGTGCCGGTAATCTTTTACTCGCTCAGCTTAGCGAGGACCACTGACAGTCCAGCATTATACTCGAATTTATATTCGATTACCTCGAGCGTCGCACGGCCCGGACAGTCCGCCGTCGGTACGCCGGGGTGTGATACAGAGGACCGCAGGCAACCTTTCAGGTGAAGGAGAGAGGACGGATGGCCGTCGGCGTGCTCCTGGAATGGCGATTCAAGCCCGAAGTGCTCGACCAGGCTCCCGGCGTGGTCGGGAACGTCCTGGCCACGACCCGCGGGTTCGACGGCTGCATCCGGGTCGACGTGCTCGTCGATGA
>JASHPF010000009.1 GCA_030038295.1 Streptosporangiaceae bacterium
GCCGGTGCTGCAGCTGGTCACCGGGTTCGGCCAGACGGGCGCGCACCTGGCCCGCAGCGCCGTCGGCAAGATCGCCTTCACCGGCTCGGCCGCCACCGCGAGAAAGGTCATGGCCGCCTGCGCGGAGAACCTCACCCCGCTGGTCGCGGAGTGCGGCGGCAAGGACGCGTTCCTGGTCGGCGCCGACGCTGACCTCGACGCCGCGGCGGACGCCTGTGCCTGGGGGGCGCTGTCGAACGCCGGCCAGACGTGCATCGGGGTCGAGCGGGTCTACGTGGTCCAGGACGTCTACCACACCTTCCTGGAGAAGCTGACCGAGCGCGTGACGAAGGTGCGGCCGGGTGACGACCGCGAGGCGGATTACGGGCCGATGACCCTGCCAGACCAGGCGGAAGTGGTCGAGAAGCACATCGCGGACGCCCTAGCCCGCGGCGGCCGACCGGTCGTGGGCGGCATCGGCAGCATCCGGCGGCCCTACATCGGCCCGGTCATCCTGACCGACGTGCCCGAGGAGAGCAAGGCCGTCACGGACGAGACGTTTGGCCCCACGATCACCGTGACCAGGGTTGCCAGTCTCGCCGAGGGCGTGGAGCGAGCCAACGACTCCCGCTACGGCCTGGGTAGCACCGTGTTCGCGGGCAACAAGAAGGCCGCCGTGGCAGCCGCACGGGCGCTCAAGACCGGCATGACCGCCATCAACTCGGTCATCTCGTTCGCGAGCATCCCGTCGCTGCCGTTCGGAGGCCTGGGTGACTCGGGCTTCGGGCGCATCCACGGCGCCGACGGCCTGCGTGAGTTCGCCCGCCCGAAGGCGATCACCCGCCAGCGGATGAAGTCGCCGCTGAACCTGACCTCGTTCGACCGCACCGACGAGGACATGAAGCGGATCCTGAGCCTCGCGCTGGTGTTGCACGGCAAGCGCTATCAGCCGCCGGCCGGCCGACGGCGCCGACGGCGCGCGAGCCGGCCGCGCGCGAGCGGGCCGCGCGGGTAGCGACGAGACAAGCAGCGCCGGCCGCGTTACCGCGACCCGGCCGGCGCTAGCTTCGTATCCGCGGGATCCATCGCCGCGAGCGGTGCGCGGCCCTGGATGAGGTCGGCTGCCCGCTCGGCGAGCGCGATGGTGGGCGCGTTGGTATTGCCGCGCGGCACCGTCGGCATGACCGAGGCGTCGACCACGCGTAGCCGTTCCACCCCGCGGACCCGCAGTTCGGTGTCGACGACGCTGGTCAGCTTGCTGGCGGCGAGCTTCGAGTCGCCGCCCATGGCGCAGGTGCCCACCGGGTGGTAGATCGTCGAGACCGCGCCGCGAATCCACTCCCGCAGCTCAGCCTCGCTCTGCACCTGCGGGCCCGGCGCCAGCTCCGTCGTCAGCTGCCTGGCCAGCGGCCTGGCCGCCGCGATGTCCCTGGCGATGCCGACGGCCTTGACCAGCGGGTCCAGGTCGGCGAGGTCGGACAGGTAGGCCGGGTCGATCTCCGGCTTGTGCCGCGGGTCCGCGCTGTGCAGCCGGATCCGGCCCCGGCTGCCGACGCTCACGAGCGTGATCAGCACGGACAGCGCCCTGGTCGCCGGGTCGGTCAGGCCGCCGTCCAGGTAGGGAACCGGCAGCACGTGCCACTGGATGTCGGGCGCGACCAGCGCCGGGTCGGTGCGGGTGAAGCCGCCCGCCTCCGCGATGTTGGTGGTCATCGGGCCGCTGTGGGTGAGCTGCCAGCGAGCCAGGTTGCGCCGCCCGGCCTGCTCCCAGAGGCTCCGCGCCTTGGGCGCGCTCCACATCGCCGTCACGACGGGGTGATCAACCAGGTTGCCGCCCACGCCAGGGCTGTCCGCCATCACCGCGAT
This sequence comes from Streptosporangiaceae bacterium, assembly GCA_030038295.1. Classification (GTDB taxonomy): domain Bacteria; phylum Actinomycetota; class Actinomycetes; order Streptosporangiales; family Streptosporangiaceae; genus JAJYUU01. The sequence goes on from JASHPF010000009.1 coordinate 1,846, forward strand.
GTTGTGCTCGTGCAGGTGGTCGGCCGGCCCGACGCCCGACAGCATGAGCAGCTGCGGACTGCCGACGGCGCCCGCCGACACGATCACCTCCGCCTCGGCGCTGACCTGCTCCTCCACCCCGCGGTGCAGGTAGCGCACGCCGGTCGCCCGGCCGGCCCGGATGTCCACGCCGGTAACGAGGGCGTCGGTCACGATCGTGAGGTTGGGCCGGTCCGCCGCCGGGTGCAGGTAGGCGTCGGCGGCCGACCAGCGGCAGCCGCCCTTCTGGGTCACCTGGTAATAGCCGACCCCGTCTTGTTCCTGGCCGTTGAAGTCGTCGTTGGCGGGTAGCCCGTAGACGCGGGCTGCCGCGACGAAGTCTCCGGTCAGGGCGCTCTTGAACTTCAGGTCCTGGACACTCAGCGGACCGGAGTCGCCGTGATAGGCCGACGCGCCGCGGGAGTTTGCCTCCGCGCGCAGGAAGTACGGGATCAGGTCGGTGTAGCCCCAGCCGTCGCAGCCGTAGTCGTCCCGCCAGGAGTCGTAGTCGTGCCGGTTGCCGCGAATGTAGATCATCGCGTTGATAGCCGACGAACCGCCCAGCACCCTCCCGCGCGGCCAGTAGATCGACCGGCCGAGGGCGCGATCCTGCGGGACCGTCTGGTAGTCCCAGTCGTACGCGGTCTTGAACAGCAGGTTGATCGCGGCCGGGATGTGAATCTCGTCGGCGGTGTCGGGCGGGCCCGCCTCAAGCAGCAGGACGCGGACCCCCGGGTTCTCGCTGAGTCGCGCGGCCAGCACGCACCCCGCGCTGCCAGCGCCGACAATGACGTAGTCGTACACGGCCGGCCCTCCGCTCGTTGTCCGGAAAATCGATCAATACCCTACTAAGCCGACGGCGGTCGCCGGGCGAGGTCACGGACGGTCGCCGGGCGAGGTCACGGACGATCGCCCGGCGAGGTCACGCGCGGCCGCCGCGCGAGGTCACGCGCGGCCGCCGGGCGAGGTCACGGACGGCGCCCTGCGCCCGCATCGCGCACGACCGCGAGCGCGACAGCAACCACGCATTACGGGCCGTGTGGGGCGGCGGCACGGCTGCGGCAATTCCGAAGAACCCGGACAACAGCGCGCTCCCGGTCCTAGGACCGGGAGCGCGCTCCCCCCACCTGTGCGGCCCCGGCAATCCCGGCGGGCCCCCGAGAACCGCCGACTTGCCACTATGGGCCGCGAGCCGCCTAGCGGCTCAGTCCGGACCCAGATCGGGCCCAAGGTCCGAGTGCGAGCCAACCCGCTCGCTACCAGCTCCCCCCGAAACCGGCCTGTGCGATCGGGACCCTGCTCTGTCACTCTCAGTATCCATACGATGCCACATCGTGTTCGCGTTTGTGAATACCCATGAGCCGGATTGCTAATCCTGATACCCGCGGGACTTTTGTGGCGAGTTACCGCGGCGATCGCGCGCCGCCTGCCTGCACGACCAGGTTACCGAGCGTCACGCGCCTCCAGCCGGGGGCTACGGTGAGACTCATGCCCGAAGATCGCGACAACCCGGTCGTCCTGTCCAGGATTTACACCAAGACGGGCGACGACGGCACGACCGCGCTCGGCGACATGAGCCGGGTGCCCAAGACCGACGCGCGGCTGGCAGCCTACGCAGACACCGACGAGGCCAACAGCGCGATCGGTGTCGCGCTGACCCTGGGCCAGCTCTCCGGCGACATCCGTGACACACTCCTGCGGGTCCAGAACGAACTGTTCGACGTCGGCGCGGATCTCTGCAATCCGGTCGCCGCGAACCCGGCCTATCCCCCGCTGCGCGTCGACGAGAGCTACATCGAGGCGCTCGAGCAGGCGTGCGACGAGTTCAACGCCGGCCTGCCGGTGCTGCGCAGCTTTGTGCTGCCCGGCGGCACCGCGGCGGCGGCGCTGCTGCACGTCGCCAGGACCGTCGTGCGGCGCGCGGAGCGGTCGGCGTGGGCAGCCCTCGAGGTCTACGGCGACAGCATGAACCCGCTCACCGCGAAATACCTGAACCGGCTCTCCGACCTGCTGTTCATCATGGCCAGGAAGGCTAACGAGGTTACCGGCGACGTGCTGTGGAAGCCGGGCGGCGAGCGCTAGCCGCACAGGCAAGGGAACGCCGGCCGACCGGGGCGGGGCCGGCTCGCCCGGCCGCGGCCCGTCCGTCCGGCGGGTGTCCCGCGCCGGCCCAGGTCACCCTGGCCGGGCCGGTGAGCCCGACTGGTCGGCCGCCGCCAGCAACGCCCGGTAGTAGCGCACGTCGGCGGGCTCCTCCGGACCCGGCGGCTGGGACAGTCCCTGCAGCGTCTGGTCGAGCAGCGCCTGGGTCTCGGCCGTGTTGACGTCCGCGCCGAGGACGGCCTCCCTGGCCAGGATCGAGACCCGGTTGTTCGCGACGGAGAGGAAGCCGCCGGACACGGCCGCGACGACGCTGGGCTGGCCGGGCGTGTCCGGCCGGATCAGCACCAGGCTGCCCTCGTAGAGGATGCCGATGATCGGTGCGTGATTGGTGAGGATGCCGATCTCGCCATCGAGCGTTCTGGCGATCACCATCTCGGCGTTGCCCGACCACAGCTCGCCCTCGGGCTGAACAAGCTCGACGGAGAGCGTCATCCGGTCACCCCGCTCTCCTGCGTCGCGCGAGGTGACCCGATGCGGGTACCAGCCACGCGCGACGCCGTCACGACGCATGTCATGAGCGCCGCTCCAGGTCCTTGGCCTTCTTCTCCACGTCCTCGATGCCGCCGACCATATAGAACGCCTGCTCGGGATAGCCGTCGTAGTCGCCCTCGGTGATGGCCTTGAACGAGGCGACCGTCTCCTTGAGCGGCACGAACACGCCGGGCTGCCCGGTGAACTGCTGGGCCACGAACATGGGGTGGGACAGGAACCGCTCGATCCGGCGGGCCCGCTGCACCGTGACGCGGTCTTCTTCGGACAGCTCGTCGATGCCGAGGATCGCGATGATGTCCTGCAGCTCGGTGTAGCGCTGCAGGATCCGCTGCGTCTCACGGGCGACCGCGTAGTGCTCCTCGCCCACGTACTGCGGGGCCAGAATGCGGGACGTGGATGCCAGCGGGTCGACCGCCGGGAAGATGCCCTTCTGGGTAATCTCCCGTGACAGTGCCGTGGTGGCGTCGAGGTGCGCGAACACCGCTGACGGCGCCGGGTCGGTGTAGTCGTCAGCGGGCACGTAGATCGCCTGCATCGAGGTGATCGAGTGGCCGCGCGTGGAGGTGATCCGCTCCTGCAGCTGCCCCATCTCGTCGGCCAGCGTGGGCTGGTAGCCCACGGCCGACGGCATGCGGCCGAGCAGCGTCGACACCTCGGACCCGGCCTGCGTGAACCGGAAGATGTTGTCGATGAAGAGCAGCACGTCCTGCTGCAGCTCGTCGCGGAAGTACTCCGCCATGGTCAGCGCGGACAGCGCGACCCGCAGCCGGGTGCCCGGCGGCTCGTCCATCTGGCCGAACACCAGCGCGGTGTCCTTGATGACCCCGGAGTCCGTCATCTCGATGAAGAGGTCGTTCCCCTCCCGAGTCCGTTCCCCGACTCCGGCAAAGCACGACACCCCACCGAAGTTCTTCGCAACCCGGGTGATCATCTCCTGGATGAGCACCGTCTTGCCGACGCCGGCGCCGCCGAACAGGCCGATCTTGCCGCCCTTCACGTACGGCGTCAGCAGGTCGATGACCTTGATGCCCGTCTCGAGGATCTCGGTGCGGGGCTCGAGCTGGTCGAACGGCGGCGGGTTGCGGTGGATCGACCAGCGCTCGGTCACCTTCAGCTCCGATGCCGGTACGTCCAGCGGCTCCCCGAGGACGTTGAACAGGTGACCCTTGGTCACTTCCCCCACCGGCACGGTGATCGGCTCACCCGTGTCGTACACCGCCGCGCCGCGCACGAGGCCATCGGTCGGCTGCATCGAGATGGCCCGGACCGTGTCGTCGCCCAGGTGCTGCTCGATCTCCAGGGTCAGCGTCCGGCTCGTGTCGCCGAGCGTCACGTCCACGTGCAGCGCGTTGTAGATCTCCGGCATCTCCTCGGTCGCGAACTCGACGTCCACGACCGGGCCGATGACCCGGGCTACTCGGCCGGTGGCCGCCGCGCGTGCCTCGCCGCTGGCGGTGCTCTCTGTGGTAGCGCTCATGCTGCTGCTCTCTTACTCCCTGGTCGCCCCGGCGAGCGCGTTCGCGCCGCCGACGATCTCGCTGATCTCCTGGGTGATCTCAGCCTGCCGTGCCTTGTTGGCTTCCCTGCTGAGCTGCTCGACCAGCTCGTTCGCGTTGTCGGTGGCGGACTTCATCGCCCGCCGCCGGGACGCGATCTCCGACGCGGCCGACTCCAGCAGCGCGTGGAACAGCCTGCTCTCCACATACCACGGCAGCAGCGCGTCGAGAACGTCCTCCGGCGACGGCTCGAACTCATAGCTCGGCAGCGGGCCGGCGGGCGGCAGGTCAGCCGACTCCTCGATCTCGAGCGGCAGCAGCCGCCGCACCACCGGCCGCTGGGTGAGCATGGACACGAACTCGGTGTAGACGACGTTGATCTCGTCGACGCCGCCCTGGTCGGCCGGTAGTGCGTACGCGTCGAGCAGCGTCTGCGTCAGCTCTGCCGCGTTCGCCTGCCGCGGAGTGTCGGAGAAGCCGCTCCACTCCGCGGCCATCACCATCTGGCGGAACCGGTGCCATGTGATGCCCTTCCGGCCGGACACGAACGACACCGTCTCCAGGCCCCGCTCGCTGAGCAGCCCGCGCAGCCGCTGCGCCTCGCGCAGCAGGTTGGCATTGAAGCCGCCGGCGAACCCGCGGTCGCTGGTGAGGATGAGCACCGCCGCGCGGCGCGGATCCTGCTCCGGCCTGGTCAGCGGGTGGTCGACGTTCTCCGACATGCTGACCACGGCCTCGACCGCGCGGGTGAGCTCGCGGGCGTACGGACCGGCGGCGTGCAGCCGCTGCTGCGCTCGGATGATGCGCGAGGCCGCGATCAGTTCCTGGGCGCGCGTGATCTTGGCGGTGGACTGGACGCTGCGGATCCGCCGCCGTACCGCGCGAAGCTGTGCTCCCATCCTGGCCGGACCGTCCCTAGTGGCTCTGGGCCGGCGGGTTGCGGTCCGGCGGCGGCGGGGCAATCGGATGCCGCTGGATGGCCTCGTGCTGGACCTCCGACTCCTCCAGCGGCTTCTCCGGTTCGGCGCTGACGAGCAGCTCGCCACCGGTCTTCTCGAACCCGGACCGGAACTCCTCGATCGCGTCCTTGAGCGCCACCACGGTGTCGTCGCTCAGGTCTCCGGTCTCCCTGATGGCGGCGTAGATGCCGGCGTGCGACAGCTGGATGAAGTCGAGGAATTCCGACTCGAACCGCCGCACGTCCTCGACCGGCACGTCGTCGAGGAATCCCCCGGTGCCGGCCCACACCGAGACCACCTGCCGCTCCACCGGGTACGGGCTGTACTGCGACTGCTTGAGCAGCTCGACCAGCCGCGCGCCGCGGTCAAGCTGGGCGCGCGAGGCCGGGTCCAGGTCAGAGGCGAACGAGGCGAACGCCTCCAGGTCGCGGTACTGCGACAGCGACAGCTTGAGCCCGCCGGCGACCTTTTTCATGGCCTTGATCTGGGCGTCGCCACCGACCCTGGAGACCGACTGGCCGACGTTGATGGCGGGCCGGACGCCGGAGTTGAACAGGTCCGTCTCGAGGAAGATCTGGCCGTCGGTGATCGAGATGACGTTGGTGGGGATATACGCCGAGATGTCGTTGGCCTTGGTCTCCACGATCGGCAGCCCGGTCATCGACCCGCCGCCCATCTCATCGGACAGCTTGGCGCACCTCTCGAGCAGCCGGGAGTGCAGGTAGAACACATCACCGGGATAGGCCTCGCGGCCCGGCGGCCGGCGCAGCAGCAGCGAGATGGCGCGGTAGGCCTCGGCCTGCTTGGTCAGGTCGTCGAACACGATGAGGACGTGCTTGCCCTGGTACATCCAGTTCTGGCCGATCGCCGAGCCGGTGTAGGGCGCGACGTACTTGAAGCCGGACGGGTCGGACGCATCCGCAAACACGATCGTCGTGTACTCCAGCGCGCCGGCGTCCTCCAGGACCTGCCGCACCTGGGAGACGGTCGAGCCCTTCTGGCCAATCGCCACGTAGACGCAGCGGACCTGCCTGGCCGGGTCGCCGGAGTCCCAGTTCTGCTTCTGGTTGATGATCGTGTCGATGGCGATTGTGGTCTTGCCGGTCTGCCGGTCGCCAATGATGAGCTCGCGCTGGCCGCGACCGATGGGCGTCATCGCGTCGATGGCCTTGATGCCGGTCTGCAGCGGCTCGTTCACCTTCTTGCGCTGTACCACCGACGGTGCCTGCAGCTCCAGCTGGCGCTGTTCGGTGTGACCTTCGATCGGGCCCTTGCCGTCCAGCGGCGCGCCGAGCGGCCCGACCACCCGGCCCAGGAAGCCGTCGCCGACCGGCGCCGACAGCACCTCGCCGGTGCGCTTGACCCGCTGGCCCTCCTCGATCTGGCTGAACTCGCCGAGCACCACCACGCCGATCTCGCGCACATCCAGGTTCAGCGCGATGCCGCGGGTGCCGTCCTCGAACTCCAGCAGTTCGTTCGCCATCGCCGAAGGCAGCCCGGAGACGCGCGCGATGCCGTCGCCGCACTCGACGACGACGCCAACCTCTTCGGTGGCGGCCCTTCCTGGCTCGTAGGCTGCAACGAAACGCTCCAGCGCGTCCCGGATCTCTTCGGGCCGGATTGTCAGCTCCGCCATCTTCCTTACGTCCTTCTTGCTCGTTACCGGTGCCGGTCGGTGGCCGGCTGCTGCTCGTCTGTCGGGTGGCTACTCACGCCACCAGTCCCCGCCTGGCCACGGCCAGGCGGCTGGCCACGCTGCCGTCGATGAGCTCGTCGCCGATTCGCACGGTCATGCCCCCCGCCACCCTCGGGTCGACGACGACGTTCAGGTGCACCTGGTGGCCGTAGGCGGTGGCCAGCGCCGCGGCGAGCCGGGTTCGCTGGTCGTCGCTGAGCGGGACCGCCACGTGGACCTCGGCTACCAGTCGCTCCCGCCGCCTGGCCGCGAGCCGCGCGTATTCGTCCAGACTCACATCCAGGCTACGACCCAGCGGGCTGACCGCCGCCTCCGTGATCAGCCGCAGCGACTCCGGGGTGACCCGGTCCGCCAGCAGGTCGCTGAGCAGCTGCCGCTTTGCGTCCGCCGAGAGGAACGGGTTGGTCAGCGCGATCCGCAGCTCCGGCGCGCTGGCCACGATCCGGCCGAACCGGAACAGCTCGTCTTCCAGGTCGTCCAGGTGGTTCTCCGCCTCGGCCGCCGCCACGATGGCCTGCACGGCGAGCTGCTCGACCGCGTCGGTCAGGTCGCCAGGGACGGACCAGTGGGCCGCCGCCACGGCGTCCACCAGGCTGATCGTGTCGTCGCCGACCTTCCCGGCCAGGACGGCGTTAGCCAGCGCCACGCGGGCGCTGGCCGGGTGCGACTGGTCAGCGAGGGCGCGCCGGAGAGCGGGCTGGCTCGCCAGCACGCCCGCCACGGCCAACAGGTCGTTGCCGAGCTGCTCGGCGGCTGCCGAGTCGGTGGTCAGCGGCTCCAGCCGCGCTTCCACCTCGGCGATCGACGCCCTGCTGATGCCTCTCATGACGACGGCCTGGCTCCCGACGGCTGACCCTCGCTAGCTTCCAGCTCGGCCAGGAAGCGGTCGACCACCCGGCTCTGCCTGGCCTCGTCGGCGAGCGACTCGCCCACGATCTTGCTGGCCAGCTCCACCGCGAGCGTGCCGACCTCGTTGCGCAGCGACGCGAAGGCCTGCTGCCGGTCGGCGGCGATCTGCGCCTGCGCGGCCTGCATGATCCGCGCGGCCTCGGCCTGCGCCTGCTCGCGCAGCTCCGCGATGATCCGCGCGCCCTCTTCCCTGGACTCCTCGCGCACCCTGGCGGCGTCGTGCCGAGCTTCCTGCAGCTGTGCCCGGTACTGCTCGGCCAGCCGCTCCGCCTCCGCCTCTGCCCGGGTTGCCCGCTCGATACCGCCCTCGATGGCGTCGGTGCGCTCCTGCAGGGTCTTGGCGATCCTCGGCAGCAGCAGCCGCCACAGCGCGACGAACACGATCAGGAACGCGATGCCACCCCAGATGACCTCGGTCCAGCCAGGGACCAGGGGGTTCCCGGTCTGCGGGGTCACGAGGGCCAGATGCTGATACATGACTGCTACCTCCGGGGGCCGGTTACTTCAGGAAGTAGAAGACGGCGATGCCGATCAGGGCCAGCGCCTCGGTCAGCGCGAAGCCGATCCACAGGAAGCCGGTGAGGCGACCCTGCGCCTCGGGCTGGCGGGCGATCGACTCGATGTACTTGCCGAAGATGATGCCGATGCCGACGCCGGGGCCGATCGCCGCGAGGCCGTAGGCGAGCGCGCCCAGGTTGATGATGTGAAGCTGATACGGGTTGCCGGTGGTTCCGGGCGCGCCGCCCGCCGCGACGTAGAGCAGGTGATGCAGGTGCATCGCGAGCTGCATTGTGATGTTTCCTTCTGGTCAGGCCGGCCGCGACGCCGGCTTTTCTTTTACCAAGGTCGGATCAGTGCGCGGGCTCGTAGGCGCCCGAGATATAGAAGGCGGTCAGGGTGGTGAAGATGAACGCCTGCAGCAGCTGAATCAGCAGCTCCAGCGCGGTAATCCCGATGAGCAGGACGAAAGACGCGGCCGAGACCACCAGCTGAAGCGTGGCGGTGAGCAGGTACCAGGTGGCGAGCGAGAACACCAGCAGCAGCACGTGGCCCGCCAGCATGTTGGCCCAGAGCCGGACCGACAGCGTGAACGGCCGGATAAAGACATTGGAGAGGAAGTCGATCGGCGCCAGCAGCGGCAGGATCCACCACGGCGCGCCGGACGGCACCGACAGGTTCTTCAGGTAGCGGAGCGGGCCCTGCTTCCACATGCCGATGCCCATATAGAGGACCCACACCATGGCGGTGAGGATGGCCGGGTACTCAAACCGCGACGTCGCCGGGAAGTACAGGATCGGGATCAGGCCGAAGATGTTGTTGATCCAGATGAAGAAGAACAAGGCACACAGGAACGGCAGCCAGCTGTCGCCCTTCTTCCCCATCTGCGGTCGCAGGATCTGATCCCGGACGAACAGGATGCCGAGCTCGCCGAGGTTCTGCACGCCGCGCGGAACTAGCTGCGGCTTCCGGAACGCGGCCCAGAAGAATCCCAGCACGATGAGGGTGCTGAGCAGCACCAGCAGCATCGGCTTGTCAAAGTGGAAGTCGCCGATGGTGAACAACGGCCGGAAATAGAAGTCCTGGATCGACGGCGACGGGTAGCCGCAGCCAGAGTAGATATGACAGGCCCTGGCGGCCTCGACCGCAACTACGTGGTTCACCGGGTTACCCAACCCCTCTTAGCGGTCGCACGAACG
>JASHPF010000399.1 GCA_030038295.1 Streptosporangiaceae bacterium
CGCCGGGCAGCGCCTCCAGGTCCAGTCCGCTCAGCGCGGTCAGCACGCACGCCGTGTCGCCGGGCCGCGGGTAGCCGTCCGGGCAGAACGACCAGCCGGCCAGACGCTGGGCGGCGCGCACGCCGCCGCCCAGCGCCGCGCCCTCGATCTGCTGACGCAGCAGCCAGCTGCCGGCCGCGAGCAGCGCGGGGTGCCCGGCAGGCAGACCCGCCGCCGACAGCGCCTCGACCGCGAGCGCGGTGTGCGCCACCGGGGGCAGGCCGGACCGCGCCCGCCACGAAGGCCGGCCGTCGCCGTCCCCGCGGAGCCGCGCCAGCCCGGCGGCCTGAGCGGGGTGGCTGGCCGGGTAGCCGAGCGCGTGCAGCGCGACCACCGACAACGGCCACCCGGACCGCTCTCGGTCTGCCGGGCAGCCAGCTAGCTGCCAGTCGGCGAGCCATTTGCCGCAGCGTCGCAGCGCGGCGGACCTGGCCAACACCCGCGTCGGGCCGAGGACGGTGTCGTCGGGCCGGGCCGGCCCGGCGGAGGGCCCGCCCGGCCGCAGCTCGGTGAGTTCGGCGGGGGGCGGGCGGGCCGGACGCACAGCACCGATGACCGCCAGCGCGGTGGCGCTCACCCGGCTTTCGGTCGCCACCGGCAGGTCCCGGCCCGACAGGTAGCCAGCTTCGAGGGAGGGAACGGGCACGCTGGCCCAGGCGGCCAGGCCGAATATCGCCAGCCATGCCCTGGCGGTAACGCCGACGGCGTCGATGCCGCCCGCGTCTCTGATCCAGCCAGCCGCGACGGCCAGGTGGTAGGCGTCGGGTGAATCGCCCGCGAGCAGCAGCGCGAGGTAGGCGAGCACCGACGCCGACAGGTCGGCGGCCGCGCCCGGCTCGCCGCCGGCCCAGCTTCCGTCGGCCCGCTGTGCGAACCTGATCTGCCGGGCCGCCGCGAGGGTCGCGGCCGCTGTCCTGATCTCTAGCACCTCCAGCGCCAGCAGCGCCTCGGCGCTGACGCTGACCTCGGCGGCGGCCGGGTCCGGCCACCAGCCCGCGGCGTCCTGGCACGCCAGCAGCAGCCGGCTAGCGCGCTCGACAGCGCCACCGGCTGCCTGGCGCAGCGTTATCTCGCGGGCCGCGGTGGATGTCACCGCGGCGTCCCCGACCACGCGGCGGCGGCGGTCACGGTGACGCGCTCGGCCGAACGCTGCGCGGGCGCCGGGGCCGGGTCGACGGTCAGGCCCGCCATCAGCCTGCGCGCGGCGGACCGCCCGCTGCGCACCGCGCCCTCCATCGTGTCCGGCCAGCCGGTGTCGGTCCACGCGCCCGCCACGGCGAGGCCGGGCAGTCCGAAGGCCGGCCGCAGCCGTTGCGTGCCCGGCTCGTGCCGGATGGTGGCGCGGCGCTCCCTGGTGACGAAGCAGTCCTCGACGGTCGCGTCCGCCGCGGCCGGGAAGACCCGCTCCAGCACGGGCAGTATGCGCTCCCGCACCTCGGCCGCCGGCATGTCCACGTAGTCCGGAGCGGCGGGTATGGTGGCGGCGAGGTACTGCCCGGCGGGCAGCCCGGCGGCGGCCGACTTGTCGATCACCCAGCGCACCGGCGCACCCACGATCGCCGCGAACGGCAGCTCGGTTACCCGGCTGCCGTAGCTGACGTGCACGCTCACGATCGGCGACGGCCGCAGCAGCGACCAGCGCGCGGCTTCGCCCGCCAGGGCCGTCGGGACGAGCGCCGCCGCCTCGCTCGGCGGGACCGCCAGCACGACGGCGTCGGCGCGGATGTCCTGCGACTCCGGCCCGGGTTCGCCGTCCGAACCGGTCCGGGCCGGCCCGAGGCTGACGCGATACCCGCCGGCGGATGCCTGGTGCACCGCGGCAGCCCGGACGCCCAGCCGGATCGTGACGCCGAGCCGGCCGAGCAGCGCGAAAGCCGGGGCGCTGTGCAGCGCGCTGAGCGGCACCGACGGCACGCCGATGTCGGCGTGGTCACGACCGGCGAGCACCGCGGTTCTGATGGCGCTCGCCGCCAGGGCGAGATCGGCGTGCTCCGGTGCGACGTTGAGCGCGGCGACGCACAGCCAGTCCCAGAGCTTGGCGCGGGCGCGCTCGTCCTGCCGGTGCCGGTCAAGCCAGTCGGCCAGGCTGGCCGGCCCGGCCCCGGAGCCTGGCTCGGTGAACTGCAGGGCGACGGCCGCCGCGGCCACCCTGAGCCGCTCTGGGCCGGACAGCAACCGGTAGCGCGCCAGCGATCCCGCGAGGTGCGCCGGGGCCGGCAGCGCCGAGCGGCGCAGTCGCGCCCGCGCTGGCCGGCCGGGCGCCGTGCCGTCCAGCACCGTGAGATCGAGCCGGTCCTGGATGGTGCAGGAACGACTCACCCCGAGCCGGCCGAGCAGCTCCCGGTAGGCGGTGCAGCACCGTAAGAAGACGTGCTGGCCGTTATCGATCGTCTGCCCGCGGCGGATAAACGAGCAGGTAGCGCCGCCAAGCCACGGACGGCCCTCGAGCAGGGTGACGGCGCGCCCTGCGTCGGCCAGGTCGATCGCCGCGCTGATGCCCGCAAGTCCCCCGCCGATCACGACGACGTCGGCCCGGCTCGCCGCATGCGTCATCCCCCGACCCCCCGTTGTGCCTACCCCCGTAGGTCTGCCGCGCGCAGTTTCGCGCCAGGCACGCGGATTCTAGCGAAAGTCGGTGCGCTCCGCGGGACACCGCGGCCGCGCGGCCCGCGACGTAGTCCGTCCTGGGGGCGGACCTTCTCGGTGAATTCGGACGGCCAATCCAGATTCATATTTCGGGGAGTCAATACGATGTTACGCTCCAATATCGCCCGTGGTTTACCGTGCCCTCGGGCGCGACGGCCACCCACCTCACCTGATCACCTCTGGGAAACTTCAGCATGGGATTGCGAAACAGATCCATCCGCCTCCGGGTCGGCATCCTCATCGCGGTCCCGGTGCTCTGCCTGCTGCTGCTGTATGCCTTCACGGCAAGCATCACGTTCAGTAATGCGCTGGGTCAGGCGCGCGCGAAGTCGCTAAAGACCGAGCTGGCCACGCCGATCTCCGATTTCCAGCAGCAAGCCGGGCTCGAGCGCGGCCTGGCGCTGCTCAGCCTGGCTGCCCCCACGGACCCGCGGATCGCAGGCGAGCTGGGTATCCAGGAAGGCGCGACGACGAAGGCGCTGTCGCGGCTGGAGGCCGCTATCCGGTCGCCAGCGGTCACCGGGAACGCCACCAGCGGCGAACTCACGGCCATGCGCGCATTGCTCGATGAAGCCGCCGCGCTGAACCTGACGCGTAGCGCGGTCGCGGACAATGCGATAACGAAGCAAACAGCGCTCGCGGATTATGACTCGATCATCGACGCGGGCAACAACCTGCTCCAGGCGATCATCGACTCGCAGGTGAACGTCACGATCGTCACGCAATCGCTGAACATCCTCAACCTCGACCGAGCCGACCAGGCGGCCCTCACCGAGACGGACCTGCTCACCTCGGACATAGCGCAGGGTCAGTTCCCCGCCGTCGACCGCATCGCGATCGGATCGCTGGCGAGCACGCGCCAGCAGCTGGTCAACGACTCGCTGCCCGGCACCACCGCTCCGTACCGCGCGGCGATCACGCGGTACGTCACGGTGCCGGTGACCAACGCGATGCTGACCGCGGAGTCGACGGTCACCGATACGCCGTGGCGGATCGGCGCGCCGCCCGCCAGGGTGCTCGACGCCAGGTCCGTTTTCGTCGCGTACTCGGTCGCGATGGGCAAGGGGCTCGCGGCGGCCGGGACCAAGCTCGAGCAGGCCATTCAGCAGCAGGCGAACAAGGCGCAGCTGGATCTGGCGCTGGCCGCCGGCCTCGGCCTGCTCGCCCTGATCGCGTCGATCGGCTTGTCCGTGGTGCTCGGCCGCGGGCTGGTACGCCAGCTGCGCGAGCTCCGCGAGTCCGCGCTGGCCCTCGCGAACGACAAGCTGCCACAGGTCATCAGCCAGCTGCGCGCGGGCGAGACCGTTGATCTCGACGAGTACAAGCCCACCGACGCCCGCACGAGCAGCGAGATCGAGCAGGTGCGGGAGGCGTTCACCGTCGTGCAGCACGTCGCCGTGCAGTCGGCCGTCGACGAGGCGCGGCTGCGGCGCGGCATCAGCGATGTGTTCCGGAACCTGGCGGGCCGGAGCCAGTCGCTGCTGCACCGGCAGCTGAGCCTGCTGGACGGCATGGAGCGGCGCGCCACTGAGCCCGATCAGCTCGAGGACCTGTTCCGCATCGACCACCTGACGACCCGCATGCGCCGGCACGCCGAGGGCCTGATCATCCTGTCCGGCGACACGCCAGCGCGGGGCTGGCGGCAGCCCGTCCCGCTGATCGACGTGCTGCGCGCCGCCGTCGCCGAGGTGGAGGACTACACCCGCATCAGGGTGCTGTGCCGCACCGGGGCGTCGGTCGCCGGTCACGCCGTGGCCGACGTCATCCACCTGCTGGCCGAGC
>JASHPF010000400.1 GCA_030038295.1 Streptosporangiaceae bacterium
GCCGCCCGAGTTGTCGGCGATTCGTCAGCGCGGGTTGGGACGCCTGGCGCTGGCGCTGCTCGTCATCCGGGCAGCCGGATGTCGATGACGGCGCACCGCTGCTCGGCCTCGAGCGCGAGGCAGTACTCGACCGCGTCGGGCAGCTGCGTGCTGTCGTGGACAACCCGCCCGCCGCCGCCGTAGGCGGCGGCGAGCGCGACGTAGTCCGGCGCGGGGGACAGGTCGGTCTCCGGGAAGCTGCCTTCGGCCTCGCCGGCGCCGCCGGGGTAGAGGCGCTGCACCGGCAGTCGTGATGCCCGGTAGCTGGCGTTGTTGAGGATCACGGCGATAAACGGTGCGCCGGCCCGGTGCGCCGACCAGATCGCCGCGGTGGGCACGCCGAAGCCGAACGCGCCGTCCCCGCACACGGCGAACACCGGCGCGTCGGGCCGGGCGAGCTTGACTCCCATGGCGCCGCCGATTGCCCAGCCGAGAGCGGGCGAGCCGGTGTCAAAGAAGCCTCCTGGCTCGCGGTCGATCTGCCGGATGAGCGCGCTGCGGGCGGTGACCGCCTCTTCCAGGACGATGGCGCGCGGCGGCAGCACCTTGTTCAGGGCCTGCATCATCGCGTGCGGCGCTGCGCCCGGCTGGTCCGAGCTGGCGAGCGCGTCCCACTGCTGGCGGATCTGCGCCAGCCGGCTCCCGACCTGCTCGCGCCGCTCCGCCCAGCGCGCGGTCCGGGACGGCTCGGCCAGCCGCCGCAGCTCACCCGCGAGCAGCGGCAGGGCGATTGCGGTGTCGGCGGTGAGCGCGAGGTCGACGGGATAGCTCCACAGCGGCATCGTGGCCTTGACCGGGTCGGTGTCGATCTGCAGCACGGTCGCCGATGCAGGCGGCGCCGCGAGCGCGGGAATCCACGGCACTTCGCTGTCCAGGATCAGCACCACGTCAGCCCCGGTCAGCAGCTCGGCCGCGTCACCGGCGTACAGCGGATGCCGGGATGGGAAGCTGACCCGGTCGCGCTGATCCAGAACCGGACAGCCGAGCAGCTCAGCGATCTCGACGAGGCTCGCTACGGCGTCAACTCGCGCCCCGGTCCGGCCCGTGACGATGACGGGGTGCGCGGCGTCGGCCAGGCAGGCCGCCATCTCGGCGAGGCCCGCCGGGTCGGGCGCGGCGGGCTTCGGCGGCGCAAGCCGCGGGGCTAGGCCCGCCCCGCCGGCCTCCATCAGCGCCTCGCGCGGCAGCATCACGTACCCGGGCCCGCGCGGGTCGGCCTGGGCAACCTGAAACGCGCGCCGGACGATCGGGCCGAGATCGCGGCCTCGTGGCACCTCCATCGCCCACTTGCCGAACGCCCTGGCTACGGCCTGCTGGTCGAGCTGCTCCTGCTGCCAGTGGATGGGAGCGTCGCGGTGGCCGGGGATGCCGGCGGCCGTCGAGTACGGCGAACGGCCAGCGAAGACGACGGCCGGGAGCCGGTTGCGCTGCGCGTTATGCCAGGCGCCGCCCAGGTTCAGGGTTCCGGCGTCGACGTGCACCATGACCGCCTGCGGCGTGCCGGTGGCGAAGTAGTGGCCCATCGCCGAGGACAGCGCGACGAACTCGTGGGTGCACAGCACCGCGCGCGGGCTCGGGGTGTGGCCGGTCCTGGCCGCGGCCAGCGCCTCCTGCACCGGCGCGGTGTCGGTGCCGGGGTTGATGAACAGGTGCTGCACCCCTTCGTCGGCCAGGGTGGCGACGAGTTCCGCGGCGGCATCCGTGAACACCATGGCTGAGGTCCCTTCTCGCGGTGGCCGCACGCGGGCACGGCATCGGCAGGCCAGTTGCCAGCATCCGCCGGCCCGCCCGCCGGCGTCCAGCGAGGCAACCATCAGAGGGGGAACGGGGTCGTTCTGTCCTCAGCCGTCGCACAGGTCGCGGTCGCTCGGTCACCGCGCGTCCGTTACATTCCCTCTCGTGCCACCCTTCTCCGCCGAGACGCGCGCGGCCAACCTGGCCCGGATGGCGGAGATCGTCGTCGACGTGCTCGTGATCGGCGGCGGCATCACGGGAGTGGGCGTCGCGCTCGACGCGGCCTCGCGGGGTCTCTCGGTCGCGCTCGTGGAGAAGGCCGACTTTGCCTCGGGCACCTCCGGCCGGTCCTCCCGGCTCATCCATGGCGGCGTCCGCTACCTGGAGCACGGCGAAATCGGCCTGGTGCGTGAGTGCCTGCGCGAGCGCAGGGCGCTGCTCCGGCTCGCGCCCCACCTTGTCCGGCCGGTGCCGATGTACCTGCTCGCTCATTCGTCCCGAGCCAAGGCGCGGTACGGCGCCGGCCTCACCGGGTACGACCTGCTGGCAATCGGCCGGAACGTCGGTGTCCATCACAGCGTGACCGGTCAGCAGGTGCGGGACGCCGTGCCCGGCTTCGGCGGAGACCGCGGCGGCTACCGCTACCTCGAATGCCAGACAGACGATGCGCGGCTGACGATCGAGGTGGCGCGAACGGCGCACGCCTGGGGCGCGCTCCTCGCCAATCATGCGGAGGTCGAGGGCCTGCTCGGCAACGGCAGGGTCGCAGGCGCCGTGGTGGCGGACACGCTCACGGGTGAGCGACTCGAGGTCCGGGCGCGGGTCACGGTCAACGCGGCGGGCGTCTGGGCCGATCGGGTCGGCAGCTTCGCGGTCGACGGGGTACGGCGGTTGCGGCCGAGCAAGGGCGTCCACCTGGTGTTCGCGCCCGGTGCCGTCCAGACGAAGGCTGCCTTCGTCGTGCCCTCCGCGGCGGGAGACGGGCGTTCTGTGTTCCTGGTTCCGTGGGAGGACCGGGTCTATGCGGGCACGACCGATACCCCGTACGCAGGCGATCTCGATAACCCGCCGGTCGAGTCCGCAGACCGGGACTACATTCTCGCCGCGGTGGCGCAGTATTTCCCGACGGTCACGGCGCGAGACGTCGTCGCGTCCTGGGCCGGGCTTCGGCCCCTGCTGGCCACGCCGGCGGGATTCGGGGGATCGTCCCCGCGGACGAGTGCAGCGGCTGCGCGCGAGGCCGGCGCGACCGAGGACCTGTCTCGGCGGCACGCCATCTTCGACGACCCGCCCGGCCTGCTCACGATCACCGGCGGCAAGCTGACCACCTACCGGGCCATGGCCGAGGATCTCGTGAACCGGATCGCCGTGCTGATCGGGTCGGTCGGCCGGTGCCGGACCCGCCGCATCCCGCTCGGGCTGCACGGCTCGGTGACTGCAGCGCGCGCCCTCGCGGGCGCCGCGGCTGCCGGGCTCGGCCTGCCGCCTGCGGCGGGGGAGCGGCTGGTGCAGCGGTTCGGCGACGACTGGCGCGCGGCCATCCGCATGATCGGGGCTGAGCCGTCGCTCGGCGAGCCGGCCGTTCCCGGCCTGCCCGTGCTGAAGGTCGAGCTCGCGCTGGCGCGCAGTCGCGAAATGGCGGTTACCGACGAGGACGTTTTCGTCCGCAGGACCCGGCTGACAACCAGGGACGCTTCCGTGCGGCTGCCCGCTCCCGGCTGACCGTCATACCTTCACGCGGATCGCGCCAGGAACGACCTCAACCGTGGCCGGTGTGGTGCCCAGCAGCTCGCCGTCTGCCTCGATCAGCAGCGGCGGATCTGCGTCCAGCCGGACGGTCGCGGCCGCCGCCTCCGCGATGTCGCGGTGCGGCAGGTGGGTGCCCTTGTAGATCTTCGGCAGCATGGTAAACGCGTCGATTTTCGGCCCGACCATGGCCAGCACGTCGAGCACGCCGTCGTCCGGCCGTGACTTGGGCGAGATGCGCATGCCGCCGCCGAAGAACTGGCAGTTCGCGACCACCACGTTGTGGGCTCGCCACTCGAACGAGCTGTCGGGCGAGTCGAGCCGGACGACGGCCGGGTGAAACGTCGGCAGCGTCAGCCAGAACCCGCAGAAGTATTTCGCCGGCCCGAGGAATCGGGGCAGCCTGCCGGTGCGGGCGACCACCGCCGCGCCGAGGCCGGCCTCGGCGATATTGGCAAAAAAGCGGGTCGCCTCTGTCCCGCCCGACGTGAAGGTGATCTTCCCGACGTCGATGCGGCGGACCGCGTCGCCGGTCAGGTGGCGGCTGGCCCGGATGGCATCACCGGGCAGGCCAAGCGACCTGACGATGTCACAGCCCGACCCGGCCGCGACGATGCCGAGCACGGCGTCCGAGACGGCGCGCCCGCCGGTCCCGAGCATCCCGTTCAGCACCTCATGGACGGTGCCGTCGCCGCCCGCCGCGACCAGGTAGCGCTCCCCGCGGCCGAGCGCGTCCCTGGCTGCCTCGGTGGCGTGACCAGGGTGGGTGGTGCGGACGATCCGGTAGGGGAGGCCCGCGTCGGTGAGGGAGCGCTCGATCTCCGGCAGGTGGCGTTCCACAGTGCCCTGCCCGGCCCGCGGGTTGGCGATGATGACGAGTGGCCCGAACGGACTGGTCATTGGCTCACCACGCTGGTCATGGCCGGAGCACCTCGGGGTTCATGATGCCGTCAGGGTCGAGGGCGGCCCTGATCCTGGCCAGGACGGCCGTCCCGGTCGCGCCGAGCTCCACCGGGAGGAACGGCGTCTTCAGCCGCCCCACGCCGTGATGGTGCGTCATGGTTCCGCCCGCGTCGGCACAGCTTCGCACGGCTTGCTCCCAGGCGGCACGGTATCGCGCCGCCGCGTCGTGGTCGTCGTCGCCCCTGATCAGGAACGTGAAGTAGAGCGACGAGCCGGCGGAATGCAGGTGCGACAGGTGGCAGAGCACGGTCTCGGCGTGGCTGGCCAGCGCGGTCCGCACGCCGTCGTACAGCCGGGGCACCACCGACCACAGCCCCGCGACCTCGACGGTATCGACGACGACGCCGGAGCCGAACGCGCGATCGGGCCCCATGATCGCGGCGTAGGTCTGCACGGCGTCGTTGCGGTGCGCCCACCAGTGCTCGCCGTAGCCGGGTCCGAGGTCGGCCGGCGGCGGGGATGATCCCGCGCGGCTCATGGCCTGAGCGGCGAGCGCGGTCCGCTCCGTCAGGCCGGGAACGTGGGCCGGGAAGCCGACGATGCCAGCGCAGCCAGCGGAGTGCCCGAGGGCGCCGAAGCTGAGCTGCGCGTCGGCCTCGTCGTAGCCGCGGATGACGACGGCGCCGAGGTCTGCCTGCACGACGGCGCGCAGGCCGTCGGCCAGCGCGGGAAAGGACGGGAACTGACGCGCCAGCCAGACCCAGTCGCGAACCCGAGGCCGGCAGGCGAGCACAGCCTCCGTCACGACCGCCAGCGTTCCTTCGGAGCCCACGAGCAGCCGCCGCAGATCTGGCCCGGCGGCCGACCGCGGGACGGGCCGGCAGCGGAGGATCTCCCCGCGCGGCGTCACGGCCGTGAGTCCGAGCACGACGTCTTCGATGGCGCCAAAACCGGCCGATGCCTGCCCGGCAGAGGACGCGGCGATCCAGCCGCCGACCGTCGAGATCGCGACCGACTGCGGGTAGTGGCCGACCGTCAGGTCATGCTCGGCGAGGACGCCCTCAAGCCGGTCGCCCCGGGTACCCGCCTCGACGGCCACCACTCGCGAGACGGTATCGACGCTCGTGACCCGGTTCATCAACGACAGGTCGAGTACCACCGAACCGGCTGCCGCCTGGGCACCACCGCACACGCCCGACCCGGCGCCCCGCGGAATCACGGCGGTGCGCGTTTCTGACGCCCAGGCGAGCGCGATGGCCACGTCGTCGGTGCTGCGCGGAAAGATCACCGCATCCGGCAGCGGTGGCTCGTCGCCCGCGGCACGGCGCAGGAGAGCGAGAGACCAGCTATCGATCGCGCGCTCGCGCCGGGTCGCCGGGTCGGTGACGACGGCGCCCGCGGCCAGGCGGTCGGCTAGCTCAGTGAGGTTGGTCACGGCGCGGATCGTAGCCCAGCGTTACCCCCGGTGCGCGATGGCCGTCCGGCTAGCGACGTCCGCGCTCGATTTCCCGCTGGGCTTGCTCGATCGCGCCGGCGAGGCGGTCGGCGAGGTCGCTCTGCTGCTCCCAGCCGGCTTCCTCGTGCAATTCCTTGGCCTCCTGCAGCACCGAGTTCGGAGCCTGGCCGGTGTTCCGCCACCCTTCCATGCCGATCGACAGATCCTCCAGCACGGCGTCGATGTGCCGTTGCAGATCTTCGCGCTCGGACATGCGCCCCCCGTTTCGTGACCGACCGCCAGGCGGTCATAACCCTAGCCTGGCCGTTAGGAGCGGTGTCACCGGGTGGACCGCGCCGCTATCCGCTTGTTGAGCAGCGGCGTGAAGAAGCCGGCGTAGCGGCTCTGCAGATCCGGCAGCATCCAGTCCCGGCCGGTGACCACGCCGCGGCAGCGCGTGGTGCCGCACCGGCATCGCCAGGGCGCAACGAACTCCTCGTGCTCCTGAAACAGCGCGTAGTCCAGCGTCAGCTCCTCGCCGGTCGGGACCTCGCGGCTGGCGCGCAGGGTGACCGCATCGCCGAACCACAGCGTCGGATCGCAGCTGTGGTTGAGGAAGTAGCCGGGGTCACCGCCGCGCGCCTCGATGCTGAAGAGCTCGTCGTCCCACTGCATGACGACCAGGCCGCGAGCGGCCGCCAGCTCCGCCCGTGCTGCGTCGGCGGTGTACTCGGCCACCATCGCGCCCTGCCACCGCTGTCCCCAGACCTCCACGGTCTCACCCGCGGCGATGTCGGCCAGCGCGAACGTGCCCCGGCCGTGCACCGGCGACGCCCGCACGTCGATCTTTGGGCTGAGCCAGGTGTCCACGGGCGCCAGCTCGGTCAGGCCGACCCCGTCGAACCACGAGCTGGCGGTGTCATCGTCGGCAGCGGCGCTCACCCCGCCATAGTGATCCCGGCCTCGCGCGCTGGCTAGTGGGCGTGGCCGGTGCCCTGCCGGTCAGGCGTAGACGGTCTTGAGCTGCTGGTAGGCGGCGACGGCTCCCGGACCGAGCTCCCGGCCGATGCCGCTGCTCTTCACGCCGCCCCACGGGCCAGCCGGGTCAGGCAGGAAGCTGTTGATGCCCATGGTGCCAGTCCGCACCCGCCGGTACACGTCCTTGGCGCGCTCCGGATCGCTTGTCCACACCGAGCCGCCGAGCCCGTAGTCGGACTCGTTGGCGAGGCGGATGGCGTCGTCGGTGTCGGTGTAGCCGATGACCGACAGCACCGGCCCGAAAATCTCCTCCTGCGCGATGACCGAGGCGTTGTCGACGTCGGCGAACACGGTCGGCTCGACGAACCAGCCACCGGGCAGGCCAGCCGGGCGGCCGCCGCCAGCGACGAGCCGGGCGCCGTCGCTGCTGCCCTTGGCGATGTAGCGCTCGACCCGGTCCCGCTGGCGCTCGGAGACCAGCGGCCCGATCAGGGTGGCCGGGTCGAGCGCGTCGCCGACTGGCAGCGACGAGGCGAACGCGGCGATCGTGTCGACGACCTCGTCGTAACGGGACCGGGGCGCCAGGATCCGGGTGCTGGCGTAGCAGGTCTGGCCGTTATTCACGAGCGTGGCGGCGAACAGGTCCTGGCCGATCTTGGCCAGGTCGAGGTCCGCGTCGTCCAGGATGATGCCGGCCGACTTGCCGCCCAGCTCCAGGCTGACCGGGCGCAGCAGCCGGCCGCACACCTCGGCGATCTGCCGCCCGGCCGCGGTGGAGCCGGTGAAGGCCACCTTGTCGATGTCGGGGTGCTGGACGAGGTAGGCACCGAGTTCCCGGCCGCCGGGCACGATGTTGATCACGCCGGCCGGCAGGCCCGCGGCGAGCACCGCGTCGGCGAACACGTACGAGTCGAGCACGGTCTCGGGCGAGGGCTTGAGCACGACGGTGCAGCCGGCCGCCAGCGCCGGCGCGTACTTGAACGAGGCCAGCGTCTGCGGGTAGTTCCAGGGCACGATGGCGCCGACGACGCCGACCGGCTCACGCCTGATGATCAGCTTGCCGCCGAGGAAGCGGGGGACCTCCTCCTCGACCGGGGCGTTAGCGAGCAGGCCGACCACGTAGCGGATCGTCCCCACCGGGGTCATGCCTTCGATCGTCGGGGACAGCGCGATGGGCATGCCGTTCTGCGCGCTGACCCGGCGGCCGATCTCCTCGCCGCGGGACTCGAGCTCGTCCGCGAGCCGTGCTAGTGCCGCGCCGCGCTCCGCCGGCTCCCACTGCGACCAGCCGGCCGGGTCGTCGAACGCCTGCCGCGCCGCGGCGACCGCGGCGTCCACGTCGGCCTCACTGGCCTCCGGCGCCTGGCCGATGCGCTCGCCCGTGCTGGCGGAGTGCACCTCGATCACGGCAGGGGAACGGGGTCGCACCCATTCGCCGCCGATGAATAGCGAGTCGTAGCTGTCCGGCATCGATACCTCACAGGTGGCGGGTCAGGAAGGAACGCTCATGACGTGCGTCTCGGTGAAGTCGACCATGCCCTGCCGCCCGAGCTCGCGGCCGATTCCGCTCTGATTGAACCCGCCGAACGGGGCGCGCTCGTCCACTGCGGTCGCGTTGTGGTTGTTGAAGAAGGTCACTCCGGTGCGGAGCTGCCGCGCCACCCTCATCGCGTGCTCAGTGTCGGCCGACCACACCGACGAGCAGAGGCCGGACCAGGTGTCGTTGGCCATCGCGACCGCCTCGGCCTCGTCGTCGTACGGGATGACCGGCAGCGCCGGGCCGAACTGCTCCTCGGTCACGATCTTCAGCCCGCGCGCCGGGTCGAGCACGAGCGAGGGGAGCAGGTAGTTGCCGTCGCTCTCGCCGGTGAGCTCGCCGGCCGTGAGCACCTCGGTGCCGGCGGCGCGTGCCTCCTCACACAGCCCGGCTACGTAGTCACGCTGGCGCGCGGTGTTCAGCGGCCCCATGGTGGTACCGGGATCGAGGCCCGGTCCCACCCGGGTCCCCTCGAGGCCCGCCCGTAGCCCGTCGACGACCTCGCCATACCGCGCCCGCGGCACATAGAGCCGCTTGATCGCCATGCACACCTGCCCGGAGGTCATGAACGTCGCGAAGCTGAGCCGGCCGAACGCCGCCTCGTCCAGGTCCGCGTCGGGCAAGATGATCGCCGGGTCGTTGCCGCCGAGCTCGAGGGTGACGTTGGTCAGGTTCGGGGCCGCCATCGCCATGATCCGCCGTCCGCCGCCGACGCTGCCGGTGAAGCACACGTGCCGGACCCGCGGATCGCCGACAACCACGGGGCCGATCACCTCGTCTGGACCGGTGACAACGTTGAGCACGCCCGGTGGCAGCGCCCGCACCAGGTGCGCAAGCGTGCGGACCGACGAGAGCGGCGTGGTGGGCGGCGGCTTCACGATCACGGTGTTGCCGGCCATCAGCGCGTACGGCAGGCTCGCCGCGAGAATCGCCAGCGGCCAGTTGAACGGATAGATGATCGTGACTACGCCGGCCGGCACCTTGGCGATGGTGGTCGAGAACGGCGGCCCGGCGATCTGCTCGGTTTCATCGAGCGCCGGGGCGAACTCGGCCGCCTGGTGGAACCGCCCGACGAAGACGTGCAGGTCGATGCCGGCCTCGAACCGGACCTTGCCGTTCTCCCTGGACAGAATGTCGGCGCGCTCGTCGGCGTCGGTGTCGAGGCCGTCGAGCGACTTGAGCACGATCGCGGCGCGCTCGGCGGCCGACAGGGCGGCCCAGGCGGGCCAGGCCTGCTGGGCGGCGCGCAGGGCATCCTGTGCGTCGGCCGCCGATGCCGCGGCGGCATATCCGACGATCGCGCCCGCGTGGGCTGGGTCGTAGACCGGGAACGTGGCGGCTGTGGCCCGCTCTTCCCCGTCGATGAGCAGCGGCGTGCTGATCACGGTGTCGCTTCCTGCTGTCACTGGTGCATCCCCTTCGGGCGTGTTTTTTCGGCCGGCCCGGCTACAGCTGCGTGTCCTGGTACCGGGCCGTCGGACCGTCCAGCAGCACGGTCTTGGATTCCAGGAACGCCAGCAGCCCCTGCGTCCCGCCTTCGCGGCCGATGCCGGACTGCTTAAACCCGCCGAACCCCATCGCCAGGTCTGACTTGAACCCGTTGTGACCGACGGTGCCGGACCGGATCTGCCCGGCAACGTCACGGGCGCGCTCCACGTCGGCGGTGTAGACCGACGCGTTCAGTCCGTAGATCGTGTCGTTGGCGAGCCGGACCGCGTCCTGCTCGTCCGCGGCCGGGATGACCGACAGCACCGGCCCGAAGATCTCCTCCTGCGCGATGACCGAGGAGTTGTCCACGTTGCCGAACACGGTCGGCTCGACGTAGTAGCCGCGCTCCAGGCCCGCCGGCCGGCCGCCGCCGGTGACCAGTGTCGCGCCGGCCGCGAGGCCCTTCGCGATGTAGCCCTCCACCCGGTCCCGCTGCCGCTCCGCCACGAGGGGGCCCATCTGGGTCTGCGGGTCGAACGGGTCGCCGACCCGGACCTGCGAGAAGGTGCTGGCCAGCGCGTCAAGGAACTCGTCGTGCCGGTGCCGCGTCACCACGATCCTGGTGAGCGACGCGCAGACCTGCCCCGACAGGATGCACTCGGCCTGCGCCAGCGACTGCGCGGCGGTCGGCAGGTCGGCGTCGTCGAGGATGACGGCGGCGGACTTCCCGCCCAGCTCCAGCGTGCAGCGTGCGATCCGCTCGCCGCAGATCGACGCGATCCGTCGCCCGGCCGCGGTCGACCCCGTGAAGGTGATCTTGTCCACCCTCGGGTCCCGAACCAGCAGCTCGGAGACCTCGCGGTCGGCGGTGACGATGTTGAGCACGCCCGGCGGCAGCCCGACGGCCTCGGCTGCTTCGGCGATGATGTAGCCCTCGCCTGGCGCCTCGGGGGAGGACTTGAGGATGACCGTGCACCCGGCGATCAGCGCGGGGGCGAGCTTCGTGCCGATCAGCCCCATCGGCGCGTTCCACGGGATGATCGCGCCGACGACGCCCACGGGTTCCCACACGACCAGCCCGAACCCGCCCCTGGCCGGCTTGGCCGGTTCCTCCCACGCGTACGTGGCAGCCAGGTCGGCGTAGTAGTCGAAGGACGCCGCGGCACCGGCTGCCCCGCCGCGCGCCATGGCGTACACCGCACCGGACTCGCGCGGCCAGATCTGGGCGACGTCGTCGGACCGCCGTCGGACCTCGGCCGCGAGCGCGCGCAGGTACTCCGCGCGCTCCGCGTGGGTCAGCCGCGGCCACGGTCCGCCGTCGAACGCCTCCCGTGCCGCGCCGACGGCGCGGGAAATGTCGGCGGCCTGCGCGTCCGCCACGCGGAAATACACCAGCTCGCTCGCCGAGTCGATCACGTCGATCGTGGCGCTCGAGGAGGGCGTCACCCACGCCCCGCCGATGAAGAACCGGTCCGCGTGCCGGATCGGCGCCTTGACCTCAACCTCGTCTGCCAGGCTCATTTCGGTTGCCTCCGATCACACCCGGCTACCGTCGGGAGCACGGTGCCCTACGGCTAGTAGTCTCAGTGCGACTACCAGGGTAGGCGCCGACCGTGTGGCCGCCACCAGTTCGCCGGACAAGTCATGCCAGGCCGGGCTTGGGACATCGCACAACGGCACGAGGCTCGGGCCGGGGATCCGAGCCTCGTGCCGTCGATGCCGGCGGTCTACAGCAGCGTGGTGACGGCCTTGACCTCGGTGTAGTTCTTCAGCACCTCGTGGCCCATCTCCCGGCCCCAGCCGGACTGCTTGTAACCGCCGAACGGCAGCGAGGCGTCGAAGACGTTGTAGCAGTTGATCCACACCGTGCCGGCCCGGAGCTTCTTGGCCAGCGCGTGCGCCTTGGAGATGTCGCGGGTCCAGATTCCGGCCCCGAGGCCATAGGTGGTGTCGTTCGCCTGCGCCGCGATCTCATCGAGGCTGGTGAACTTCTCCGCAACGACCACGGGTCCGAAGATCTCCTCGCGGACGACCTTCATGTCCGGCCGCGTGTTGGTGAGCACCGTCGGCTCGACGAAGTAGCCCCGATCGCCGTACCTGCCGCCGCCGGCCAGCGCGGTGGCGCCGTCGGCCCGGCCGGACTCCAGGTAGCCGGTGACGCGGCGGAACTGCTCGTCGGACACCAGCGGGCCCATCTGCGTGTCAGGGTCGAGGCCCGATCCGAGCTTGATGGACTTGGCGATCTCGGCCACGCCGTCGACGACCTCGTCGTAGCGGCTCTCGTGGATGAACAGGCGCGAGCCCGCCACGCAGCACTGGCCGTGGTTGAAGAAGATCGCGTTGGCGGCGCCCTCGACCGCGGTGTCCTCGGCGTCGTCGAACACAATGTTGGGGCTCTTGCCGCCTAGCTCGAGCGTGAGCTTCTTGAGGTTACCCGCGGCCGCCTGGACGATCAGCTTGCCGACCTCGGTCGAGCCGGTGAAGGCGACCTTGTCCACGTCGTCGTGCGCCGCCAGCGCAGCTCCGGCGGTCTCCCCGAAGCCAGGCACGACGTTGACGACGCCATCGGGAACGCCGGCCTCCGCGATCAGCTCGGCGAGCCGCAGCGCGGTGAGTGGCGTCTGCTCGGCGGGCTTGAGTACGACGGTGCAGCCGGTCGTCAGGGCCGGGCCGAGCTTCCACGCCGCCATCAGCAACGGGAAGTTCCAGGGGATGATCTGCCCGACTACGCCGATCGGCTCCCGCAGCGTGTAGGAGTGGAAGTTAGCGCCCGGCATGTACGGCACCGAGATGTCGATCGTGTTGCCTTCGATCTTGGTTGCCCAGCCAGCCATGTAGTGGAACAGGTCCGCAGCCAGCGGCACGTCCGCGGCCTGGGCCACCAGGAACGGCTTGCCGTTGTCGAGCGACTCCAGCTGAGCGAGCTCCTCGACGTGCTCGAGGATGAGGTCCCCGATCCGCCAGATGATGCGGCCCCGCTCCGACGGCGTCAGGCGGCTCCACGGGCCGCTTTCGAACGCCGTCCTGGCGGCCTTGACGGCGCGGTTGATGTCCTCGGCATCTCCCTCGGCAACTCGCGCCAGCGTCTCGCCGGTCGCGGGGTTCGGTGTCTCGAAGGTCCGACCGGATGCCGCGTCTACCCACTGGCCATTAATAAACAACTGGCGGGGGGTATCGATGAACGCTTGGACGTTCCGGTCAAGGGTCACTGTCATAACGAGCCTTCTCCCTGGTGTGCGGGTACGGCGGGGCCACCGCGCGGTTCGGCCCGGTTGCACCTCGTGGGAGCGACACGTGGCCGCGGAGATGCTCACTCGGGCCAGTAGTCCCTATGAGACTACAGAACCACTGCCGGCACAAGGCTGGTCCCGACGGTTCCCGCGACGGCCGCCGGGCCGCTCGGTGGTGGCAGCCGCGCTCCGCCGTGCCGAGGATGCTCGCTCCGGCACGGTGACCGCGGTCGTAGCCTTGAGCCATGCCAGCTACCACCCATCCGCGCCTCTCGCTCGGCGAGTGGGTCGTGCTGTGCCTGGTGTGCGAGGAGCCGACCCACGGCTTCGCGCTGACGCGCATCCTGGACGCTGACGGAGAGCTGGGGCAGATCTGGCGGGTGCCCAAGCCGGTCATCTACCGGGCGCTGCAGCGGCTCGACGCGGCCGGGCTGGTCGAGCTCGTCGAGCTGCAGCCTTCTCCTGAGGGCCCGGTCCGATCGCTGGTGGCCGCCACCGACGCGGGCCGGGCCGCGGCCGCTGCCTGGCTGGCCAAGCCGGTCAGCCACACCAGGGACATCCGCTCCGAGCTCCTGGTCAAGCTCGCGCTCCTGGACCGGGCGGGCGCCGATGCCCGCCCGCTGGTCGACGCGCAGCGTGCGCAGCTCCAGCCGGTGGCAGACGCGATGCAGGAGCGGCTTGCCCGGACGAACGGAATCGACCGGGCGGTGACGCTCTGGCGGTGCGAGACCGTGGCGGCGACCCTCAGGTTCCTGGACGCGGTGCGGCAACCGGCACCGGTGGCGCCCGCCAGATAAGCGCGCTGGCCCGATGGCGAGGTTTCGGCTTGGCTAGTAGTCTCATTGTTACTACTAGGCGAGCTGAAGGGGCTGTGCCGTGGATGCCGCGCCTGCTAACGCGAGGCTCGCCAGGTCAGCGCGCTCGGGAGGGACGCCGATCGTCGGGTTTCTGAGCGACGGCACTCCCTATTACGCGCCCATCGGTCGGGTTGTCGCGGACAGCTCGCACGTGGCCTGTCACCTGTGCGGCCGGCTGTTTCGCTCTGTTGCCGCACATCTGTCCTCGCACGGCTGGTCAAAGGCGCAGTATTGCGAGGCATTCGGGCTGGAGCGCGGGCAGTCGCTGGAGGGTGCGGACACGCGGAAGCTGCGCTCCGCGTCGTTCAGCGCCCGGCTGGTGTTCGAGTCGGCGCTGCGGGACGGCAGCGCTCGAGGCCGGGAGCGCGCTCGCAGCGGAGAGCTGACGCGCCAGGCCGCGGCGGCCGCCCGAGGCCGGCAGTTTCCGGCGCAGCGCCGTGACCGGGCCAGGACCGCGCTGTCCGCCTCGGCCCGGTCGCGGCTAGCTCAGGCCAACCAGGAGCGCGCGATCGGGCGGCTGGCGGCGAAGGCCGCGCAGGTCGCGCACGAGCGGGGCTACGCCAGTATCGGGCAGCTCGTGCGGGACGGGGTCGGGTCTGGTCAGAGCCTGGCCGCGATCAGCCGCGCGTCCGGCCTGGACAAGGACTGGATGTCACGGCACCTGCCGCGGCTGGATCCCGTCCTCGCCGTGGCCGCGACCGACCGCGGCCAGGACGCGCGGGACGCGCGCTGGCTCCCCCCGATCCGCGCCCTCGGGTTTCCCGACGTGCCCAGCTACCTGACCCAGCGGCACGAAGTCGAGCATCTGAGCCTCAACGCGATCGCGGGCGAGGTCGGGTTGTCGTTCCAGGTCGTCAAGTCGGCATTCGCGCGGCACGGACTGAGCGTCTCGCCGCACGCCGGAAAGCGTCATGCTGCCCAGCGTCGGTCCGCTGAGGTGGCCGCCAGCCTCGGGGTCGAGTCGGTGCAGGAATACGTCGACCGGTGCAGGACCGCGGGCTGGAGCTGGCGGCAGATCGCGGCGGCGTCCGGCCAGCCGCAGACCTGGCTGCGGCGGCACACTGCCGACCAGCGCTGACTCGGCGGCCGGGTCGGCGGCTCGCGGCTACCCGGCGAGGACGGCGAGCGCGTCCCGCGGGTCGGCGAGGATCGAGAAGTGCCCGTGGCCGGGGCGGATCTGGAGCTGCGCGGCCGGGATAGCCCGGGCATAGCGGCGGGCGTGCTGCACCGGGACGGTGGTGTCGGCGTCGCCGTGCAGAACCCAGGTCGGTGCCTCGATGGAGTGCAGGTCGAACCCCCAGGGCCGGGTTAGCACCCGCAAGTCCTGTGCGACTCCCCAGCTGCCGCGGCGGAACGCCTCGAGGTAGCCGGTGAGGAACGAGTCGCGCAGGCCAGGCTCCTGCAGCGCGCGGATGTCGACCTCAGGCTGCGCGGTGGCGGCCAGCCGGAGAAAGAGGTCCGGGCTCCGGCGTGCCAGCGCCGCCAGGCGGTCGAGCGACCAGCCGCCGAACGCCGGAGAGAGCCTGGCGAGCGTCAGGGAGACTCGTTCTCCCGGTGCCATACCGGCGCTGGGCCAGTCGGGCTGACCGAGCGCCGACACGAGCAGCAGGCTGCGGACCCGACCGGGAATCCGGGCGGCGCAGGCCGCCGCGAACGGGCCGCCGCCCGAGATGCCCAGGACCGCCGCCGAGTCGACCTCCAGCGCATCCAGGACCTCGGTCGCGTCCCGCGCCCAGTCCGCCACCTGGCTCAGCCGACGGCGGTCGGTGCCACCGCTGCCCGGTCGGTCGGGGGCGATCACGCGCAGTCGGAGCTCCGCGGCCGCCGACGCGAGCCACCGGGCGGTCAGCCGCGAATCGGCCAGCCCGTGGCAGAGGAGAACCGGCGTCGCGTCGTCGGGGCCGACCGCCTCCACGGCGACGACCCGGCCGTTCGCCAGGCGCAGTTCCATCCGCCCATGGTCTCGCGCGTCCAGCCGCAGGCCCGGCCGGGACCGGTCCGCCGTTCGCCCTGCGGCTTGACGGCGGCTGCCGCGAGGCGACGATTGACATGGTGTGACCGCTCTTGGAAGGGTGCGGGACATGGCGAAGCGCAAGGTCGCAGTCCGGGTACCGAGGCAGGCGCAGGACCACGGCGGCGAGAACGACTGGTCTTATGAGCTGGAGTCGCTCGCCCCGATCGCGGACATCGTCGAGGTCCGGGCCAATACCCGCGCCGAGTTCATCGAGGGTGTCCGTGACGCCGACGCCATCATGACATCGTGGGGCATGCGCATCGATGAGGAGATCATCGGCGCCCTGCAGCAGTGCGTGGTGATCGGCGTCGGGAGCGTCGGCGTCGACATGGTGGACGTGGCGGCGGCTACCTCGGCCGGCATCGTCGTGACGAACGTCCCTGACGTGTTCATCGAAGAAGTCGCCGATCACACCATGATGCTCCTGCTCGACACCGCGAGGATGACGCCCGCGATGGCCCGCCTGGCGGCGGCTGGCCGGTGGTCTGAGGGCAGACAGGTGCTGGCCAGGCGTCCCCGGCTGCTGGGCCAGACGCTAGGGCTGTACGGGTTCGGGAACGTGGCCCGCTGCACCGCCCGTCGCGCGAAGGCTTTCGGCCTGCACCTGATCGCCCACGATCCCTACGTCAGCGAGCTCGAGATCACCGAGGCCGGGGTGGAGCCGGTGGGGTTCGGCGAGTTGCTGGCCCGCAGCGACTTCGTGTCCATCCATACGCCGCACAACTCCGAGACCGAGCAGATCTTCGACGCGGCGGCGCTCGGCCGGATGAAGCCGACCGCGATCCTCATCAACACCGCGCGGGGCTCGATCGTCGACGAGCAGGCGCTCATCAAGGCGCTGCACGAGGGAACCATCGCCGGCGCCGGCCTCGACGTGCTCGCGCAGGAGCCGCCGGAGGCGGACAATCCGCTCCTCACGATGCCCAACGTCGTCGTGACCCCGCACGTCGCCTCGGCGACCACCCGGATGCGGCCCGAGACCAGGCGCCGGGTCGGCCGCGAGGTGGCCCTGGTGCTGCGCGGTCGCTGGCCGCTGAGCTGCGTCAACCCGTCCGTGCTGCCGCGCGCCAACCTGGAGCGCTGGCAGCCCTACCCGATGAACAGAGGGCCGAACCGATGAACGTCGCCGGCGCCATTGCCCGCGCCATGAAGGCCGAAGGGATCGACATCCTCTTCGCCTACCCGGTAAACCCGCTGATCGAGGCGGCGGCGCGCGAGGACATCCGCACCATCATCGTGCGCCAGGAGCGAACCGGCCTGCACATGGCCGACGCATACTCGCGCGTGACATCCGGGGACAAGATCGGCGTGTTCTGCATGCAGCACGGCCCTGGGTCGGAAAACGCTTTCGGCGGCGTGGCCCAGGCGTATTCCGAGTCAGTGCCGATCCTGGTCGTTCCCGGCGGCTACCCGCGGCACCTGGCCACCTATTACCCCAACTTCAGCTCGGCCCTGAACATGCGGAACATCACCAAGTGGGCTGAGCCGGTCACCACCGCGGCGGCCGTCCCCAGCCTGCTGCGCCGGGCCTTCTCCCAGCTGCGGAACGGTCGCCCTGGTCCGGTGCTCATCGAGGTCCCGGCCGACCTGTGGAATGAGGAGGTGCCCGAGGGCTGGTCGCACTCGCCCAGCCGCACGGCGAAGAGCGGTCCTGATCCGGCGGACATCGCGACGGCCGCCCGGGTTCTTGCCAGTGCAGAGCGGCCGGTGATCTACGCGGGCCAGGGGGTGCACTGGGCCAAGGCGTGGCCGCAGCTGCGGGCACTGGCAGAGAACTGGAACATCCCGGTCACCACGTCGATCGAGGGGAAGAGCGCGTTCCCGGAGAACCATCCGCTGTCGCTCGGCAGCGGCGGGCGGGCCAACCCGCGCCCGGTCAAGCGATTCCTGGCCGACGCCGATGTGATCCTGGGCGTGGGCTGCAGCTTCGCGCTGACCGGATTCGGCGTGGCCATGCCGGCGGGCAAGACGATCATCCACGCCACCCTCGACCCCAGGGACATCAACAAGGACGTAGCCGTGCAGCACGCGCTGGTGGGCGACGCCAGGCTGACCCTGACCGCGCTTGCCGAAGCGATGGCTGAGGCGGACCGGTCGACCGCCGATGCGCGGCGGGACGTCCCGCACCGGATCGCCGAGCTGCGCGAGGCCTGGCTCGCGGCGTGGGCGCCGCGGCTCACCAGCGACGCCGCGCCGATCAGCCCGTACCGGGTGATCTTTGAGCTGAACCGGATGGCGGACAAGGAGCGGACGATCATCACCCACGACGCGGGCAGCCCGCGGGACCAGATGACACCGTTCTGGGAGGCGACGGCACCGCTCAGCTACCTCGGCTGGGGTAAGACGACCCAGCTGGGCTACGGGCTCGGGCTGGCGATGGGTGCCAAGCTGGCGAAGCCCGACCACCTGTGCATCAACGTGTGGGGGGACGCCGCCATCGGCTTCACCGGCATGGACCTGGAGACCGCGGCACGCGAGCGGATCCCTATCCTGTCGGTCCTGTTCAACAACTCCTCGATGGCCATCGAGATCCCGGTGATGCCGGTCTCGCAGGCCAAGTACGGCGCCACGGATATCACCGGCAACTACGCCGACCTGGCGAGGTCCCTCGGCTGCTACGCGGAGCGGATCGCCGATCCCAGCGAGATCATCGCCGCGCTCAAGCGCGGGATCGGCGCCACCGAGGAGGGGCGGCCCGCCTTGCTCGAGTTCCTCACTGCGAAAGAGATCACCATCTCGAACGAGTAATGCCGGTCCCGAGGGCGCGGGCCTCAGCCCTTACCGAACGCCGCGAGGTCACGGGCCGTGTCCCGGCTGATTTCCGGACACGCGATGGTGAAGATCTCGGTGCCGTGCGACGTGCCCATGACCTGCCGGCATCGCGCGGACACGCCGGCGCGAAGAAGGAGCCGGTAGAAGTTAATGCCCTCGTCGCGCAGCGGGTCGCACTCGTTGACGCTGATCACCGTCGGCGGCAACCCGGCAACGTCGTCCACCGTCGCGAAGGACGGCCACGCCAGCGGGTTGCGCTCGGTGAAGGCCGCAAAACCGTAGCCGACCGCGCCACGGTTGTTGTGGAGGTCTAGCAGGATGCCGTTGTTCTCGGTCGACGAGGGACACTCCGGCGTCGGCCAGTGGCCCGCGATGTACGGGCACATCGCATACAAGCCCTTGATCAGCCCGAGGTCGCCGTCCTGCTTGAGCTTGAGGCCGGTCGCGAGGGTCAGGTTGCCGCCCCCGCTCTCGCCGGCGACGATGACCCGGCCGGCGTCGATGCCGAGCTGCCCGGCGTTGGCGACGACCCA
>JASHPF010000064.1 GCA_030038295.1 Streptosporangiaceae bacterium
AGCCCGAAGTGCGCGTAGACCGCCTCCACGGTGCCAACCGGGTCCGCGGTGAAGTCGGCGTAGTCCACGTCGAGGAACCGCGCTGGGTCGTGGCGCGCGCGGGCGGCCGCGAACTCCGCCAGCCCGCGCGCCCACAGCTCCAGCTGGTCGGCGCCGATCGTCCGGTCCACGAACGCCTCCGACCATCCGCTGGTGGCCTGCGCCGCGAGGCTGCACATGGAGCCCATGACCGCGACCGGCTCCCGGTGCGTCTGGATGACCAGCGCGTCGGGGTACGCCGCGAGCAGCCCATCGAGCGCGAACAGGTGACTGGGGTTCTTCAGCACCCACCGCCGGCCCGCGTCGGGCAGGCCGATCAGCTGCAGGAGGCGCCGGTGCCGCCGGTACGGCCCGGTCCAGTCCTGGCCGGCCAGCCAGGCCGAGTACGTCGGCAGGTGGGCCAGGCATTCGAACGCGACCGACCGCATCGTCTGCCGCAGCAGCTGCCAGCATTCCTCCACGGTGTCCGCGGCGATGTAGTGCACGCCCATGAACTCCGGATGCTCCACGTGATGGCGGGCGTAGCCGGCCTGGATGCGCTGAAACACCGGGTTCGACGCCCAGGTGTCGCGCGGCGGCCGCGGCTGCGGCACCTCGGCGAGCCACAGCTCGAGCCCCTGGTGCGCGGGGTCGGCGGCGAGCAGCCGGTGCAGCGCGGTGGTGCCGCTGCGCGGCAGCCCGGTCACGAAGATCGGCCGGACGATCGGCACCCCGGCGTGCTCCGGGTGCGCCGCCCAGCCCGCCTCCGCCACGAGCCGGGCCGCGAGCGCGCCGCGCAGCCCGGCCCTCGCCACCTTCTGGCCGAGCGGCGTCAGCGCGGCGTCGCGAGCGTAGGACTCCAGCAGCACGGCCAGCCCGTCGCGGTAGTCGTCGGCGCCGAAATCGGCCAGCCCGGTGACCCGGGCGGCAGACTCGTGCAGGTCTGCTACCGTCCCGACGCTGTCGCGCTCGACCGTCGCCATGGCTGAATCAGTGGTGGTATTCGCCGCAGTTGACGTCCAGGCACTGACCGGTGATCGCGCGCGCGAGCGGCGAAGCGAGGAACAAGACCGCGTCGGCGATCTCGTCCGGCTCCGGCAGCCGGCGGAGGTCGGTCGCGGCGGCGGTCTCGGCGTAGATGTCCTCGATACTCACGCCGCGCTTGCCGGCGAGGTAGCCGAAGTACCAGCGCAGCGACTCGCCCCAGATGTGGCCGGGCGCGACCGAGTTCACCCGGACGCCCTGTGGCCCGAGCTCGGTGGCCAGGCTCTGCGCCATCGCGAGCAGGGACGCCTTCGCCATCTTGTACGGGCCCATGGTGCGCTGGGAGAACCGCACGACCATGGAGTTGACGAACACCACCGCGCCGGACGTGGCGGCGAGCGCCGGGATGAACAGCCGGGCGAGCCGCAGCGCGGGGATCACGTTGTCGTCGAACCCGGCCGCCACCGCCGCGAGGTCGACCCGGCCGAGGTCCTTGATCGGCGGCATCACGAGGGCGTTGTACACCAGCGCGTCGACCCGGCCGAACTCCGTCACCGCGGCCTCCGCCAGGTGCTCGGCGTCCGCGGCGGCGGTGAGGTCGGTGGGGACGACCAGTGCCCGGCGGCCGAGGTCAGCGACCTGCTTGGCCACCTCTTCCAGCCGGGACGCAGTCCGCGCGGCGAGCACCACGTCCGCGCCCGCCGCCGCGCCGCGGACGGCGATCTGCCGGCCGAGGTCTGGTCCGACGCCTGCCACGACGAGCACCCGGTCCTCCAGATAGCCCGCCATCAGCCCACCATCCGGTCGGCGACGGCCGCCTGCCGGGCAGCGATCCGCGCGGTGTACTCGGCGGGTGTGATCCTGGCCCGCGTGTAGTACGGCAGCGTCGCCGGCAGGTCAGCCACCGGCACGACGTGGACCACCGGGCCGTCGGCCGGGCCCAGTTCCCTGGTGAGGCGCTGCCAGCGGATCTGCACGTACCCGCGGGTGTGACCGGTCAGCTCCAGCCAGTTGGCGAGACCAGGGTCGCGCTCGCTGATGACGAACCGCAGCATTCCGTCCGGGTCTGGCCGCGCCTGATCGGCGGTGAGGCTGGTCTGGCGGTTGACGTAGTCGAGCGACACGTACCACCGGCTGCCGAGCTGGATGCCCTGGTAGGGCGCGACGTCCCGGCCGGCGTGGGGGACGGTCACGATCATCGCCCGGTCCGGCGTCAGGTCGAAGTGACCGGCCGAGGAAAACTGCGTCGCCAGCCCGCCAGGCGTGCGCCGCGGTGGCGTCAGCGTGTTGACGGGCTCGCGGAGGTAGAACCACTCGGGAAAGGCGAGGAACGTCCGCAGCCGGGACAGCAGGATCTTGCCGGCCACCCCGTAGCGCTTGGCCGCCAGGGCCTCGTCCGGCGGTGGCGGCGCGGCCCCGATCGTGTCGGCGCGCTGGATCCGCAGCGTGCCGCGCCGCTCCGTAGCCCAGTCGCTGTACACCTCGCGGACGGCGAGCATGGCCGCGCCGGGCCCGAGCGGCACGTAGCCCGGCGGCGCGTCCGGCCGCGGCGGTCCGAACCGCAGCTCGAACGTTCCGTCGGCGGCGATGTCGAGTGCCCGGTCGTCGAAGGCGGTCAGGCTGTCCGGCACCTCGACGGGCGAGTAGTCGCCGTTTAGCACCTGGAAGCTGAGGTCCGTCGTCGTCCCCCGGCGGCCGGTGACCACGTACTCGGCGTCGTCCCGCAGGTAGGCGTGCAGGTAAACGGTGTCGGGGTTGTCGAGCCCGAGCTTGGTGTAGGGACCGGTGGACTGCACGAAGAACGGGAAGTCGCGGTCGTAGGCCCAGGCCATGTGCAGCGACGCCTGGATGCTGCCCGCCAGGTAGTCGTACCCCTCGGCCAGGTCCTGCGCGGTCTGCACGTGCGGCGCCCCGGTGATGAGCTGCTCGGCCTCGAGCACGGCGTCCGCGAACGACTTGGTCAGCACGCCGTGCCATCCGAACGCCACATCACGTCGAGGAACCGCAGCGAGGGGGTGTCGTCGAACGAGCTGAGCGTCTCGTAGATCCGGCGGTAGCCCGTCCGGCTGATCCGCCACCGGCCGTCCGCGCCCCGCTCGTACGAGTCCTCGTAGAACGCCGCGCCCTTGATCCAAACCCGGTGCGTCATGGCGATGACCGTGTCCTCGAACGACCACGTTCCGGTCGCCTGGTCGCCGTGGATCTCGATCTCCGGCTGGCCGCACCGGTGCACCGTGATGATCTCCGGACCGAGGTTGGCGCGCAGATAGCCGACGATCTCGTCCCGCCCGTGCAGGCTCAGCGAGCCGCGGACCGCGTGCGTGCCGTACTCGGCGGTGGCGTCGGCCGTGAACACCTCGGTGATCTCGTCCCACCGCTTCAGGTCGACGCAGCGCAGGTAGCGGTACTTCAGCTGGCGGATGTCCTCGAGCGCGACAGTTCTCTCAACCGCGACAGGGTCCATGTCGGCACGCCTTCTGATCTGATTGACTTCCAACTAGAACACGTTCTACTACGAGGGGTCAACCAAGGCTCCAGGCCCAAGCCGGAGGGGCACCGTGCGATTCTGCTACGCCGAGTCGATGACCGACCCGTCGTTCTACCCGGCGCTCGCGCGGGCCGCGGAGGAGGCCGGCTACGACTCGATGGTGATCCCGGACAGCATCTGCTACCCGGCGCAGTCGTCGAGCGTGTATCCCTTCAACCCGGACGGCACCCGCGACTTCCTCGAGGACAAGCCGTTCCTCGAGCCGTTCTCGCTGATCCCGGCCCTCGGCGCGGTGACACAGCGGCTCCGGTTCATCACCTTCGTGCTGAAGCTGCCGGTTCGGCACCCGGTGCTGGTCGCCAAGCAGGTCACCTCGACCGCCGTGCTGACCGGCAACCGGCTGGCGCTCGGCGTCGGCACCAGCCCATGGCGCGAGGACTACGACGTGCTCGGCGTGCCGTGGGAGCGCCGCGGCCAGCGGATGGACGAGGCGCTCGCGATCGTGCGGGGCCTCACGGCTGGCGGGTACTTCGAGTTCCACGGCGAGGTCTACGACATTCCCGCGATCAAGCTCGCGCCGATCCCGACGCTGCCGGTGCCGGTGCTGGTGGGCGGGCATGGGGAGGCGGCGCTGCGGCGGGCCGCGACGGCCGGCGACGGCTGGCTGCACGGCGGCGGCAGGCCCGCCGACCTGCCCGGCCTGCTCGCCCGGCTGGGCGAACTGCGCCGCGAGCACGGCACGGCAGGCCGTCCGTTCGAGACGATCGTGATCTCTGCCGACGCCTACGCTGCGGACGGCATCGCCCGGCTCGCAGATCAGGGGGTGACCGAGGTGATCGTCGGATTCCGGTGGCCCTACCACGTCGGTGCGGACACCGAGACGCTGCAGCCCAAGCTGGATAGCCTGCGCCGGTACGCCGACGACGTCATCGCCAGGAGCCGCTGACCGCGACCGCGGTCCATCTCCGCCTTCCCCGTTCGTCGGAAAGGCAGCAGGGCCAAGCCGGGCCCGGTGATCACGATGGCAGGAGAGCAGATGCCGACGTTCGATGTTGTGTCCCCCGCGGACTGGGCCGCGGCGAGGGCGACGCTGCGCACGCTGGAGGCCGAGGAGGCCAGCGCCAGGGAGGCGGTCAACGCGGCCAGGCGCCGGATGCCGGCCGTCCAGGTCGACAAGGCCTACGCCTTCGACGGCCCGGCCGGGCGGGTCGGGCTGATCGACCTCTTCGAGGGCCGACCGCAGCTCATCGTCTATCACTTCATGTTCCTGCCGAGCTGGTCGGCGGGCTGTCCGTACTGCTCGCACGTCATCGACAGCATCGGCCACCCCGCGCACCTGAACGCGCTCGGCACCACGTTCGCCGCGGTGTCCAGGGCGCCGCAGACGAAGATCGGCCCGTTCCGCGCCCGGATGGGCTGGCAGATCCCGTGGTACTCGGCCGTCGGCACCGACTTCAACGACGACTTCCACGCCACCGACGAGCGCGGCGCGCTGACCGTCTTCCTGCGCGACGGCGCCGTCGTCTACCACACGTACTCGGCCTACGACGACGAGATCGACCTGCATATCCTGGACAGCTCCTACACCGACCTGACCCCGATCGGCTCGCCGCCCGACCAGCCGTGGCCGCAGCACCACGACAAGTACCGCCGCTGACCGCGCGACAATGACGGTATGGACGTCAAGCCCGTCAACCTGACCGCCGCGCTGGCTTCCTTCGCGGACGTCTACGACCCGCGTATCGTCGCGCGGGTCAACGACTACGACGTGCGCATCGCGCACGCCGCCGGGGAGCACGTGTGGCACGTGCACGCCGACACCGACGAGTTCTTCCTGGTGCTCGACGGCCGGTTCGACGTCGCGCTGCGCGACGCGGCCGGCCGCGAGTCCACGGTGACCCTGCATCAGGGCGACGTGTTCGTCGTGCCGAAGGGCACGGAGCACAAGCCGTCGTCACCGGGCGGCTCGATCCTGATGTTCGAGCCGTCAACGACGCTGACTACCGGCGACTGGCACGAGGGCGCCATCCCTGACCACGTGCACAGCACGACGGGCACGCAGCTCTAGCCGCGCACCGGTCCGCGGCCGGCCCCGGCCGACCCAGGCCGGCTTACTCTGCGGACATCCTGGTCAGCACGTCGGCGACGAGCTCGCGCGGCAGTCCGTGGGTCTCGTGCAGGTAGCGGTAGTCCGCCTCGGTCAGCGACCCGGACGGGTACAGCCGCGCGAGCAGCGACCGGCCGCGGGTCAGCAGCTCCCGGAACCGGCGCTCCTCCGCGAGCAGGATCGCCCGCACCCGGTCCGGGTCGGCGGGCTGGCCGAACTGCTCTGCGGTGTCCAGGACCAGCTCGGGCGGCAG
>JASHPF010000401.1 GCA_030038295.1 Streptosporangiaceae bacterium
CGGCACGCCGCTGGCGTCGGGCTCGACCTGCCTCGCTCGGCCGGCCGGGTCAGCTTCGCGGGCGCGCTGCGCTCGGAGTTCACCAAGATCCGGTCGGTCCGGTCGACGTACTGGACGCTGTTCGCGATGTTCGTCGTGGTGGTCGGCTTCGGCGCGCTGGCCAGCTATGGCGCCGCGACGCACGGGCCGCATGGGCCATACTTCGACCCGACGCGGCAGAGCCTCGCCGGGTTGTACATCGGCCAGCTGATCATCGGTGTGCTCGGTGTCCTAGCCATCAGCTCGGAGTACTCGACCGGGATGATCCGGACCACGCTCACGACGAACCCGCACCGTGGGGTGATGATCGCGGCCAAGGCGGTGGTCTTCGCGGTGATCGCGCTGACCGCCTCGCTGATCACCACCCTCGCGGCGTTCTTCGTCGGCCAGGCGATCATGTCCGCGCACCACATCGGCACCACCATCGGCAGCCCCGGCGTGCTGCGCGCCGTGATCGGCGGCGCGCTCTTCCTGACCGCGTGCGGAATGCTGGCCTTCGGTCTCGGGCTGCTGCTGCGACACACCGCGGCCGGCCTCGGCACCATGGTCGGGCTGCTGTTCGTGGTGACGATCCTGGTCAACTTCCTGCCGCAGTCCTGGCAGAACGACGTCGACAAATGGGTGCCGGCCCTGGCGGGCGGCCAGCTCTGGCAGGTGCAGGCACAACCGCCAGGCTCGACGCCCATGTTCGGGCCTTGGCCAAGCTTCGGGGTGCTCTGCGGCTGGGCGGCGCTCGCGATGGTGTTCGCCGTGCTCCTGTTCCGCAAGCGGGACGCATAGCTCCCTGAGCTCCGAGCGGCCGGGTGCCGGGGCCCCGGCCGCTCGGGGCGCCAGGCCCGCCCGCCGGTATCCGGCCTGGGCGGGCCTGGCGCTACCCGGTGCGTCCCGACTCGTATGCCTCGTCGAGCTGGCCGGCCCGCCGGCCGTCGAGGCTTTCCCTGACGATGTCGGCGTGGCCCGCGTGCCTGGCGGTTTCCTTGATCAGGTGCAAGAGCACCCAGCGCACCGACACCCGCTCATCGTTGTTGGACGGCACCCCCGGGTCGGCCACCGCCGCGACAATCTGCTCGGTCAGCTGGGCCGTCTCGGCGTAGTCGCGGAGCACCCCCGCGAGCGTCTCGTCGGCCTCCAGCCGGAAGTCCGCCGGCCAGTCCTCCGGCGGCCAGAGCCCCGGCAGCGGCTGGCCCGCGATGCCGGCCACGACCCAGCGCCGCTCGGTTCGCGCGCAGTGCTTGATCAGCCCGCCGAGTGACAGGGCGCTCGCCGTCGGCGTCAGGCGGGCTTGCTCGTCAGTAAGCCCGAGCACGGCTGCGCGCAGCGCGTCGCGTTGCTGGGCGAGGAAGGTCAGCAGACCGTCGCGCTCGTCGGCAACGGGCCGGGCGAACAGCGTCATGTGTCGTCATCCTGCCCGCCGCCGGGTGGCGCGTCCACCGCCTGACGCCGGTCAGGCTGGCTGGCAGCCCGGGCACCACACGGCGACGCGCTCTTCGAGCGCGGGCCCGAGCTCGCCCCGGCGGATCGGCGTGCCGCAGCGCCGGCAAGGCTGGCCCGCTCGGCCGTAGACCCACAGCTGCGCGCCGCGGGCGGGGTTGCCGGTGGTGACGGTCCCGGCTCGGCTTCTGTTGGCGTCCAGCAGCCGCTGGGCAAGCTGGACGAGGCCGCGCAGGTCGTCGATCTCGCCGACCGGGCGCCACGGGCTGACGCCGCGCAAGAACAGGGTCTCGGCCCGGTAGATGGTGCCGATGCCGGCCAGGTTCCGCTGGTCGAGCAGCGCCTCGCCGATGGTGCGGTTCGGTTCGGATTGGAGCCTGTGGACCGCCTCGCCGGCGTCGAAGGCGGGGTCGAGCAGGTCCGGCCCGAGGTGGCCAAGCGCCGCTTCTTCCCGGCTGGTACGGATCACCTCGACGACACCGAGCAGGAAACCGACCGCCTGCCACTGTTCGTTGGCGAGGACCAGCCGGATCCGGTGATCGCCCTGCGGATAGCCGGTTGCCCGGCCGATCCGCCAGGATCCGTCCATCTTCAGGTGGGTGTGCACGGTGACGTCGCCGTCGACCCTGGTGAGCAGGTGCTTGCCGCGCGACACGGTCTCGGTCACCGTGCGCCCGGTCAGGTCGGTGGTGGCATAGCGCGGCACCCGGAAGTCGCTGCGCACCAGCACGCGGCCGGCCAGCGCGTCGTGCAGCTGGCGGCCCGTCCGCCACACCACGTCGCCCTCGGGCATCCCGCTACATCAGCTTGCGCAGGTGCAGCAGGTCGAGCACGCTGCCGTGCACCTTCAGCCTGCCGGACAGCCAGGCGCGCATGAAGCTGGCCGGATCGCCTGCGATCGCGACGACGACATCACTGTTCGCGGTGAACCTGACCTGAGCCGGCGGGGCGCCGTTCTCGGCCAGCCGGACATGCTCGGCGCCGTCCCGGTTGAGCCGGGTCACGAAGGTCACGCCGAGGTCGGGGACGCGGCAGCTCAGCGTGCGGTCGAGCAGATGCGCCGCCCGGTCCCTGGCCTCCATCTGCGCGATGCGGCCGGTCAGGCTCTCCAGCGCGGTTCGGCATTCCTCGGCTGTCGCCATGAGTCCCCTTCTGCCGTCTACGACATTGTGCGCCCTGGCCCCCGCGTGTTCGGAGCACGGGCACGTCGGCGCGCTGGAGAGGTGCTCCGGCCCGGCGCCGCCGGGCGGTAGCGTGCAGAGTGGCGGCGGAAGCATGCGACGGCCGGCCCGCGGGCCGCGCTGGAAGTGGTGAGGCAGATGAACGACCAGGCTGGGCCGGACGGCAATGGCCTGGGCGAGGACCAGACGGCCGGGGACGCGCTGGCGGGCCCGGAGGCCGCGGCCGACCCGGCGGGCCCGGAGGCCGTGGCCGTAACGCCGGCGCGCCTGG
The DNA here is from genome assembly GCA_030038295.1 of Streptosporangiaceae bacterium. Taxonomy (GTDB): domain Bacteria; phylum Actinomycetota; class Actinomycetes; order Streptosporangiales; family Streptosporangiaceae; genus JAJYUU01. Next base: position 2,923 of record JASHPF010000401.1, read on the forward strand.
AGCCGGCGGGCCACCCGGCCGAACCCGCCCGGCCCGATACCGGCGAGCCGCGGGTCGATGCCGCCCTGACACAGCTGGACCGGCTGGCGGACCTGCCGGTGACCGAGCACGCCGTGGTCTTCGAGCGGGTGCACGCCGAGCTCACCGGCGTCCTCGGCCAGCTTGACCCCGAGTCGGCCGGCGACTGATCACGACCGACCACCGCGATGAGCAGGAGGCTGCGGCTTGATGCAGAGCTGGTACGGCGGGGCCTGGCCAGGTCACGTGACCAGGCGGCGGACCTGATCGCCGCCGGGCGGGTGGCGGTCGCCGGTCAGCAAGCAGCGAAGCCTGCGTCCCAGGTGAGCACGGACACCGCGATCACCGTCGCGCCGGCGGGCGACCAGCCTGACTACGTGTCGCGGGCCGGCCACAAGCTCGCCGGCGCGCTGGCTGCGTTCGGTGGCCTCAGCGTGGCGGGCAAGCGATGCCTCGATGCGGGCGCATCGACCGGGGGCTTCACCGACGTGCTGCTCAGGGCGGGAGCCGACCACGTGGTCGCAGCCGACGTCGGCTACGGCCAGCTCGCGTGGTCGCTGCGCAGCGACGACCGGGTCACCGTCCTGGACCGGGTCAACGTGCGCACCCTCACACCAGAGCAGGTGGCGCCGGCACCCGAGCTGGTGGTGGCCGACCTGTCCTTCATCTCGCTCAGGCTCGTCCTCCCCGCCCTGGTCGGCTGCGCCGCGCGCGGAGCCGACTTCGTGCTCATGGTCAAGCCTCAGTTCGAGCTCGGCCGGGATCGGGTGCGCGGCGGCGTGGTCAGGGATCCGGCGCTCCGGTCCGCGGCGGTGGCGGACGTCGCGACGGCCGCGGCCGCCCTCGGCCTCGGCGTGGCCGGCATCGTCGCGAGCCCGCTGCCGGGACCGTCAGGAAACGTGGAGTACTTCCTGTGGCTGCGCCGCGGTGCCCCGCCGCTGGATCACGAGGAGCTCGCGCGCGCCGTCGCGGCGGGACCGCAGTGACCGGCTGGCCGGACGTGCCCGGCGCCGGCCGGGTCGTGCTCCTCGTCGCGCACACCGGCAGACCGGAAGCGCTGCGCGTGTCGCGGGCACTGATCTCCCGGCTGGCCGCGGTCGGCATCGGAGCCCGCGTGCTTGCGCCCGAGGCAGCGGCTCTCGAGTGCCCGGCAGCGGAGGTGGTTCCGGTGTCGGCGAGCGCCGCGCTCGGAGCTGAGGTGGTCCTCGTCGTGGGTGGTGACGGAACCCTGCTGCGGGCCGCGGAGCTCGCCCGGCCCGCCCGGGTCCCGCTGCTCGGCGTGAATCTCGGCCACATCGGATTTCTCGCGGAGGCCGAGCCGGAGGACCTGTCCGCCGCGGTGGCAAGCCTCGCGGCGCGCCAGTACTCGGTTGAGCAGCGGATGACGGTCGAGGTTACCGTGCGCACCAACGGCGAGCAGTTCGCCGCCACCTGGGCCCTCAACGAGGCGAGCGTGGAGAAGGCGGCCAGGGAGCGGATGCTCGACCTCGTGATCGAGGTCGACGGTCGGCCGCTGTCGCGCTGGGGCTGCGACGGCGTGGTGTTCGCGACGCCGACCGGCTCGACCGCCTATGCGTTCTCGGCCGGCGGCCCCGTGGTCTGGCCGGAGGTCGACGCGCTGCTGATGGTGCCGATCTCGGCGCACGCGCTGTTCGCCCGGCCCATGGTCGTCTCGCCCCAGTCGGTGCTCGCCGCGGAGGTCATCGGCGTGGCTGGCGGCCAATCTGACACGGCGGGTGCCGTTCTGTGGTGCGATGGACGTCGTATGGTCGAGCTTTCGCCGGGATCGCGGGTCGAGGTGCGGCGCGGCGACCTGCCGGTGCTGCTGGCCCGGCTGCCCGCGGTGACCGGCGCCACGGCCCGGATCGGCGCGCCGTTCACCGACCGGCTGGTGGCGAAGTTCGGGCTGCCGGTCGCGGGCTGGCGCGGTCGGCCCGACCGCGGTGCCGACCGGTCCGCCGACGGCGCGGCACATCAGGAGGCGGCGGCGCACCAGCCAGACGAGGAGCCATCGGGCCATGCTTGAGGAAGTTCGGATTACCGGCCTGGGCGTGATCGATGAGGCAGTGCTCGAGCTGTCCTCTGGATTCAACGTCGTCACTGGGGAGACCGGCGCGGGCAAGACGATGGTCGTGTCCGGCCTCGGCTTGCTGTTCGGCGGTCGCGCCGACCCCGCCCGGGTACGGCCAGGTGCCGACCGCGCCGTGGTCGAGGGCAGGCTCCGGGTAGCGCCGGACGGCCCGATTGCCCGTCAGGTCAGCGAGTCCGGCGGCGACCTGGACGACGATGGCGGCACGCTCATCCTGGTGCGCTCGGTCAGCGCCGAAGGCCGGTCGAGGGCGACCGCTGGCGGCCGGTCCGTGCCCGTCTCGCTGCTCACCTACCTGGCCGATGACCTGGTCGCCGTGCATGGCCAGGCGGATCAGCAGCAGCTGCTCCGGCCGGGTCGGCAGCGCGAGGCGCTCGACCGATTCAGCGGACCCGAGTTCGCCGGGCTCCTGACGAACTATCAGCGCGCGTACCACCGGCACGCCGAGGTCCGCGCGGAACTGGACGAGCTGACCACGTCGGCCGCGAACCGGGCACGCGAGGCCGATGACCTGCGCCGCGGCCTCGCGGAGGTCGAGCGCGTCCAGCCGGCGGAGGGCGAGGACATCGAGCTGATGGCCGAGGACGAGCGGCTGTCGAACGCCGACGCGCTGCACGCTGCCGCCGCGGCCGCGCACGAGGCGCTGGTCGGCGACCCGGACAGCGGCGGTTTCGAGACGGCCGACGTGACCAGCCTGCTCGCGGCGGCCCGGTCCGCGCTCGAATCGGCGGCGCACCACGACCCACAGCTCGCCGCACTGGGGGGCCGCGTGAGCGAGGCTGCCTACCTGCTGGCAGACGTCGCCGCCGACCTTGCGTCCTACCTGCAGACTGTCGAGGCCGACCCGGCGCGGCTGGCGGCGGTACAGGACCGGCGCGCCGAACTGACCCGGCTGATCCGCGCCTACGGCGCAGGCGGCCCCGGGCCGTCGGCGAGCGACCTGGCAGGCGTGCTGGCCTGGGCTAAGGCAGCGGGAACGCGGCTCGCCGAGCTCGATGCCGATGACGACACGATCAGCGCGCTCACCGCGCAGGAGGCCGAGCTCGCCGCCGCGGTCGCCGAGCTGGCCGCGCAGCTGACCGCCGCGAGGACGCAGACCGCGACCCGGTTCGCCGAGCAGGTGACGGCCGAGCTGACCGCGCTGGCGATGCCGCACGCCAGGATCTCGGTCGCGGTCACGCCCGCCCAGGGGTTCGGCCCGCACGGCGCCGACGAGATCGAGATCAGGCTGTCGGCGCACCCCGGCGCCCCGGCGCTGCCGCTGCACAAGGGCGCGTCTGGCGGCGAGCTGTCCCGGATCATGCTGGCCATCGAGGTCGTGTTCGCCGGCGCCGACCCGGTGCCCACCTTCGTGTTCGACGAGGTCGACGCCGGCGTCGGCGGCAAGGCCGCAGTGGAGATTGGCCGTCGGCTCGCCCGTCTGGCCCGGCTCGCCCAGGTCATCGTCGTCACCCACCTGCCGCAGGTCGCGGCCTTCGCCGATACCCACCTGGTGGTCGAGAAGGCCAGCGACGGCTCGGTCGTGCGCAGCGGCATCAGCAGGCTCAGCGACGCCGGGCGGGTTCGCGAGCTGTCCCGGATGCTTGCCGGGCTGGAGGACTCCGAGCACGGTCGCGCGCACGCCGGCGAGCTACTGGCCGCCGCCGCGGCCGAGCGGACCGCGCTCGAGGGCGTGCCCGGGTAGCGGCCGAGGACCTGTCCGCCGGGATGACGGCGGCCTTGGCGCTAGGACCAGGCCAGATCTGGCAAAATGGCTAGCCAATGAAGGCGCCGAACCGAGGCTTCACGGCAGCGCGCCGCGCCAGGTCGCCAGATCTGGGCGGGGTGCAGGCGACGGCTCGCCTCGACCGGCGCACCAAGAACCTGACCAAGCGGCTGCAACCCGGCGACATCGCCATCATCGACCACGCCGACCTGGACCGGGTCAGCGCCGATGCGCTGATCAGATGCCAGGTGTCGGGCGTCATCAACGTGGCCGAGAGCGTCAGCGGCCGCTACCCCAACCTCGGCCCCCAGCTGCTCATCGACGCGGGCATCCCGCTTGTCGATGACGTCGGCCCCGACGTATTCGACCAGGTCAAAGAGGGCCAGCAGGTCCGGCTCGACGGGGAGACCCTGTATCTGGCCGAGACCGTCGTGGCGAAGGGGACCCGGCAGACCGCCGCGTCGGTAGCGGCCGACATCGCGGCGGCCAAGGAGGGCCTGGCCGAGCAGCTCAAGGCCTTCGTCACCAACACGTTCGAATACATCAACCGCGACTCCGAGTTGCTGATCGAGGGCATCAGGATTCCCGAGCTGCAAACCAGGCTCGCCGACCGGCACGCGCTCGTCGTCGCCGGCGGCTATCGGTACCGGGAAGACTTGCAGGCGCTCCGGTCCTACATCCGGGAGTTCAAGCCCGTCATCATCGGCGTCGACGGCGGCGCGAACGCGCTCATCGAGGCGGGCTACTGGCCGGACCTCATCGTCGGTGACATGGACTCGGTGTCCGACACGGCGCTGAAGTCCGGTGCCGAGATCGTCGTGCACGCCTATCGCAACGGCTATGCACCAGGCCTAGCCAGGGTCCAGGATCTGGGCGTCGAGTCGGTGACGCTGCCCGCCGACGGCACCAGCGAGGACGTGGCCGTGCTGCTCGCCGACGAGGCCGGGGCGAGCCTCATCGTCACCGTCGGCATGCGGTTCGGACTCGTAGAGTTCCTGGACAAGGGCCGGTCGGGCATGGCCAGTGCCGTGCTGACGCGGATCCGCGTCGGCGACAAGATCGTCGACGCCAAGGGCGTGAGCCGGCTGTATCAGAGCCGGATCTCCGGCCGGTCGCTCGCCCTCCTGGCTGTCGCCGCACTGGTGCCCATCATCGCCCTGGCGTGGACGCCGGTAGGCAAGCTGTATCTGGGCTACCTCGGCCTGGCGCTGCGCCAGCTGTGGTACTGGCTAACTGGATCGTTCTAGTGATCGACTTCAGGTATCACCTGGTCTCCATCATCGCGGTGTTCCTGGCGCTCGCCGTCGGCCTCGTCGTCGGGTCGACCGCGCTGAGCGGCAAGGCCGAGGAAGCGCTGAGCGCAGCGCAGCACAAGGCGCTCGCGGACAACGCTGCACTGACGAAGGAGCGGGATCTGCTCCGGCAGGAGGTGGCGGGGGACCAGGAGTTCGCCGCGGCCGCCGCGGGGCGGCTGCTCGACGGGCTGCTGACCGGCGAGCGCGTCGTGCTCGTCGCCGCGCCGGGCGCGGACAGCGCGGTGCTCAGCGGGCTGGCCACGGCGCTGCGGCAGGCTGGTGCCACCGTTACCGGTCAGGTGAGCCTGACCAGCGCCTTCACCACGACGAGCGGCCAGAACGAGGCGACCCTGAGCCAGCTCGCGCAGAGCCTGGCGGCCAAAGCGGGGCTGGTGCTCACCCCGGACCCTGGCAGCCAGGTTGCGGGTCAGCAGGCCGCCGCCCAGGTGCTGGCGGCGAGCCTCGTCTCCAGCAGTGCCAGCCTGACGAGCAGCGCCAGCGACGAAGTCCTGGCCGGCTTCAGCCAGAGCGGCTACGTCAGCGTGGACTCAGGCGCTCCGGCGGCCGTGCCCGCCGAGCTGGCGGTCCTGGTGACGCCCGGCGGGCCGCCCCCGCAGAGCGCGAGCGGGGTACTGGTGGCCGTCGCCCAGGAACTGAAGTCCGCGGGCAGCGCGACGGTGATGGCGGGCGCGGCGAGTTCGATCGGTACGGGTAGCGCGATCAGCGCGGAGAACAGCACGGGCCCCGTGGTGTCCACGGTGGACGACGCCGACACCGAGATCGGCCAGATCCTGGTCGTGCAGGCGCTGCGGTACCTGCTGGACGGCAAGCCCCCGGCTGCCTACGGCGTCCAGTCGGGCGCGGCGCCGAGTCCCGCGCCGGTTCCCGGCGCCACCTCGACGCCGAAGCCCAGCGCCACCCCGACCGTGAAGAGCCACGCGTGAGCCGCAGAGCCGTGCGATCGGCACTCGTCGGAGCGGCGGTCGCCCGGATCGCCTACGGCGCGCTGCGCGCCCGTCCCCCGGTCGGCGAGACGACCTGGAGCCGCACCAACCACCGCGGCGAGCCGGTGACGCTGCTGGCGGGTCCAGCGCTGGCCATCGGCGGCATCGCCGCGACGGTGACCGGGTCTGCCAGCCCGCGCAACCGGCTCGCGGCGGTGCTCGCGGGCGCGGGCGCCGCCGCCTTCGGGGGCTACGACGACCTGGCCGGGGACCGCAGCGCCACGGGATTCCGCGGGCACCTGGGCGCCCTTGGCCGCGGCCAGATCACGACGGGCGCGGTGAAGCTCGCCGGCATCGGCGTGACGGCGGTGGCCGCGGCCCTCGTCGCCGAGGGCCCGCCCGATTCACGTCCGGCTCGACCGGCCGACCTGCTGCTCCGCGCCGGCCTCGTGGCCGGCGGCGCCAACCTGGTCAACCTGTTCGACCTTCGTCCCGGGCGGGCCGTCAAGGCGGCCGTGCTAGGGGCCGGGGTGCTCTGCGCCGCGCCCGGCGGTGCGGCAGCGGTCACGCCCGCGCTCTCGGCCGCGGTTGCGCTGCTGCCCGACGATCTCGGCGAGCGCGCCATGCTCGGGGACGCGGGCGCGAACGCCCTCGGGGCCATGCTCGGTGTGGCGGCAGCGACCACGCTGCCGCGGCGCGGTCAGGCCGCTGCGCTCGCGGCGATCGTCGCGCTGACCGCGGCGAGCGAGTTCGTCAGCTTCACCGAGGTGATCGAGCGCACCGGCCCGCTGCGCTGGCTGGACCTGCTCGGCCGCCGGCCGGCTGAGCAGTCGGCGGCGGCGGGACAGCAGCCGGCTGGCGAACACGACAGCGATCCCGGTGCGACCGACGAGGCGCTCGGATCCAGTCCCCTGGCGCCGGTAAGGTGACGGGCCAGGCCGTCCCGGTCACGAAGGACGGCCGGGACTTCGGTCGAGGCCGACCGCCCGGAGCCGGGATCGGCCGGGCTGCCGCGATGATCGCCGGGCTGACGATAGTGGCCCGGCTGCTGGGGCTGGTCCGCACCGTCGTGTTCGCGAAGACGGTCGGTGCCACCTGTCTCGGCACCGCATACATCACGGCTAACACGCTGCCGAACATCGTCTACGACGTCATCCTCGGTGGCGCGCTCACCAGCATCATGGTGCCGGTCCTCGCGAGGCCCGCCGGCCGGGCCGAGACGGACTCGGCCGCCGTGGCCGAGGTCCGGCAGACCTCCTCCGCGGCGCTCACGTGGACCACCGTCATCCTGGTGCCCGTCAGCATCGCGATCGCAGTCGCCGCCCGGCCGATCGCCGGCCTGCTCAACCCGGCGAACACCCGCGACCACTGCGCGCAGGGCCCGCTCGTGACCATGACCGGGCACCTGCTCGTGGTGTTCGCGCCCCAGGTCCTCTTGTACGGGCTGGCCGTCGTGCTCTACGGGATCCTGCAGGCACACCGCCGGTTTGCCGCCCCGGCCCTCGCGCCGGTGCTGTCCAGCCTCGTGGTCATCGGGGCTTACCTCGCGTTCGTCCCGCTCGGCGGGCGCGACACCGGTGACCTGGCCGCGGTCCCGCTGAACGCCAAGCTCATCCTGTCGGTCGGCACGACCGCCGGGGTGGCGGCCCTCGCGCTGACAGCGGCGTGGCCCGTCTGGCGGCTGCGCATCCGGATCCGGCCCACCTTCCGGTTTCCGGTGGGCGTCGCTCGCCGGGCCGGCGGCCTGGCCGTCTTCGGGATCGTCGCGCTGGTGGCTCAGGATGCCTCCCAGCTCGTGGTCATCGTGCTGGCCAACGGTCACGGGACGAGCGCGGCGATCGTGCTCTACCAGTACGGCTGGCAGGTGTTCGAGGCGGTCTATGCCGTCCTGGCCATCTCGATCGCGGTGAGCGCGTTCCCGGCCCTGTCGGCGCGCGACGGGCCCGAGTTCGACCAGACCGCGGCCACGTCGGTCCGCGCCGTCCTGCTGATGTCGTTCCTCGGCACGGCGCTCGTCCTCGCCATCGCGGTTCCGGCCGCGCGCTTCCTGGCTACCGAGCCCGGCCAGGTACCCGAGCTCGCCGTCGGCCTCGCGGTGTTCGCGCCCGGACTGGCCGGCTACGGACTCGTTGCCAGTCTGTCCCGGGTGCTGCTGGCGATCGGCCGGAGCAGGGCGGCGGCGACCGCGGTGGCGGCGGGCTGGCTCGTGGTGATCACCGCGGACGTCGTCCTGGTGGCGGTGGCGCCGAGCCGGCTGGTGGTGGGCATGCTCGCGCTCGGCAACACCATCGGCCTGACCGTCGCCGGGCTCGCGCTCCTGGTGGCCGTCTGGCGCGCACGCGGACGTCCCGCGCTCGCTGGCGTGGGCCGGGTGGCCGCCTCGGGCCTCGCCGCCACGGTGGCGGGTGGCGCGGTTGGCGCGGGTGCGGCCGCGGCGCTGATCGCGGCTC
>JASHPF010000065.1 GCA_030038295.1 Streptosporangiaceae bacterium
CGCACCCGCGGTATCACCGGCATGCACGAGTACGCCGTGTCGAAGCTCTGCAACGTGCTGTTCAGCCAGGAACTCGCCCGCCGCTTCGACGGCAGCGGCCTGGTCAGCTACGCCCTGCACCCCGGCGTTGTCGCCTCCGACATCTGGCGCCGGGTGCCGGGCCCGGTGCGACCGCTCGTCACCCGGCGGATGCTGACCACGGAGCAGGGCGCCCGGACGTCGCTGTTCTGCGCGACCGCGCCGACCGAAGCGCTCCGCAGCGGCGCCTACTACGAGGACTGTGCCGAGCGGACGCCGAGCCCGGTGGCGACGCGCGAGCTCGGCGAGCAGCTCTGGCAGCACAGCGTGGCCTGGACACAGGCTGGCTGATCTGGCCCGGAGCAGTGGCCGGCCCGGATAGGGTGCAGCCGATGCGTGGACGCCGGTTGCGGGCTGCCCTGACCGCGGGATGTTTCCTGGCGGCGGGGCTGGCCTGCGGTTGTGCTGCGAGCGGCCGTCCGGTCGGCGGGCCTGCCGCGGCGCGGTCGTCGGGCGCCGGGATCCCGGCCGTGGCGGTGTCCCCGTCCGCCCCGGCCGTCAGCTCGAGCCCGGCGCTGCCGCTGGCCGGCCGCGTGGTCGGCATCGATCCCGGTCACAACGGCGGCAACTTCTCTGATCCCAGCTTCATCAACCAGCTGATCTGGAACGGAACGGGCTATGAGACGTGCGACACCACCGGCACGCAGGCCGCGGACGGATTCACCGAGGCCAGCTTCAACTTCGACGTCGCGACGGACCTGCGCGCGGATCTCATCGCTGATGGCGCCACCGTGGTGATGACGCGGCAGAGCAACGACGGCGTCGGTCCCTGCGTGACCACCAGGGCGCAGATCATCAACGACGCGCACGCCAACGTCGCGATCGACATTCACGCCGACGGCGGGCCGACCTGGGGCCGGGGCTTCACGGTGCTCGAACCGGTTGCCGACGGCCCGAACGACGCGGTGATCGCCGCTTCGGAGCAGTTCGGCGCCGACGTACGGGCCGCGATCCTGCGCTACACGCCCATGCCGGAGAGCAACTACTACGGAACCGACGGGATCATCAGCCGAGACGACCTCGCCGGGCTGAACCTCACGACGGTGCCCAAGGTGCTGGTCGAGTGCGGCAACATGCCCAATCCCACCGATGCCAGCCTGCTGCAGAGCCCGACCTTCCAGCAGCAGCTCGCCACGGCGTTCACGGCCGCGATGATCGCGTTCCTGACGGGCCAGCCGGTCAGCGGCCCGGCTGGCTGACGAGCGGGCCGGGTGCCCGGGGGCTGGTCGCCCCGCTGACTGGTGCCAGCGCTAGCCGGGGAGCTGCGCCTGGAGCGCGGGGATGGGCGCGGCCGTGCAGACGCTCGCGGGTGCGTTGCCGGTGATCTTGCAGATGGCCGCGGTCATCAGGTTCGCCGAGCCGATGGCGCCCTGCGCCACCGCCGAAGACGGGTTGTGCAGGTCGCTCGCGATCTGACTCCACGACAGACCCTGGAGCACCTGCGGGTTGTAGGTCACCCCGGCGATGTACCTATTGCCGATGTCGATGAACGGGTAGGTGTCGCCGGGCGGGTCGTACTTAGCCCAGAGCGCCTGCTGCGCTGACGTCGTCGGCACCAGCAGATTGTGGTTGACGTCCTCGTTCTCGACCGGCGTGAAGACGAGGTACTTGCTCGTATAGGTGGCGCCGTAGAAGGTCAGCGTCGCGGTGTTCGGGTACACGTCCGACGACGACGAGTGGACCCCCTTCAGCGGCGAGAAGCTGCCAAAGCGGCTCAGCGCTGTTGCCATCGCCCACCGTTCCGCCCCGCAGTACGGGCACCACTCGGCGCCGATGTAGAGCATCTCCGGCTTGCCACCGGAGGTGAGCGCCGAGCCGGTCACGTGCTTGAGGTACTGGGTGCTCGAGCTGCCGATGCCGACCGCGGCGAACGTGCTGGCCGGCACCGTCAGATCTGCCTGAACGCCCGCCGGGAGGGGCTGCGGGCCCGCGGATGGCGTGGCTGACGAGCTGTGGCTGACCAGCGCGCCGACGATGATGCCGATGACGGCCAGCAGCGCGATGGTGACGCCGCCGACGGCGAACATGCGGCGCCGCTGGTCCTTGCGCCGCTGGTCTGCCTGCTGGGCCGCGATCCGCGCCCGCGCGGACCGCGACCCGGGGCGCTCCCCCTTGCTCATGACCGCGATCGACCTTTGCCTGGGCGGGATGACGTCCGACTACGGACGGTGACGCCTTACGCACCCGAGACTACAGAGAGCATTCGGAGCCCTGAGCCCGGCCCCTGCCGCACGAGCGTGGCGGCAACGGCTCCCGGTCGGCTGCGGACGTGGTCAGGTCAGAGGCTCGACTCCAGGCTCGTGATCGCTGATGACGTGCACACCGAGCCAGGCTTGTTGCCCGTCATGTGGCAGATCGCCGCCGTGATGTAGTTGGCGGCGCCGTCGGCCGCCCGGGCGACCGGGCTCGAGGGATCGTGCAGGTCGCTGGCTACCTGGGCCCAGGTCAGGCCCTTGAGGACGGCGGGATCGTAGATCGGGCCCTTGAGGGCGGTCTCGTTGCCGAAGTCGACGAACGGATAGCCGGTGTAGCCATCGCTCTGGGTGTCGTACTTCTGCCAGATTGCCTGCTGGGCGGACGTGGTGGGCTGCAGGAGCTTCTCGCTGATGGTCTCGTTCTCGACCGGGACGAAGGTCAGGTACTTGCTCGTGTAGCCCGCCTGATAGAAGGTCAGCGTCGGGGTGTTCGGGTCGACGTCGGTCGACGATGAGTGGAATCCGCGGAACGGCGTCGTGAAGTGGCCGAACCGGCTCAGCGCGACCGCCATCGCCCAGCGCATGGCGCCGCAGTACGGGCAGTACTCCGCGCCGATGTAGAGCATCTCCGGCTTGCCGTCGCTGGTGAGTCGCGTGCCGCTGATCTTGACGATGGGTGGCCCGGTATAGACCGTGCCCTGGTAGCTGAGGATCGACCCGCCGCCGATCTGATTGAGCGTCGCGGCGGGCACGCTCGTGATCTCGGCGGCGGTGCTGGCGGACAGGACCGTACCGTGCACGCCGCCAGCGGTGCTGCTGCTCGACGGGCTCCGCAGGTTGTAGGCGACGACGAGGCCGACCACGACCGCGATGACCACGACGATGCTGCTGCCGAAGATCAGCATGCGCCGCCGGGCCTCAGCGCGCTTCGCGGCGGCCTGCTGTGCTGCAATCCGCTCTCGGGCGGTCTTCTCGCGAAGCCTCGCGGCCTTGCTCATCGGGAACTCCTGGGTACTCTGCCTGCGTCTGTTAGGACCTGTGGGTTATCGGACTGAGCTGCCAGCGCGACCGTCGGCAGTCGCCCTCGCCGGACTTCCCCAGAAAGCCGCCTGCGCGATGAGGAATACGAACAGCACGAATGTCGTGATGTGGACGTAGGTGCACCACAGACAGATCGTCCTGAGCGTGATGAGTTCAGTGTAAACCAGGTACAAAATGAACAACACGCCGACGATCATGGCGCCAAGCCGGATCCGCCAGGCGGCCAGCGCGACGGCTCGCCGCCGATCCGCCGCAAGGGGGCCGCGGGCTGGCAGCCATCGCCATTCCGGCTGCCAGGCCCACGGCAGGTTGATCAGGGTCATGAAGAAGTAGAAGGCCAGCCCGAGCTCGGCCACCGGGAAGATGCCGAAGAGCTTGGACTCCGGGCTTGTCGTGACCGCCTCACAGTTCACCAGGCCCTTGCTGCTGCAGACCAGGATGCCGGCGCCCGCCAGGTGGGCGATTGTCAGGTAGATGCTCAGCGCGAGGCCGAGAAGCGAGAGCCCGAGCGTCGTCACGCGCAGCCAGCGGGGCGTCCATGCGGTGCTGGCCCGGACCGGAACGGCCGCCTTGGCCGTGGCCGCCCTGCTGGCGGCTGGCCCGCCGCCCGCCTGCGGTCGGGGCTTGGCGCTCGGGACGGAGTTGCGAGCGGATCCTGCCGTGGACTGGCCGCGGCGCGGCTGCGAGCCCTTGCGCGCGGTCTGAGTGGTGCCCGGACGGCGGTTCTGGTTCGCCACAGCGTCCTTCCAATCCTTGGGCGCGCCTGTCCAGCCGGTACGGGCGCCACGGCGGTCAGCGGCTGCCGGGTCGGGGTGCGGGCACCTGGCGTCCGGGGCCAGCGCGTCCGACGGGTCAACCTGCCGTGTCCATGCTAGGCCGCAGCAGCTGGTGGGGCCGCCGTCGTTATCGAAGCGAATTGTGCTGAGGACTGGCTGAACGTCCCCTCTGTCAAAGCTGAGCGCCGCGCCGCCACGGATCCCGAGCCGTTACACAGCTGTTGTCCAGCTTTCTTGCGGCCCGCAACTAATGGTAGCTATCGTCGGGAGGATGGTGGATCTCAGAAACCGGCGCGGCGCCCAGGTCGCCGCATTGTTCGCAATCACGAGCATCGGGCTCGCGGCCGCTGGCTGCAGCTCGTCGCCCAGCACCTCGGCCCCGAAGGTGTCTGGCACCGCGAACGTCGCGTACGCGTCGTCGCTTCAGTATCTCAACACGACGGTCGTCGGCCCGGCCTTCACGAAGACGACCGGCTACAAGTACCTGGGCACGAGCGGCGCCTCTGGCACCTTGTCCTCGGAGATCGCCGCGAGCGAACTGCCGGACGCGAACGTGTTCGAGAGCGTGGGCAGCGACAACATCACCCCGCTCGAACCCAAGTTCACGCACTGGTACGTCCAGTACGCTGGCAACAAGATGGTGATCGCCTACAACCCCAAGAGCAAGTACGCCTCGCAGTTCGAGGCGATCGCCAGCGGCAAGGAGCCGATGCAGGATCTCTTCACGCTCCTGCAGACGCCTGG
>JASHPF010000402.1 GCA_030038295.1 Streptosporangiaceae bacterium
CGGGCCAGCGCGGCCGCGGCGTCGGCCCGGCGAAGGTAGAGCTCGCATCGCTGGCCGGCGCCCGCGTGGATCTGGCCGCACAAGAGCGCCTCCATGTCGGCGGTGGGCATGAGACCCAGCGTTGCCCCGCCCAAGTCGAACTCGGTCATGCCCGGCACATCCAGCACCGGTTCGGCGGCCAGGACATGACGGTAAAAGTCCCTGGCCCTGCCCTGGTCGGCGACATAGAGGATGAACTGCGCAGCGTGCACACGTCCACCCTGCCACCGTCCTGACACAGACGGCCACCATCCCGCGTGGGTCGGGTTATCGCGTCTTGGGCGTGAGTAGCGCCTACCCCAGGGCCGTCCGGCTCCGCCGGGCTTGGCCCGCTCCTCATCGATGCCGAAGCAGCTCTGAACCTAGTGGCGTGATGGTTGCTCCTGGTCGGCGTAATAGTCGGCGATGGCCTGGAAGGATTGCTTGGGCTCCCAGTTCATGTCTGCGTAGGTTGTTCCGCTGCCGTGTCGGTAGGTCTTGACGAGGGCGAAGGCGTTCATGTCGAGGTCGTAGCGGGGCTTTTCGCTGAACGTGCCCGCCGCGGTAACAAACTCGTGAACGAAGGCGCCATCGACCCCCGCGGCGTCGAGGGCCCTGAGGGTATCGGTGAGCTCGCGGGCTTGCATAGCCTCGTCTCGTAGGTAGTCCCCGTTGAGACGCTCGCGAACGAAGCTGCCAACGAAAGGGAGGAGGTGGTGCAGGCCAACCCGCACTTGGTCGGCGACGCCGAATCCGAGCGTCCCGTCGCTTTCGGCGCCTCGATACGTGCGCATTCCGAACTCGGTGTTGACGACCGGCTTGCCGAGTGCGAGAAGTGGTTGCAGCATTTCGGCGTAGCGGTCCTTGATCCGTGCGTCGCGGTAGTGGTCGACACCGATCAGGTCGAAGCGATCCCAGTCCACGTCCTCCCAGATGAGCGAGGCATAGGTGAGAGGCCCGTGGTAGGCGCCGCGGACGGCTGTGCTTGCACGGCTGAGGAAGTCGTTGAGCCGGTCGCTGGCACCGTGGTCCCCCGCCTTTACTTGGGTGAATGCCTCGCGGGTGCGCTCGGCGAAGTCCCTTCCCGGCACGATGCCCTGCATCATCAGCGTCAGCTCGCTGCCGAGGACAAGGACGAAACGGTCGGGATGCTGCTGGCGTAGCCGCTCGGCCCGCTCGGCCGCCGAGACGTCATAGCGGAGCGTCTCATCGGGAGACCGGCCCCACAGCGCCGGCGACAGCCATACTTCAAGGCCGAGCGCGAGCGCTCGCTCAGCGACGTGCATCAGCCTGTCAACATCGCGCCCGATCAAACGGACGGCGTTGCAGTGCAGGTCGTCGCGCGCGATTTGTAATTCGCGCTGCGCGATGGCGAGGTCGAGCTTCGGGCGGGTCGGAATCCCCTTTCCGCCCCGGCCATAGAAGACCATCCCGGTGTCGTAGGTCACGCCACGACGGTTCACGAGACCGCTCCCTCCCGCTGTGAGCTTACCAAGATCAACATGTCACGGCGTGAGACTGTGCACGCGGTGCAGCATTGACCGGGTCCCCTTCGCGGCGGATAATTCGTACAGGTTGATTTGCTAATCAACACAATGGGGATGGTACGGGAGTAAAGATGTCGCTCAGGGGCCGCTCGTTCCTCGTCTTATCCGTCTCGTTCCTCGCGGTCATCGGGATGGCCGCGGTCGTGCCCAGCGCACGTGCGGCCGCCAGCGGCCATCTGGCGGTAACGGCGCTCAGCTTCAGTCCCACCAGTGTCGACGCCAGCGCTGGTACCGGCTCGGCCACATTGACCTGGACAGTCACCGACTCCAATGCCAGCGCGACCGACATCGCTGGCGAGGTTGACATCCGCCAGGAAGGGCAGCACCCAGGCGCCTACATCGGGATGGCTTACCCGGCTACGTTCGACCTCACCGGCGCCATCTCCGGCCAGGTGTCCGGAAATGGGTCTGGAACCGCGCAGGATGCCACGTTCAGCTACACGTTCTATGTGCCGCAGTACACGCACGCGACGACCGCCCGGTGGGTTGTCTCGGCAGTGAGCATTACTGATGATCTTGGTGCGTCGGCCGATATCAGCGGCGTCATGCTGACCGGCTTCCACGCCGTGCTCAACGCCACCGAACTGGCTGACACCACGCCTCCCACTTATGACCAGCTCTCGTTCGAGACTCCTGGTCAGAGGCCCTTCCTCTATGACAACGGGACGAGCGCGTCGATCTCCTACTATCTGGAGGTGCTCGACCCAGAGTCCGGGTTCTGGGAGGGCATAGTCGAGCTGAGCGGCCCACGAGGGCAGGTCGCTTTCGGGCCGTTCGCCGCGGAGTACTCAATCGCCGACGGCCTCGATGTCTGTGGTCAGGGCATCGGATTCGGAACCCAGGACATTCTCTGCAGTGCCACGGTCACGATTCCGGCGAATGCTGCGGCCGGGACCTGGTCGGTGTCGGCAATCACGCTTACCGATAACGCGGGTAACACCGTGACCTATGGCGGCCTCAACGAGCTGCCGGTGACGGTGACGGCAGACAGGGTCCTTCGGGCCAGCGGATTTGCCGTGAATCCGAATCCTGTTGACGACTGGGGTAACGCGGCGTTGACCACGCTGACCATGACGGTGGCCGGCGCCAGAGACGGTGTGAGCGCGATCGACGTCGACGGCGCTAACGGGGAATGCGAAGGGGCCAGCTCCACGCCGACACTGAACGCCGACGGAACCTATTCCGTGCCAGTGTATGTGGCGCCGGACGTCGCGACGTGCAGCATAACCGGCATAGCCGTCGTCGATGGAGCAGGCGACGTTGCGCTGTACGGCTCGGAGTACGGGGCGCCCGACCCGGGCGTCACTATCACCCAGGAGCCGGACACGACCCCGCCGGTGGCCACCGCGGCGTCGCTTGCGTACACGTCGCTGGTGTCCTCCCCGACTTCTTCCGTGAATGACACAGTCACGGTAACCGTCGACGATCCGGTGGCGCCCGTTACCGGGTTCGCCGTCTTCCTCTATGACTCCTCCGGCAGTGGCGGCGAGGTCAGCTACGGCGGCGTCCCGTCCACCCTGACGGGAAACGTCACGCTTCTCTTCCAGCTAGGAGCGGGCTTCGCGCCGGGCACGTACACCGTCGGTTTCGAGCTGATCGATGCCGCCGGCCTGACCAGCTTCTACGGGACACCGACCGGGACCCCGGTCCCAGGAGGGCCGCTCACGCTGACGATTACCTCCGGCTAGTCGGCGGTAACCCGCCGTCAGGCGGACCACCCGAGGGCGACCGCGCTACTCTTGCCCCACATTTCTGCTCGGAAGGAAGCGCCGGTGACGACAGGGCCCAGAGACGAGTTGACCGCAGTCACGGCGGGCCTTGGCCATCTGCGGGCGTCCGATGCCGACCGCGAACAGGTGATCGACGCGCTCAAAACCGCGTTCGTGCAGGGGCGACTGGCCAAGGGTGAGCTCGATGAGCGGGTGGGGCAGGCGTTTGCGTCGCGGACCTACGCTGACCTGGCCGCGGTTACCGCCGATCTCCCTGCCTGGCTCGACCGAGCCCAGCCGCCGCGCAAGCCTGCCCGGACAACGACTCGGCCGCCGGGGAGCACGGACATCAAGCCGGGGGTCGTCGCTGTGATCACGGGGCTGACCCTGCTGACAGCAGCCTTGTGGATGGTCGTGCTGATCGGCCACAAGCTCGGTGGTGACAGCGCGAACGCGAAAGGGATGCTGCTATCCCTGTTCATACTCACCCTCACCGACATCGGGATGCTGACCCTGACCGGGGCGGTGATGCGTGAGTCACGGCAGCAGCGGCGCTCTCGGGCTCAGCGACCGCCGTCACCGCCCAGAGCGGGCGGCCGGGCATCCCAGCGCCTCGATTCCGGTGCATCCGCCGAACCGCTCCCGCAGGTCAAGCCCGGTCAGCAGCAGGCCGCCGAAACTCATCGAAGCCGTCTCCCCGACGGCAGTTATCCAGCTCGCGGTCGCCGCGTCGGTACTGTCCTCGGAGCAGTCTGACCAGTCACGTAAACGGCAGGCCGGCGGTTCTGCCGCTCTCGCGATCTCCCTCCGCTCGGCCACGCCGATCAGAGCATCCCGGTCAAGAGCAGCCTCGGGCCGCGTGTCAGTGCTCAACCCATGCGATGCGGGAAGCGGTGCACCTCCTGCGGCCAGCCGACCGCGACCGCGATCCGGCCGGCCCAATACCGTGCCTCGGCGTCGTCGGGGACATCGACGACCGCGAAACCGCCGAGGTGTTCCTTGGTCTCGGCGAACGGCCCGTCGGTGAAGACCGGCGAGCCGCTGCTCGGGTCGACGCTGCACACGACGGTCGACGCGTCCAGACCGCCGTCGCTGAAGACGAAGACACCGGCGTCCGTCATCTCCTCGATCAAGGCTCTGGCGGACGTGCCCCTCTCGCGCAGCTCCTCCAGCGTGAGGTCGGGCACCCACTCGTCGTTGAAGGCGATCAGGTACAGCGCCATCTCAAGCTCCTCTGCTCACCGGCAGCCCAGACGGCTGCCGCTCATCTTCACCACGAACGCACTCGCGTCGAATCGACACCCCTCGGCTTCTGCGGCCGTCAGCTGGCTTTTGACTGGCTGATCTCTACGAGGTGGCCGTCGGGGTCTCGCAGGAAGCAGCGGATCTCAGCGCCCCAGTCATGCGGCGGGGTGAGGAACGCGGCGCCTCTGGAGCGCAGCGCCTCATACGCTGCCTGGCAGTCAGCCACGCGCAGCGTCATGGCGTGACTGACCTGGTCGGCGTCGGCAGGCGGCTGGAAGACCACGGTGGGCTTGTCAGCGGTCGGGCTGCCCCCGCTGACCAGCAGCAGCCAGGTGCCGGCGAGTCGCATGACCACGCTGGTTCCGCCGTACTCGCGGTAGAGTTCGGCGCCCAGGACGTCGCTCCAAAAATCGCGCGACCGCGCCGGGTCGGTGACCACCAAGATGTGGGTGACCGCCACGTCAGATCCGAGCGGGCCCGGCGACTGCTGGTTCGCCATGATCCTCCTGTCTGGCTGACTAGCGGCCCTCGGCGGCTAGATTCGCACGCTGCCGTCCTCGCCGAGTGTCCAGCCGGGATTGTGCGCGATCTCCCACACATAGCCGTCGGGATCGGCGAAGGCCCCGGACGTGCCGCCCCACTCTGCACGGGCGGCCGGGCGCAGGACGGTACCGCCGGCCCGTTCGGCCTCGGCCAGGACGGCGCCGACCTCCTCGGGCGAGCCGACGTTGTGGGCGAGCTCGATCCCGGGAGCACCGTGACCGCCGAGCGCTGTCCACAGTCCGAAGACCATTCCCCCAGCCTGGAAGAAGCAGACCTCATCGTCGGGCTGCTGTGCGTTGCGCCAGCCGAGCCCCTCGTAGAACGAACGGGCCCGGGCAAGATCGCTGACGCCGAGCGTCACAACGCTGATGCGCTGGTCCACCAGCAGATCATGGCAGACGCAGCCGGACGTACGCGCACTTGCCGGCGTCCAGCTCGGAGGACTGAGCCACCGACCAGCGCCTCTTCGTGCGATCGGTGACTTTCGGCCCTGGAAGGGCTCGGAGTGGCCGCCGAAACTGCAAGCAGTGCCCAGCCCCTCAGGAGCTGGGCCGGCCTGGGCGGTGGCATCACGTGCCGCTCCGCCACGCGCGGAGCGCGCAGGTCTGCCCTTCACCAGAGGAGATGCCCATGCGAGTCCTCGTTGCTTACGCCACGCGACACGGCGCCACTGCCGGGATCGCCGAACGGGTCGCTGCCGCCCTCACGGCGGACGGCTTGTCAGCCGAGGCCAAGCCAGTCGAGGAGGTCAAGGCGGTCGAGCCCTACGACGCCGTGGTCCTCGGCGGCGCGGCGTACATGTTTCACTGGCTGAAGCCAGCCGTCACGTTCGCCCGGCGGCACCGCAAACAACTCGAGGCACGGCCGGTGTGGCTGTTCAGCAGCGGGCCGCTCGGCACCGACTTGGTAGATAAGGACGGAAAGAACGTCCTGGAGGCCACCAGGCCGAAGGAGTTCGATGAACTCACGAAGCTCCTGCATCCGCGGGGTGAGCAGGTCTTCTTCGGCGCCTACGACCCGGACGCGCGGCCGGTCGGTCTCGGTGAGCGGTTCGTCCACCACATGCCTGCCGCGCGGGACGCCCTGCCAGCCGGCGACTTCCGCGACTGGCAGGCCATCGACGCGTGGGCGGCGGAGATCGCTGCGGAGCTGCGGACGGGGTGATGCGATATCGCGCATCATCGCTCCGTGGGCCGAGGCGCGTCACCGACGATCTGGAAGACCGGGTAGTACGGCGCGATCTCGCTGAGATCTTCGAGCGTTGGGTCGGCGTTGACGCCAAAGTAGTGCCGGGCCTCGCTAGCTGCGATCTTGGAGCCAGGCTGCCTGCCGGACCGCTGCAGGTAGGCCCGGATGACGGGAGCCCGCTGCTGCGGCGGCACTTCGACCAGCTGGGCAGCGTGCCGGTGCCTAGGGCCGATTACCACCCGCCCGCCGGCCGCGCGTACATTGCGGACCCACTCCGACTCGCCCGCGAGGGCCACCAGGTAGTGGCCGCCATCGCAGTCGGCCCGGACCAGGGTCGTGCGGTGGATGTCACCGGTGTTGCGGCCGGGAACCTCGAGGACGATCACATTGCGCGGACCCAGCCCCGCGGCGACGATCGGTGGCCCAAGCCATTGCAGCCGCGCGTACATCGCGGGCGGACGGCGGTAGCGGATACGGCTGCCGTAGTCGACGGGCCTGAGCAACCCGGCCGCCGCCGGTCCGGCGGCCAGCCTGTCCGAAAAAGCACGGACCGCTGCCGGCGTCGTCGCCCCGGTCATGGGCGTTCCATGTCCGGGTGCCAGCACCTGCGGCTCGAGGTCGGCTAGCCGCCCGATGGACCTGGTGGCCGCTGCCCAGTCCCAGGTAGAGATTCGCGGCGGGCCGGAGACCTGATGCTGCCCGGGCAGCGCGCCCCACAGGGACCTGGCGTTCACGGTCAGCAGAGCATCACCCGTGATCAGCACCCCGTCTGCCGGACGGAAGTAACTGGCATGGCCGGGCGTATGCCCGGGGGTGGGAATGCACTGCCAGTCCGGGAGCCCGGGGACGCCCGCGCCCGGGTCGAAAGCAACCGCGATACGCAGGCATGCCCCGAATTCCCCGGCCGGCAGGAACCGCGCGAAAGGCTCGATGACCCGGCCCAGCGGGTCGGTATAGGCCAGCTTGCCGCCCGGTGGCGGCAATTCGTCCGGGTGGACATAGACCGGCACGGTCCAGGCCCGCGCCAGTTCAGCGGCCGAGCCCGCGTGATCGGGGTGCAGATGGGTCAGCAGGATCGCTGCTGGCGGCGTGTCCGCCCCGAACACCATCTCGGCGCTGCTCTTGATCACCGCGCCCTGGTGCGCCCACCCGGCGTCGATCAGCACCCACGACGAGCCGGACCGCACCAAGTAGACGTTGGACTTGCCGGTTCCCCTCACAACCCGGTAGACGCCGGCGGCGACTTTCGCCGGCCGGGTACCAGTCTTCATCGCTGTGCCTCCGCCCCGCATGACCGTTGCCTGGCCGCCCCGCCCGGGCTGGCCTGCCGGCCAGCTCCAGACAGGATCCATGCCTGCCTGCGGGCATCCGCCCTGCGGCTGATGCTACGCCGCTGACCCGCACCGCTGGCAGGTGTCGTCAGAAAGTCAGACCGCCAACAAGAGGCTGAATGTTTACGATAAAGGTATGGGCTCGGATGCGCCCTCAGCGCTCCTTGCCTGATCTGCTTGCCTCGCTAGCCATCGGCCAGCTGATTACGGCAGTAGTGCGTTTCCCCCTACGCAGCAGCGCGTAGCGTTCGTAGAACAGATCGTCGGGTCCGAGAACTGCGTCAATTGATGTGACCCGCTTGTTGTTCAGGTAGACGCCGCCTTCGGCAATCGCCCTCCGTGCAGCGGAAAGTGTAGGCGCGGTCCCAGCGCTCACCATGAGGCTCGCTATGGATGGCGTGTCTATGGACTGCACGGCGCTAGAGAAAGTGCTGGCCCCATGGGGCGAAGCTGCCTGCCCGGGCACGGAAGGAGCCCGGTCGAGCATGGTCGCCGGAGGGCCGCCATGTGATGGGTCGCTCGCAGGCAAGCTCGCCGGACGTTCGGCGTGCGGTAGTTCACTAAACATAATTTCCCAGGCCGGCTTGTCTAGCTGCGCTAGATAAGCCTGGTCGAATACGAACCCAGCCCGGCTGGCGGCAGCCGCACGGCGGGACTCATCCGCGCCGTGCACCAGCGTGGTGAGCTCTTCGGCCAGCGCATGCTGGCCGATCCGGGCGGCGGGCCGTTCGGCGCTCTCGCGTTCAAGGGCCTCGATCTCCTCACAGGACCTGAAGCTGAACACCCGTAGCAGGCCGGGGACCTCGGCGTCGGACACGTTGAGCCAGAACTGGTAGAACGCGTACGGCGACATCAGGTCGGCGCTGATCCAGATCGCGCCGCCCTCGGTCTTGCCGTACTTGCTCCCGTCCGGCTTGGTGATCAGCGGTATGGCCAGCGCGTGCACG
>JASHPF010000403.1 GCA_030038295.1 Streptosporangiaceae bacterium
CGCTGCCCGCCGCCGCGCTGCAGGTGGGCCACGCGCGCGCGTCGGCCCGGCGGATCACCGCGGTGCTCGACGCACCCGACCCGGTCCGTGAGCCCGCCGTGCCGCTGCCCCCGCCCGTCGCGCCGGTGACCGTCTCGCTGCGTGCCGCCGCTGTCCGCTACCAGCCGGGTGATCCGCTCGCGATCGACGGGGTTGACCTGGACCTGGAGCCCGGCCGGAGGCTAGCCCTGGTCGGGCCGAACGGGGCCGGCAAGTCGACGGTGGCGGCCGTGCTGCTCCGCTTCTGCGACCTGACGAGCGGCACCGCGACGCTCAATGGTCAGGATCTCGCGGGTTACGCGGCCGACGACGTGCGCCGGCTGATCGGCGGCTGCCCGCAGGACTCGCACGTGTTCGACACGACGATCGGCGCGAACCTGCGCCTCGCGCGGCCGGCGGCGACCGACGACGAGCTGGCCGACGCGGCCGACCGGACCCGGCTGCTGCCGTGGATCCGGTCGCTCCCGGCCGGCTGGGACACGCCGGTTGGTGCGCACGGAGCCGCGATATCCGGCGGCGAGCGGCAGCGGCTCGCGCTGGCCCGCGCGCTGCTAGCCGACCCGGCGCTGCTGGTGCTCGACGAGCCGGCCGCGAGCCTGGAGCCGGCGACGCGCCGCGCGCTGATGGCGGACTTGCTCGCGGTCACGGCCGGGCGCGCGACGCTGCTCATCACGCACGAGCTGGACGGGCTTGATCAGGTTGATGAGATCGTGGTGCTCGACCGCGGCCGGGTGCGGGAGCGCGGCAGCTATGCGCAGCTTGTCCGGGCCGGGGGCTGGTTCGAGGCGATGTGGCGGCGTCGGCTGGCTGCGTAACGGCCCGGGCGAGGCAGAGCGCCAGATCAGTCGCTGGCCGCGGATCGCCAGCGCCCCGACAATCACGAGCACGCCCACGTTCAGCAGCAGCTGCTCGACCGAGCCGAGAGCCTCGCTCCAGCTCTGGTAGGCCACCGATACCGCGATGTCGGCCGCGGCCGGAATGGTCGTGATGGAGATGAACACGCCGATCAGCGCTCCGGCCTTCGCCAGCGTCATGGACACCACGCCGACGACAGCGGCCACGACGGCAACGACGACCGAGAACAGGTTCGGCGAGTTGATCAGGTCAGAGACCGGCCGGATGCCGTGCAGAAATGCGTGCGGAGTACGGCCAGACCAGCGGATGCACAGCGCGAACACCAGCGTGACCGCGATCGCCAGCACGAACCCGGCTAGCAGCACAACCAGCCCCGTGCGGACGGCCGTGCCGTCCTTGCGGTCCAGCCCCAGGGCGACCGCGGCGATCGCGGTGTACTCCGGACCGACGACCATTGCGCCCACGATGAGAATCGACGAATTCGTGAGAATGCCGCAGGCGCCAATCAGCCCGGCGAATACCAGCAGAGCGAAGAAACTCGGCGCATACTCTGCGTCCCCCCGGATTCTCGCCTCGATGACCTGCCAGACCGGAGCCCGCTCGCCGTGTCGCCGCGGGCGCCAGCCCGGATGCTCCGCCGGATCAGCGATCGTGGCGTCGACCTGTTCGATCATCACCGAGCTGGTGCGGTCCAGGCCGAAGTCGAGCAGCCGCTGCAGGACACGATTGGCGGACCCGCTTATGAGGTCGAACTCCAGCGCATCGCCGTCGGGGCACGAGGCGGCTGACGGGTGCACCACCAGGTTAACGACGCCGACGTCGCCGGCTAGCTCGTGGGTGAGCCGGCCGGTGAGCCCCACCGGGCTCACGACGCGCACGTGCAGCATGCCGCCGTCCGGCTCAGCGGGCCGCCACGACCCGCACCTGCATGATCTCCAGTCCGAGGCCGGTGACGCGCTGCAGCAGCCCGGACAGGGCCGCTTGATCCGGTACGTCGGCGCGCAGCGTGGTCATCCCCGGCGCCACGCTGACCTCGCAGTCGTCGAACTCGGCGCGCAGCACGGAGCCGGCCTCACCGGAGAAGACGATCTCGTACGTTTGCCTGTGCACCACCGATCAGCCCTCGCAGTCTCGTCTCGCAGTCAGTCTGGGCGGTCGGCTCGCACCAGGTCATCACCCCGGCGTGGGTGAACCGGGTCCGGCGGCGGGCGCGCGCCGCGCCGCGCCTACAGTGTCGGAAGAGGGCAGTGGCCAGCCTCGCGGGGGCGGGGGACACGGGGGACCGGTGATGGCGAGCGAGACGATGGCGGGCTGCGCCGTCTCGGCCAGCCGTCGATTCGCCGCGGCCAAGTTCCGCCCGCCCGCCCTGCCCGGCACCCTCGTCACCAGACCCAGACTGCAGGACCGGCTCACGGCGGGCACTGGCCAGCGGCTGACGCTCGTCGCCGGATCGGCCGGATCGGGCAAGAGCGTCCTGCTGGCAGCCTGGGCCGCCGGCCGGGCGGCGGCGACGACGGCGTGGCTGGCGTGCGACGACGCGGACGCCAACCCCGTCCGGTTCTGGGCCGGCTTCATCGAGGCGGCCCGGCTGCTCGCGGCTGATTTCGGCGCCGATGCGGACGGCCTGTTGTCGGGTGACGGCGTGGTGTCCGCCGATGTGACCGCGTCGATCGCCAACGACGCGCCGCTGCTGCCGGCCGGCTCGGCGATCGTGATCGATGATTTCCAGCACGCGTCGGCCGCCGTGTGCGCGCGGATGACCGAGCTGGTGCAGTGCTGGCCTGCGGAGGCTGCACAGCTCGTGCTGGCGACCAGGCTTGACCCCGCCATGCGGCTGCAGCGGCTGCGGATGACCGGTGAGCTCTGTGAGCTACGCGACGGCGACCTCGGATTCTCGCTCGCTGAGTGCGGTGAGCTGCTCGCGAACTTCGGCGTTGAGGTCGACCCCGCCGGGCTGGCCGACATCCACCGACGCACCGAGGGATGGGCCGCGGCGCTCCAGATGGCGGCGCTGTCGCTGCGCGACTCGGGCGGGCCCGCGCACAAGGCCAGGGCACTAGATGTCCGCGGTCAGCCGATCGCGGAGTACTTCGTCGGCGAGGTCCTCGACCGTCAGCCGGTCGAGGAGGCCCAGTTCATGCTCGACACCTCGATCCTCGAGGACGTGACCGCGGACGCGTGCGCGGCCGTGACCGGCAGGCCGGATGCGGAGGCGGTGCTGCGGCGCATCCGCGCCGCCCATCTGTTCCTGGTGGCGCTGGACGACGACCACGCCAGGTTCCGCTACCACCCGCTCATCGGGCACGTGCTGCGGGCGGAGCTGAAGGCCAGGAACCGGGACCGCTACCGGCAGCTGCAGCGACGGGCAGCCGAATGGCTCGAGTTCGCCGGGGACGCCCGTCGGGCGGCGCGCCACTTCCTGGCCGCGGGACAGGCGGACCGCGCGCTCGCGCTGCTGCAGGACCGCGTGGTGACCGACTTCATGAAAGACCCCGCCATGCCCGCGCCACTGGAACTAGGCGAAATCGACCCGGCGCTGCTCGCTGACGCGCCCGAGCGGCTGCTCGGCCTGGCGGCCGACCTGCTGTTGTCGGGCGACGTCACGCGCGGCACCGAGTACCTACGCCTGGCCGAGCGGAGCCCGCTGGCGATCGAGCCCGGCTCGCGGCTGGCCGCCAGGCTGGCGGCCGCACGGGCCTTCCGGCACTGGCTCGTCGGTCAGCCGGCCGAGGCGATACGGGAGGTGCTCGCCGCTCGCGCGAACGCCGAGGAATCCAGAAGCACCGACGAGTGGGTCAGCGCGGCGGTGGTCGTGCTGCTGCGCGGCTACGCCTATGTCGGCGACTACGCGGCCGTCGAGCGCGAGGCGGCCGCGGCGACCCGGGCCGACGAGCTCGGCGCGCCGGTGCGGCTGGTGGCGGTGCCAGGGGCGCGGGCGCTGGCGCTGTTCGAGCGCGGCGACCTGGCGGCCGCGGCCGAGGCGGCGCGC